>JBAQGL010000101.1:0-6827 GCA_049287785.1 Candidatus Dormiibacterota bacterium | reverse complement strand
GGACGAGCCGGCGGAGCACGTAGCCGCGGCCCTCGTTGGCGGGCAGCACGCCTGCGGAGATCAGAAATCCGGCGCCACGGAGATGGTCGGCGAGCACATAGAAAGAGCGCTCCAGCGACGGATCGTCAGCGCCGGCGGCCGCCCGGGCCTTGAAGCCGTCGACGAGCGGAGCGAGGTGGTCGGTGCCGTACCCGGTCCGGTCCCCCTGCACGATCGCGACGATCCGGTCGAATCCGAGTCCGGTGTCGACGGTCGGGTTGGGCAGGAGCGGCCGGGATCCGTCGGGCTGCTGGTCGAACTCCATGAAGACCAGGTTCCAGAACTCCTCGAAGCGGTCTCCCCCACACTCGTCCTGCGGGGTGCAGGCGGTGCGTCCGCAGGAGCAGGGGCCGCCCCAGTCGTAGTACAGCTCGCTGTCGTAGCCGCACGGACCGGTCGGGCCGGCCGCCCACCAGTTCTCGCTCAATCGCGAGACGCGTTCGCGGGGAACGCCGATCCGCTCGACCCAGAGACGCTCCGACTCGGTGTCATCGGGGTAGATGCTCGGCCAGAGACGTTCAGGGTCGAGCCCCAGCTCCTTGGTGGAGAACTCCCACGCGTAATCGATCGCACCTTCTTTGAAGTAGTGGCCGATCGACCAGTTGCCGAGCATCTCGAAAAAGGTGTGATGCGTCGGGTCACCGACCGACGCCATGTCGTCGTATTTCAGCCCGGCGCCACGAAAGCATTTCTGACAGGAGACGAGGTCGCGCGACGGAGGAGTGCGCTGTCCGGTGATCCACGGTTTCAGCGGCACCATGCCGGCCACAGTGAAGAGAAGCGACGGATCGTCGTGGGGAATGAGCGGAAAGCTCGCGAGCCGGTAGTGCCCGCGCTCTTCGAAGAAGCGAAGAAATCGCTCCCGGATCTCAGAGCTGAGCACGTGCAAAAGTATTCGACAGCAAGTTGTCGAATTCTACACGGGCGCCTCGGCTCCGAACTCCTTACGAAGGTGCTCGACTGCCGCGCGCTGCAATCGTGAGACGTGCATTTGCGAAATACCGAGCCGTTTTGCGACCTCGGTTTGCGGCAATTGTTCGACAAATCGCAGCGCGAGGATCTTGCGTTCGCGCGGCGTGAGGTGGGCCATCACCTGCTCGAGGACGTCCTGCATCTCGACGCGGTCGAGGTTGTCGTCGGACAGCCCCAGCCGGTCCCCAAGGGTCAGTGGCTCGTCGCCGCCACCCACCGGGCCATCCAGAGAGACCGTGTGCTGCGCAGGGGCGACCTCCATCGCGGCAAGCACCTGGTCGGGCTCGAGCCCGATCTTCGCCGCAATCTCGGCGACCGACGGGGACCTGCCCAGCTCGTTCTGGAGCTGCTGGGTGGCGGCGTTCACCTTCGCCAGGTTCTCCTGGAGCCGCCGCGGCACACGTACCGCCCACGACCGGTCGCGGAAGTGGCGGCGGATCTCACCGGCGATGGACGGAGTGGCGAAGGTGCTGAACTCGTTCTCCAGCGACGGGTCGAAACGCTCAATCGCCTGAATCAGGCCGAGGAACCCGACCTGCTCGATGTCCTCGAGGGGCTCGCCGCGATTGGCGAACCGGCGGGCGATGTAATGGACGAGGTCGCTGTTGAGCTCGACGAGGCGTTCGCGAATTCGGGGGTCGCGCGTCTTGTTGAACTCGCGCAACAGGCGCCGCATCTCGGCGCGCTCAGCCGTCTCCGCGGGCTTCGCAATGGTTCGCTCGCGGGTCGCCACACCGTCGCCGCGACCCGGCGAGGGGGTCACGACGCCTTGTATTTGGTCAGCCGGACGCGCAGGCTCCCAGTTCGCTCGTCGACCCGATACGTGCTGTCGTCGACAAAGAGCCCCATGAGGCGGAGCGCCAGGTCGGTGGCGGCGACAAGCTCTCCCTCGCGCCCCAGCCCGGCCTGCTCGGCCCGAGCCCGGAGCTCGGCCTCACGGTTGACCGTGCTGCGGACCGTGACCTCGAGGCCGGTGTCGCTCATCTTGAAGACGATACGCACCTGGCCCGCGATCGACCCGGAGCCCTCGAGGCAGCGGATTGCGTTCTCGCACGCCTGGGCTACGGCGATGGTCAGGTCGTCGATGGCATCCATGTCGAACCCGGCGAGCGATCCGAACGCGCCGGCTGCTCGCTTGGCAACCAGGATGTGCTCGCGGTCAGCCGGCAGCCGAAGCTCAGAAACCGTTCCCATCGCGCTTGTCACATACCCCATGCGGCGAGCGCCGAAACTGCCGGGACCCGGGTTCAGGCGCCGGACGGCTCCGAGGACGGCCCCGTCGGGGCTGCCGCGCCGGCCGCGCGGCCCTCATCGACCGCGCCGGCGATCTCGGCCTCCCACTCGCGTGCCTCCGCCTCTTCCCGGCGGCGTGCCCGGACGCGCCAGAAGAAGACAGCACCGGTCACCGCCGCGCCTGTAGCCACAAGCCCTTTCTTACCGAACGGAACGCGCATTCAACGAGCCTCCCGAATTGCCGACTCGGTGATTATGGGCTTCGGCGCCGCGCCGGCGCGAGCACCGCGCCGGTGACCTCGAAGAGCACGACACCGAGCGCGTCGGCGACCGGATGGAGCGCGCCGAGTTGTGGCCCCCCGGTCCTTGCGGCGATGGCCACGAGCTCGCCGGCGACCACACCGGCGGCGGCGAGAACAAACGCGAGCAGGACCGAGCTCCGCCGCGGCATCACCAACGCCGATAGCGATGTGCCGATGAGCACGAAGAGGATCGCGAGGCCGAGCCCCGGGCTCACGGCGTCCGCGTGGTCGGAAGGATGCCGATGCCCAGGTCGCGAAGCTGGCCGGGGTCGACCGGGGCAGGCGCATCGGTCATCGGCTCCTGGGCCTGCTGATTCTTGGGATACGCGATCACGTCGCGAATGTTGTCGGTGCCAAGCCCTTCCATGACCATGCGATCGATGCCGCCGGCCCAGCCGCCGTGGGGTGGCACACCGTACTCGAAGGCCTCGAGCAGGAAGCCGAACTTGCGCTGCGCCTCGTCGGCGTCGATGCCGAGTGCGGCGAGCACCCGCTGCTGGATCACCGGGTCGGTGATGCGGATGCTGCCGCTGCCGATCTCGCGGCCGTTGACGACGAGGTCGTAGGCGCGCGATCGGACGGAGAGCGGATCCGACCCGAGGAGGTCCAGGTCGTCGGCGTGGATCATCGTGAACGGGTGGTGCGCGGCACCGATCTCTCCCGTCTCGTCGCTGCGGACGAACATCGGGAACTCGGTGACCCAGAGCATGTCGACGCGCGCGCCGTCGTAGAGATGGCGCACCCGACCGAGGTGGTTGCGGACGGCGCCGAGCGCGGCGTTCACCACGCTCGGACGGTCCGCGACCATGAGCACGCAGTCGCCGATCTCTGCGCCGGTGGCCGCGCCGATCGCGTCGAGCTCGTCGGGGCTGAAGAACTTCGCGATGCCCCCCTGCCAGCCGTCGGCGCGCTTCCAGAGGTAGGCGAGCCCTCGGGCCTTCGCGCCGCGTGCCACCTCGGTCAACGGGCCTTCGATGTCGCTGCGGCTGAGATCGTCGCCGCCCTTGACACAGATGCCCTTCACGATGCCGCCGGCGGCGACCGCTTCGGCGAACACCCGGAATCCCGAGGTTCCGACGATGCCGGTGAGGTCGCGCAAGAGGAGCTCGAAGCGCGTGTCGGGCTTGTCGACCCCGTAGCTGTCCATGGCCTGCCGCCAGGTCATCCGCGGGAACGGCACCGTGAGACGGCCACCGCGAAAGTCGCACGCCTCCCATGCGCTCGGGATGGTGTGCTCGAGTGCAGCGAAGACGTCGTCCTCGTCGACGAAGGACATCTCGATGTCGAGCTGCGTGAACTCGGGCTGTCGGTCGGCGCGCAGATCCTCATCGCGCATGCATCGGGCCAGCTGGAAATACCTGTCGAACCCCGCCACCATCGAAAGCTGCTTGTACAGCTGAGGAGATTGCGGGAGCGCGTAGAAGCTCCCTGGGAACAGACGGCTGGGCACGAGGTAGTCGCGAGCCCCCTCTGGGGTGGCCCGGATCATCATCGGCGTCTCGATTTCCAGAAACCCGATCTCCGCCATCGCGGTGCGCAGCTCCGTGCAGAATTTCGCGCGAGCGCGCAGGTTGCGCTGCAGATGCACGCGGCGCAGATCGAGATACCGATGGCGCAGGCGAAGCTGCTCGTCGACCTCGGTGTCCTCGTTGACAGGAAACGGCGGTGTCCTGGCGACCGCGAGCACGGTGCAGGCGCCGGCGCGCAGCTCGACCTCCCCGGTCTCCCGCTTGGGATTCACGTTCTCGGGCGACCGCAGCCTGATCTCCCCCTCGAAGCGCAGCACCCACTCCAGACGAGCTTCGCGCGCGGCCCGATGTGCCTCCGGTGCGTCGTTGGGATCGATGACCACCTGGACGATGCCCGTGTGGTCGCGCAGGTCGATGAAGATGAGGCCACCGTGGTCGCGGCGGCGGTCCACCCACCCGAAGACCGTCGCCTGCTTCCCCGCATCCGCCGCGCGCGGAGTGCCACAGTAGGTGCGGACGGTGGTCACGAATCGCCTCCGAGGATGCGGGTGACAGTCGCCGCGAGCTCGGCGATCGGCACCGTCTGCTGGCTGTGCCCGTCGAGGTCGCGCACGACCGCGCTGTCTGCGATCACTTCGTTCTCGCCAATGATGACTGCAACTCGCGCGCCGATGCGACCGGCACCGCGCAGCTTGCGGTCGAGTCGCCGATCCGCGACGTCGAGGATGGTGCGGGTCCCCGCATCACGGATGAGACGGGCGATGCCGGCCGCCGCCTCCGCCTGGTCAGGCTCGACGGAGCAGACGAGCGCATCGGCAGCCGGCGGGATCGACGGGATGGTCCCCAGGGCGCGGGCAACCATGAGGATCCGCTCGACCCCAAGGGCATAGCCGGTCGCCGGGGTTGCCGGAAAGCCGAGCAGCTCGGCAAGCCCGTCGTACCGACCTCCCCCACCGAGCGAGCTCTGCGAACCCTGAAGGACGTCGTGCCAGAACTCGAAGACGGTGTCGCCGTAGTAGTCGAGCCCGCGCACCAACCGGTCGTTGCGGATCGCGTCGATGCCGGCGGCCTCGAGATCGCGAACAACGGCGGTGAAGTGGTCCCGGCTCGGTCGGTCCAGCGAATCCCAGAGCAGCGGGGCGCCCGCGACGAACCCGGCGTCGCGCTTGCAGTCGAGCAGACGGAGCGGGTTGGTGTGCAGGCGGCGGCGGCAGTCGTCGCACAGCGATGCCTCGAGCGGTGTGTAGTACGCCACCAGCGCGGCGCGATACCGGGCGCGATCCGCGGGGCTGCCAAGCGAATTCACCTGCAGACGGATGCCGGAGATGCCGAGCGCTTTATAGAAGTGCCAGGCGACCTCGATGATCTCCGCGTCGAGCGCGGGCGAACCTTCCCCGATGCACTCGACGCCGACCTGGGTGAACTGGTGCTGCCGTCCCGCCTGGGGCCGTTCGGCGCGGAAGAACGGCCCGGCATAGTGCACGCGGACGGGGCGGATCTCCTGGTCGAGGTGTGCGCCGAGCACGGCGCGGAGCGCGCCGGCCGTCCCCTCCGGACGGAGCGTCAGCGAGCGCCCGCCACGGTCGTCGAACGTGAACATCTGCTTCTCCACGATGTCCGTGTCCGTCCCCACGCCACGGCTGAACAGCTCCGTCGACTCGATGATCGGGGTTTCGATCCCCCGGTATCCGAAGGATTCGGCCACAGCGCTGTGGGCGTCGAGCAGCCATCGGCGGGCGGCAAACTCGTCGGGAAGGATGTCACGCGTGCCTTTCGGCGCTGCGATCTGGGGCATTGGCGTCCGAGTGTACGGGCTGATGGCTGCGGAGCCCTGTCAGGGCTCGGCTTCGGAGGAGCCAACGGGGAAATGGCTGGCGTTCACTGGGTCTGCAAACAAGAGGGTTGGAACGAACTCAGACGGGAGGTCATGCACCGCCCTGAGAGTGCGATCGCATCCCTCCGCGAGCGCTCGTGGACCGGACCTGCCATTCCGGTGCAGCGAGGAAATCGGCATCAGGATCGGTGAGCGACGCCCGACCGCGATCAGAACGCTGCATCCGAGCGCAGTGACCACGAGTGGCTCGCAGTCGCTTCCCCTGACTCCGAGCACGAGCGATGCGTTGGTCTCGGACTCCAGCAACTCGGAGGCGGCCTGTTCCAGCAAACGGATCCGTGCCTGCGGGTTCATCTGTCCACCGTCCTCCGGGGACGCGACAGACGGGTGTCGCGAGGGCTGCTCTCACAGCACTCGGAACAAATTCCTCGCGGGTGAGGGGCGGGCTAGGTTCCGCTCGCCTCGTTGGTCAAGGCGGCGAGGCGTCCGAACCATCGCGAGCTCATTTAGTCTCGAACGCTCGGTCGCTCCCGATGGCGATGTGGCCGGCGACCGTGGCCATATGTAGCACGTCATGGTGGCCGTGTTGAGGGCCGACCGCGGGACTTTAGGATGGATTCGTTATTGCCGGGTATGGCACTAACCTGCCCCGGGCCCGACAGTGTCCGTGCGTGCGCGGCGAACAGGTGTTTGGTATAATATTCTGTATGGAAGCGTTCGCCATACCGGATGCCTGACAGCGTCTGACCGAGGCAGTCGATGCGCTCGTCAGCGAGTCCATCGACGGCTTCTCGACCCAGGCGCTGGGCGAGGATCTCGTCGACCTCCGGCGGGCTGCCGATCGCCTCGAGGCCGAGTTCCTCCGTCGCCTGGACCGCTTCGATCGCGCCCACGGCGCACTGGCGGACGGGGCGGGCAGCACCGCGTCGTGGGTGCGTGATCACTGCGCGATGACCTGGAAGGCGGGCGCATACCGCG
>JBAQGL010000100.1:0-16059 GCA_049287785.1 Candidatus Dormiibacterota bacterium | reverse complement strand
GGTCAGCTCGGTGCTCATCTCGAGCCCCTCGGCGAAGGTCGCGGCGATCTCGGCGACAATGGCCGGGGACGCCATGCCGGGGAGCACCTCGAGCGCCTGCTGCCGTGCTTCCTCGACGGCGCGGAACCGGACCATGAGGTTGGCGCGCTGGACCCCGACCTCGATGAGCCGGCGCTCGAGCTCGTCGGCGCGTTCGTCCAGATCGGCGGCGCGGGAATCGAGGTGAAACCGCAGCCCGACGATCGGGGCGCCGGCGACCCGAACGTCGATATGACCCGACGTCGTGGCTCGCGGGGCGGTTCTCACCTACCGATTATCGCCGCACAATGAACCGTAAACGCACCAGGTCGTAAAGAGTCCCGACCGAATCGCGCAACGCGCTCACCCGCGAGTCCTCCTTGTGCTCCCAGCGGACCGGTACCTCGGCGACGGTCCAGCCAAGCCGGCGGGCGCGGAGGAGGACCTCGGCGTCGAAGCCGAAGCGCAGGGTGCGCAGCGGCTCGAAACAGGCGACAGCCGCATCGGCGGTGAACGCCTTGAAACCGCACTGCGTGTCGTGCAGGCCGCGGAGCGCCGCGAAGCGGAGCAGGCGGTTGTAGGTGCGACCCATGACCTCGCGCCTGCCCGGCTGATGGACGTCGATCTGGGACCCCGGGAGCGCACGCGACGCGATGGCCACGGCGCAGTTCCCGTGCAGGTGGGCGCGCAGCCGTTCCACCTCCTCGATCGGCGTGCTGAGGTCGGCATCACTGAAGACGCGATGTTCGCCCATGGCGGTGAGCATCCCCAAACGCACCGCGGCGCCCTTGCCGATGTTCCGCCCCAGCGCGAGCACCTGGAGCTGCGGCCAGCCCTCCGCGATGGTGCGCGACATCGCCAGGGTCTCGTCGGTGCTGCCGTCGTCGACGACCAGCACCTCGTAGGGCTCGTCGCGGCCGTCGAGGTAGGCCCGGATCCGGGTGAGCGTGGCGGGGAGACGCTGTTCCTCGTTGTACGCGGGAACGATGATGCTCAGCATTCGACGCTCAGGGCTTGGCGCGCAGGGCGGCGGCCTCGCGGCGCTCGAGCCACCAGTAGACGGGGAGCACGGACTGCCGGCGAACCCGCCATGGCTGGCGCGCGAGCCGCCACGCCCATTCGAGGCCGACCCGGCGAACCATCGCCGGCGCCCGGCGCACGCGCCCGGCGAGGTAGTCGAGCGAGCCGCCGACACCGATGCCCGTTGCCGCGCCGATAGGACCGAGATAGCGGTCGAGGAACAGTTCCTGCCGGCCGGCGCCGAACGCCGCGAGGACGACCTCGGGCCGCGCCGTCTCGATCTCCGAGGCCGTGGCTCCGCCGGGCGGACCATCACTCACAGCGACGACCTGGAGTGCGGGGTGGATTTCGACCATGCGGTCGCGCGCAGCTCCGGCAACGCCCGGCGCGCCCCCGACCAGGGCGATGCGATGGGCGCGACGTTCGGCCTCGGGGAGGTACGACCCGATCAGGTCGGCGCCCCCGACACGTTCGGCCTCGGGGTGACCGCGGCGTCGCAGGGCTCGCACCAGCCCGATGCCATCGGGCACCACCAGGGAGGCGGACTCGAGCACCGAGCTGAACGCCGGGCTCCGCCGCGCCATCATCACCATCTCGGGATTGAGCGTGACCACGACCGCCGGATGCGACGTTGCATCTGCGCGGCGCCTTTCCACCATCTCCACGAGGGTCTGCACGGCGGTGGCCATGTCGACGACGTCGACGGGGCATCCGAGCACACGAGCCCGCACCGTCGTCCGCGTGGCGGGCGGAGACTCCACCCTACCGCTTGGTGTACTGCGGCGCCTTCCGTGCTCGCTTGAGTCCGTACTTCTTGCGCTCTTTC
Source organism: Candidatus Dormiibacterota bacterium (assembly GCA_049287785.1). Classification (GTDB taxonomy): domain Bacteria; phylum Chloroflexota; class Dormibacteria; order Aeolococcales; family Aeolococcaceae; genus Palsa-851. Next base: position 14,195 of record JBAQGL010000100.1, on the reverse strand, counting down.
TCTCGCGAATCACGCGTGAGCAAGCCCGCAGCCTTGAGCACGGGGCGCAGTTCCGGATCGGCGGCGATCAGCGCGCGGGCGATCCCGTGGCACACGGCGCCGGCCTGACCGGCGATACCACCGCCGAAGACCTTGACCGATACCTCGAAGCGGCCGGTCGTGTCGGTGACCCGGAGCGGCTGGGTGACCACGGTCTCGAGGTCGCGCCGGCCGAAGTACTCGCTGGGCGGACGGTTGTTGACAACGATGACACCATCACCGGGGACGATGCGCACGCGTGCGACCGCGGTCTTGCGGCGGCCGGTGGCCTGCTTGTATGCCTCAACTGTTGCGGGCAACGATGATCTCCCCTAGCTCGCCGAAGGTGATCGGCTGCGGTCGCTGGGCCTCATGTTTGTGCTCCGAGCCCGCGTAGACGCGAAGGTGGGTCAGCTGCTCGGCACCGAGGGTGTTGTGCTGCAGCATCCCGCGGACGGCGTGCATGATCGGGAAGGTCGCGTCGACGGCCATTGCCTCGTCGAAGGTCCGCACCCGCCGGCCACTCGGGTATCCCGAGTAGCGGTCGTACTTCTTGAGGGTGCGCTTGCGCCCCGTGACCGCGATGTCGCGCGCATTGATGACGATGACGTGCTCGCCGGTGTTGATGTGCTGGGTGAACTCCGGGCGGTGCTTGCCGCGCAGCACGCGCGCGATGTTGGCCGCCAGGCGCCCGAGTGTCTCGCCACGGGCATCGACGAGGAACCATCGCTGCTCGAGCTCTCCGGGCTTGGCCTGGTAGGTCAGCAAGCTGGTCATGCCGCGATCTCCTGCTCCGGGATCGGCTCATATCGCACCGACCACTGGTGCAGCCCTCGTGCCGGTGCGACCGTCACCGACGGGTCGCGCGAGGTCGCGTTGTCGACGAGGGAGGCGAGCCACTCAGCGGTGGCGCGGCCCCGGCCGATCTTCACGAGCGCGCCGGTGAACGACCGCATCATGCCCCGGAGGAACGCGTCCGCATGCACCGTGATGGCGATCGTCTCGAGGACGGGCTCAGCAGGTTGCGCTGACTCGTCGCCGTTGAACGCAACACGTTCAATGGTGATCGAGGCGACGTTGCGGACGGTGCTGCCGCCGATGCGCGGCGAGCTTCCGAACGCGGCGAAGTCATGCTTGCCGACCAGGTGGGCGGCAGCACCGCGCATCGCGTCGACATCGAGCGGCCCGCGCACGGTCCATGCGTTGCGGCGCATCACCGGCGAGCGGCCGTCCCTGCAGACGATGAGGTAGCGGTAGGTGCGCTCGCGCGCGTCACGGCGCGCATCGAACCCGTCAGCGCGGATCGCGACGCTGCGCACCGCAAGGTCTGCGGGGAGCATCGCGTTGAGCGCATTGCGGAGTTCGTCCGGTGCCCAGGCTCGTTCCAGCGTGCATCCGACCACCTGTCCATGCGCGTGTGCACCGGAGTCGGTGCGTCCCGCCGCGGTGAGCGCGGGCGATTCGGACGTCAGGGTACGGAGCGCGTCGCTGAACGCGCCCATGGCGGTCCGCACGCTCGGCTGGATCTGCCAGCCGGCGAAGTCGGTGCCGTCGTACTCGACGGTGAAGCTGTAGGTGGGCACGGTCAACTGCTTCCTACTCGACCAGCTCGATGATCGCCATCGGGGCTGCATCGCTGTGGCGCGGTGGCAGCTTGACGACCCGGGTGTAGCCGCCGGGCCGCTCCTTGTAGCGTTCGAGATAGGTCGAGAAGAGCTTGTTCGAGACCTCCCGGTCGTTGACGTACAGGGCGACCTTGCGGCGTGCGTTGAGGTCGTCGGGCTTGGCGTCCGTGATGACGCGCTCGACCCAGCGGCGCAACTCCTTGGCCTTCGCCTCGGTGGTCGTGATGCGTCCGTAGCGCAGCAGCGAGGTCACCTGGTTGCGCGTCATCGACTGGCGATGCGCCGCGCTGCGCCCAAACTTCCGACCGGCGATGCGATGTCGCATGACTGGTTCCGGTTACCTCGCCATCGGCTGGAAGAGCGTGTCCAGCTCTTCGGGGGTGACCAGCTCGCGCTGAACAAGCTTCTCGCGAATCTCGTCGAGCGACTTCTGACCGAAGTTGCGCAGGGTCAGCAACTCTTCCTGCTTCATCGCCACCAGCTGGCCGACCTTGGTGATGTCGTTCGCCTTGAGGCAGTTGAGGGCGCGCACGCTGAGCTCGAGATCCTCGATCGGCACGTCGGCGAGACGGCTGGGAAGATCGTTGCCGCGCGCCTGGCGCTGCTGCGGCGCGGCGAGGTTGTCGCCGAACCGCACGAAGAGCCCGAGGTGATCGGTGAACAGCCCGGCGGCGCGGCTGACGGCCTCGACGGGCGCGAGCGTCCCGTCGGTCCATACCTCGACGACGAGCTTGTCCCACTCCGTCTCCTGGCCGACGCGGGTCTTCTCGACGAAGAAGTTCGCCTTGCGCACCGGGGTGAAGATCGCATCGATCGGGATCACCCCGATCGCCTGGCCTTCCTTCTTGTTGCGCTCGGCGGTGACGTAGCCCTTGCCCCGCTCGACCATCAGATCCATGCGCAGTTGCGCCTTTGGCGAGTCGAGGGTGGCGATGTGCTGGCCGGGGTTGCGGATCTCGATGTCGCTGGTGGTCTCGATGTCACCGGCGGTGACGTCTCGGGGGCCGTGCACGTCAAGGCTGATGCGCACCGGGTCCGCGCTGTGCGAGAGGACGTTGATCTCTTTGATGTTGAGCAGGATCTCGGTCACGTCTTCCTTGACGTTCTCGATCGAGCTGAACTCGTGTGCGATGCCCTCGATCGACACCGAGGTGATCGCGGCGCCAGGGAGCGAGGAAAGGAGCACGCGGCGGAGCGAGTTGCCGAGCGTGACCCCGAATCCGGGCTCGAGCGGCTCGATCTCGAACTTGCCGTAATCGGCGCTGCTCTCGATCTCTTTGACCGCGGGGGTGGTCATCATGTCAATTGCCATTCAGGACTCCTCAACAGGGAACAGGGATGTTGCGCCGATCCCGGCGCGGAGCATGGTCATCTCGAGTAGTACTCCACGATGAGCTGCTCTTCGATTTGTTGTTCCATCTCATGGCGCTCGGGTAAACGTGTGACCGTCCCCTTGAGCGCGGCGGCGTCGAGGGTCAGCCAGTCGGGGACCTGCCGGCCTGAGACCAGCGCCTGCGCGTTCTCGAGCACGAGCATCTTGCGGCTGCGCTCCCGGACCTCGACCACGTCCCCGGGGCGGAGCTGCGCCGACGCGATGTTCAGCGCCCGGCCGTTGACCTTGAAGTGGCGATGGCTGACGAGCTGGCGCGCCTCGCGCCGCGAGCTGGCAAGCCCGAGCCGGTACACGATGTTGTCGAGGCGGCGCTCGAGCTGCTGCAGGAGCACGGTACCGGTAACGCCGTCAGCACCCTCTGCGCGCTCGAAATAGCGCCGGAACTGGGTCTCGAGGACGCCATAGATGCGGCGCGCCTTCTGCTTGGCGCGGAGCTGGATGCCGTAGTCGCTCGACTTCCGCCGGCGGGCGAGCCCGTGCTGTCCGGGAAGCAGACCGCTGCGCTTGTCGAACGTGCAGTTGGTCACGCACTTGGCGCCCTTGAGGTAGAGCTTGGCGCCCTCACGGCGGCAGAGACGGCAGACAGGACCCGCTTGATTGGCCATCGAATCCCCTAGACCCGGCGCCGCTTGGGCGGGCGGCAACCGTTGTGAGGAATCGGGGTGACGTCGGAGATCGCGCTCACGTCGAGCCCGCTTGCCTGGAGGCTCCGAATCGCGGCCTCGCGGCCGGCCCCCGGACCCTTCACGAAGATCTCGATCGACTTGAGACCATGCTCCATCGCGCGCCGTGCCGCAGCCTCAGCGGTGACCTGCGCCGCAAAGGGCGTGCTCTTGCGCGAGCCTTTGAACCCCTGCGCGCCGGCCGACCCCCAGGCGATGACGTTGCCGTCGGGATCGGTGAGGCTGACGATGGTGTTGTTGAAGGTGGCCAGCACGTGCGCCTGACCGACCGCGATGTTCTTCCGCTCGCGGCGGCGGGTTCTGACGACCTTCTTCTTCTTGGCCATGACCTACTTCGTCGCCTTCTTGCGGCGGACGCCCACCGTCTTCTTCGGTCCGCGACGGGTGCGCGCGTTGGTCCGGGTGCGCTGGCCGCGAACCGGGAGCCCGCGACGGTGGCGGAGGCCGCGGTAGGTGCCGATCTCGGTGAGCCGCTTGATGTTGAGCGCGATCTGGCGGCGGAGGTCGCCCTCCACCCTGCCCTGGAGCTGCTTGGCGATGACATCGCGCAGCTTGCCGACCTGGGCGTCGCTCAAATCCTTGGTGCGGGTATCGGCGGGAACACCGGCGAGCGACAGCATTCGCTTTGCGGTGGTCGGGCCAATCCCATAGATGTAGGTCAGGGCGATCTCGATCCGCTTGTCCCGAGGAACGTCAACGCCGGCGATACGTGCCATTACTTGTGGTTTACCCCTGCCGCTGCTTGTGTTTCGGGTTCACGCAGATCACTCGCACCGCCCCGTGGCGCTTGATGACCTTGCAGTGCTCGCACAGGCGCTTGACCGATGCTCTGACCTTCATCCTGGTGTCGAATTCCTCTTGGTTGGCGGCGTAGGGAGCCGATGGCAAATGCTCGATGCGTCCCGGGGGCGATCCGTGACGCTGGTGCCGGCGGTACCCCGATGCGTGCGCGCCGAACCAGGCTCATGCGAGAGCCCGAGGAAATGAGTATAAACCCCGCCTTGGTCAGCAGGCAAATCGACGCCTCTGGTCACTGCACATCGGCCAGGACGGGGTCGGGTCGCAGCGTGAGCACCTCGGGACCGGACTCGGTGATCGCGATCGTGTGCTCGAAGTAGCAGGAGAGCTTCCCGTCGGAGGTCACCACCGTCCAGTCGTCGTCGAGAACGCGCGTCTCCGGACGGCCGACGTTGACCATCGGCTCGATCGCGATGCAGTACCCGGGCTTGATGAGGTTGCCCGTTCCCGGCTTGCCGTAGTTGGGCACCTGGGGGAGCTCATGCATGTCCCGGCCGATCCCATGGCCGACGTACTGGCGTACCACCGAGTAGCCGTTGGCCTCCACGAACGCCTGGACCGCGGCGCCGATGTCCCCGATGTGGTTGCCCGGGCGGGCCGCTGCGATGCCGAGGTCGAGCGCCTGGCGTGTGGTGTCGATGAGATGCCGCACCTCGGGAGAGGCCTCGCCGCACGCGACCGAGAGCCCACTGTCGGCCCACCATCCCTCGAGGATCAGTCCGCAATCGAGCGAGACCAGGTCGCCGTCGTTGATCACCTGGGGACCGGGGATGCCGTGGACGACCTGTTCGTTGATGGAGACGCAGAGCGAGTTGGGGAATCCGTCGTACCCGAGGAAGCCGGGGATGCAGTGATGATCCCGGATGAACGTCTCGGCCTCGCGGTCGAGATCCAGCGTGGTCATCCCCGCGCGGACCGAGCTTGCCAGCTGCGCGAGGCAGGCCCCGAGGATCTTCCCGGAGACCCGCATCTTCTCGATCTCGTCGGGCCGCTTCAGTCGGAAGCTGTCGATGCCGTGCGGGCTCAAGCCGTTTTCGCCGCTGCGCCGTCGTGGCTGAGCGCTTTCATGATCCGACCGGTGATCGCGTCGATGTCGCCGACGCCATTGATCGCCACGATCCGGGTGCCGGCTGCACGATAGTGCTCGAGCACCGGGGCAGTGTCCTGTCGGTAGACGATCAGGCGCTGGGCCAGCCCTTCGGCGGTGTCGTCACTGCGACCCTCGGTCGTGGCGCGCTTGAGGATCCGAGTCTTGAGCTCTTCGTCGGGTACCTCGAGGGAGACCACCCAGGCCACCCGGTCCGTGCGGGCGGCGAGCATGGCGTCCAGCGCGATCGCCTGGGGCACCGTTCGAGGGAATCCATCGAGGAGGACGCCCTTGGCGGCGTCGGGCTCGTTGAGGCGGCTCTCGATCATGCGGACCACCAGGTCGTCGGGCACGAGCCCGCCGGCATCCATGATCGGCTTGGCCTCACGGCCGAGCGCCGTGTCGTGAGCGACCTCGTCACGCAGCATGTCCCCGGCGGCGACGTGCGGGATGCCGAGACGCACCGCCACGCGCGACGCCTGGGTTCCCTTGCCGCTCCCGGGCGGCCCGAACATCAAGGCGATCATCCGGCGATCACTTGATGAACCCCTTGTACTGGCGCATCAGGAGCTGGGTCTCGATCTGTTTCATGGTGTCCAGCGCAACGCCCACGACGATGAGGATGGCCGTGCCGCCGAGGTAGAGGCTGGTCGAGGGGACGCCGGTGAGGACTGCGGTGAGCAACGGCAGCACCACCGTGATCATCGCCAGGAAGAGCGCGCCGGCGAGCGTGATCCGCCCCATGACCTTGCCGAGGTACTCGGCGGTGCTCCTGCCGGGACGTATGCCGGGGATGAACGTCGACTGTTTCTTGAGGTTGTCGCTCACGTCCACGGGGTCGAACACGATCGCCGTGTAGAAGTAGGTGAACCCCATCACGAGCAGGAAGTAGATGGCGTTGTAGACGACGTTCAGGAAGATGTTGCCGCCGGTCGCCTGCCAGTTGTTGGTGATCCACTGGGCAACGCTCTCGGTCCATCCGCCGCTGCTCTGGAACAGGTTGGCGAAGATGGTCGGGAAGGTCATGATCGAGATCGCGAAGATGATCGGGATGACGCCCGCGGCGTTCACCCGAAGGGGCAGGAAGTTGCGCCGCCCCTGTGATGCCTGACCGGTTCGCACGTTGAGGACGCGTTGGGCGGATTGCACCGGGATCTTTCGCTGCGCCTGCTGCACCTCGATGACGGCGGCCGTGACCGCGACCGCGATGATCGCCATCACCACGATCTGGATGATGTGCGCGGTGCCGCCGGTGCCGCCGTACCCCACGATCGCCGCCGGGAGGCGGCCGATGATGCCCACGAAGATGATCAGCGACACGCCGTTGCCGACGCCGTACTCGGTGATCAGCTCGCCGAGCCACATCGCGATGATCGTGCCCGCGGTCAGCGTGAGGATGATGCTGATCTCGGTTGCCGCACTCGGGTTGGAGATGATCGGACCAGTGCTCGGATTGGTGAACAGCGCGAGGTACCCGAACGCCTGGAGCATGGCCAGCGGCACGGTGAGCCAGCGCGTATAACGGGTGATCTTCTTGCGACCGATCTCACCTTCCTTGCTCAGCTCCTTGAGCCGGACGGACACGACCGTCATCAACTGCATGATGATCGTGGCGTTGATGTACGGGTTCAGCCCGAGCGCAACCAGGGTGAAGCGCTGGAGTCCGCCGCCACTGAAGAGGTTGAGCAGCCCGAGGAGCGTGTTCCCTGAGAACAGCTTGGCGAGGGCCACCGGGTTCGTCCCGGGGATGGCGATGGCTGCGAGGATCCGGAATGCCCCCAGCAATCCGAGCGTGAAGAGCAGCTTGCGCCGCAGCTCCGGGATCCGGATCGCCTGACTGAGCGCCTCGAGGAGGTTCACTCCCGGTCCTCGGTCTCCGCCTCGCTCTCCTGGGGTGCGTCCGGCTCGGCGTCAGGCGCTGGGGCGCTGTCGTCGCGAGGTGCGTTTCGTCGAGCGATGCGCTCGGCACGGCCGGGCTTGGCCACCGCAGCCGCGCCACCTGACTTCGAACCCTTCTTACCCTCTGGTTTCACCGCAGGCTCGCGGGGCGTCTTCGGACGGGCCAGCAGTTCGGCGCGAGCGACCACTGCATCGGCCTTGCGCCGCTCCCGCTTGCCCACCGGTTCCGCACCCTCCGCCGGGGGCTGCGGTCCGAGCAGCTCGACGGAGCCGCCCGCGGACTCGACGGCGGTTCGCGCTGCTGCCGAGATCCGATGCACGCGGAGCGTGAGCGCATGGCCGAGGTGGCCGGCCGCCAGCACCTTCACCGGTGAGGACGCCCGCGGGATCAGTCCAGCTTCGGTGAGCACGTCGGGGTCGACCACGGTGTCCTTCTCGAAGCGTACGAGCTTGCCGAGGTTGACCACGACGTATTCATGACGCCAGCGATTGTGGAAACCGCGAAGCTTCGGCAACCGCTGCTTGAGCGGCATCTGGCCACCTTCGAAGCCGGTGGGGAGCCCGACGCTCGAGCGCGAACCCTGGCCCTTCTGGCCACGGCCGCTGGTCTTGCCCTGTCCGGCGCCCTGGCCGCGACCGACGCGTTTCCGGGGCTTGCGGCTCCCCTTGGCGGGGCTCAGCTCATGAAGCTTCACGCCGCGCTCTCCGATTCAGTGGCGAGCTCCTGGAGCAGCGCGACGCCCGCCGGGGAGTCGGCCGGCTCGCCGTTGACCGCGACCAGGTGGCGAACCTTGTGAACCATGCCACGAATAGATGGGGTTGCCTCGTGCTCGACCGTGTGGTTGAGCTTGCGAAGGCCGAGCGCCGCGAGGGTGGCCTTCTGATCCCAGGCGTAGCCGATGGAGCTCTTGCGGTAAGTGACGCGCACCGTGCTCACGGCACCACCTCCACCGCCGGGATCTCCGGGAGCGCCGGCGTCCGGCCGAGCATGCGGTCGGCCATCTTGCGGCTCCCCACGATCTGCTCCGGGGTCCGCCCGCGCAGCTCGGCGACCGAGGCAAGGGTGCGCAGGCTGGCGAGTGCCGAGACCGTGGCGCGCACGACGTTGATCGGATTGTCTGTGCCCAGGCTCTTGGTGAGGATGTCCTTGATCCCCGCGGCCTCGACGACGGCACGCATCGAGCTGCCGCTGATGACACCCGTCCCCGGGACTCCCGGCTTGAGCATCACCTTGGCGGCGCCGAGCTTGTAGCGCACCTCGTGTGGAATGGTCGTCCCGACCATCGGCACGGTGATCATGTGTTTCTTGGCGTCGTCGACACCCTTGCGAATCGCGTCCGGCACCTCGCCCGCCTTGCCGAGCCCGGCGCCGACACGGCCCTTGCCGTCCCCGACGACCACGAGCGCGCTGAATGAGAAGCGACGTCCGCCCTTGACCACTTTCGCGACGCGGTTGAGCGAGACGATCTTCTCCTGGAACTCGCTGCCGCGATCATCGCGGCGATCCATGCGCATTCCCATCTAGAACTTCAACCCGCCCTCGCGGGCCGCCTCGGCGAGGGCCTTGACCCGTCCGTGGAAGAGGTACCCGGCGCGGTCGAACACCACGGTGTCGACTCCGGCCGCCTTCGCTCGCTCCGAGATCGTCTTGCCGATCGCGGTTGCCCCGGCCGTCGTGCACGCGTTGGCGTCGCCGAGCACCGCGCGCAGCGCCGGCTCGGTGGTCGAGGCAGCCACCAGGGTGCGGCCGTTCTCGTCGTCAACCAGCTGCGCGCCGATATGCCGGAGGCTCCGGAACACCGCGAGCCGCGGGCGCGCGGCCGTTCCGTTCACGTGCTTGCGCACGCGGCGGTGGCGTCGAGCGCGGGCGGCGCGTCGATCGTGCTTGGTGAACATGCTGATCAGCCTTCTACTTTCTTATAAAGATCTGGTTACTTGGTCTTGCCGGCCTTGCCGGACTTGCCCGCCTTCCGGCGCAGCTTCTCGCCGCGATACAGGATGCCCTTCCCCTTGTACGGCTCCGGCTTCCGGAAGGATCGAATCTTCGCAGCAACCTGTCCGACCACCTCTTTGTCCGATCCGCTGATCGAGATCTGGGTGGGTGCCGGCACCTCGATGTTGATCCCCTCAGGCGGCGTGTATCGGATCGGGTGGGAGTAACCGAGTGTCAGGATCAAGTCCCCGCCCTGGCGCGCGGCGCGGAACCCGACACCCACCAGGTCGAGATCACGGGTGAAACCGCCGCTGACGCCCTGGACCATGTTGGCCACCAGCGTCCGGGTCAGGCCGTGCAGGGAGCGATGGAGGCGCGCGTCGGAAGGCCGATTGACGGTGATCACGCCGGTCTCGACATTGATCAGCATCGACGGCGCAAAGGTGCGCTGCAGCGTTCCGCGCGAGCCGGTGACGCTGAGGCGATTGCCCTTCTCGAGGGCGACCTCAACCCCATCGGGGACGGGAATCGGAAGCTTGCCAATGCGCGACATCAGAAGCTCACCAAACGAACGCGACGACTTCGCCGCCCAATCCGGCGCGCTGCGCGGCGCGTCCGGTCATCAATCCGCGCGAGGTGGAGATGATCGCGACCCCGAGGCCGCCGAGCACACGAGGGATCTCGGACTTCCGCGCGTACACACGAAGGCCCGGGCGGCTGATCCGGCGCAAACCGGAGAGCGCGCGCCCCCGTGGGCTTCCCGGCTTGAGGGTGACCGTGAGCACCTGCATCGGGGCTTCGCCCGAGACCTCGTACCCGTCGACGAAGCCCTCTTCGGTGAGCACGCGCGCGATCTCGACCTTCATCTTCGACACCGGGATCTCGACGGTGCGGTGATGGGCCTGGTTGGCGTTGCGGATGCGGGTGAGCATGTCCGCGATGCTGTCACTGGTCATGGGTCACCACGAGCTCTTCTGGACGCCAGGGATCTGTCCGATGCTGGCGAGTTGGCGGAAACAGATGCGGCACATGCCGAACTTGCGCATATAGGCACGCGGGCGACCGCACACACCGCAACGGTGGTGCGCCTGCGTGGAGTACCGGGCGGGCCGGTTCGCCTTGGCGATCAGGGATTTTTTAGCCATCGGTCAGTTCTTCCTGAAGGGCATGCCCAGCCCGGTGAGGAGTGAGCGGCCCTCCGCGTCTGTGCGAGCGGTGGTCACGATGCATACCTCCAGCCCGCGAAGCTTGTCGATCTTGTCGTAGTCGATCTCCGGGAACACCAGTTGCTCGCGCAACCCAAGGGTGTAATTGCCATGGCCATCGAACGCCTTTGGGTCGACGCCGCGGAAGTCTCGAATGCGCGGGAGCGCGATGTTGAGCAATTTGTCGAGGAAGTCGAACATCCGCCGGCCCCGCAGCGTCACTTTGACACCGATGGGCATTCCTTCGCGGAGCTTGAACGCGGCGACCGACTTCTTCGCCCGGATGACGATCGGGGCCTGCCCGGTGATCAATTTGAGGTCCGCGATGGCTGCGTCGATCGCGCGCGCGTTGGTGATCGCCTCACCGAGCCCGATGTTGATGACCACCTTCTCGATGGCCGGCACCTGCATCGCGTTGAGATAGCGGAACTCGGCGACGAGCGTGGGCACGATCTCGTCGATGTAGCGACGGTGCATGCGGGGCAGTTCGGCGGTGGTATGGACGGCCATCAGACCTGCGCCCTGTCATACGTCTCGCCGCACTTCTTGCAGACGATCACGCGCCGTCCGAGGTCGTTGACACCATGCGCGATCCGCGTCGTCTTGTCGCACCGGTTGCAGACGAGCATGACGTTGCTGTACGGGACGGGACCGTCGAAGTCGACGATGCCGCCCTGGATATTGCCTTTGACGCCGGACTTGGTGTGCCGCTTCAGCAGGTTGACCCCGCGGACCGCGACGCGCTGCTGCTCGGGGAGCACGCGCTCGACGACGCCCCGCTTGCCCTTGTCCTTGCCGCTGATGACCTCGACGTTGTCACCCTTGCGGATGTCGAGCGGGCGCAGGTGACCGCGGGCCCAACCCTCGTGGATCAGGGTGGCGCGATGCCGGCGCTCGACTCTCGTGGCCATCTAGATCACCTCCGGGGCGAGGCTGACTATCTTCATGAAGTTGCGTTCGCGCAGCTCACGCGCAACCGGGCCGAAGATGCGCGATCCTCGCGGGTTGTTCTGGGGCGTGATCAGCACCGCCGCGTTCTCGTCGAAGCGGATGTTGCTGCCGTCAGGACGCTTGTATTCCTTGGTGGTGCGCACCACGACCGCGCGGACCACATCGCCCTTCTTCACCTGGGCGTTCGGCTGCGCGACCTTCACGGTCCCGATGATCACATCGCCGACCGAGGCGTACTTGCGATAGCTGCCACCCAGCACGCGGATGCAGAGCAGCTCACGCGCCCCGCTGTTGTCCGCCACCTTGAGCACCGATTCCTGCTGGATCATCTCAGCGAGCCTTCTCCAGCACTTCGGCGATGCGCCAGCGGGTTTCCTTGGAGATCGGGCGCGTCTCGACGATGCGCACGCGATCGCCGATGCCAACCGTGTTCGACTCATCGTGGACCTTGAAGCGCCGCGTATGGCGGACGACCTTCTTGTAGAGCGGGTGCGGCTTGAAGTCCTGCACCACCACGATCACGGTCTTCTCCATCTTGTCGCTCACGACCACACCGTCGCGCGCCTTGCGGCGCGGACGCGCCGTCTGGATCGCGTCACTCATCGACATCCTCCTGGGCGTCGACGGTTTCCGCGACAGCCTCCGCTGGCTCCGGGGTTTCGGCGACGGGAACTGCTGCGGGAACGACCGCCGGGACCTCGAGGCGCTTCGCGGCCTTGGGCTCCCGCGGCGCGCGGGCGGGCTTCGCCTTCGCCTGGACCGGCTGGGCAACCACAGCCTCGACGAGCGCCGTCCGCAGACCGCGCTCGATCTCGATCCTCACGGTCATGGCGCGAGCGATCTCGTGCCGGATCTCGCGAACCTGACGGTGGTTCTCGACCTGACCGGTCGCCTGCTGGAAGCGCACCTCGAAAAGGCGCCGGCGCTGCTTGCTCAGGTGATCGTCGAGCTCGCTCACGGTCATCCTGCGCAACTCGTTGAGCGCATCGTTCTGCTTGGTCATGGCGTTGCCGCCTCGAGGTCCGAGCCGGTCTCCTCGCGAACCAGGAACCGCGTCTTGATGGGCAGCTTGAACGCGGCGAGACGCATCGCCTCCTGCGCGGTCTCGCGGGTCACGCCGGCCATCTCGAAGAGGACGCGCCCTGGAAGCACCACGGCGACCCAGCCCTCGGGCTGACCCTTGCCGCTTCCCATGCGGGTTTCCGCCGGCTTCTTGGTGAACGCATGATCGGGAAAGATGCGAATCCAGATCTTTCCGCCGCGCTTGACGTGACGCGTCATGGCACGCCGGGCTGCCTCGATCTGCCGGTTGGTCATCCAGCACTGCTCGGTCGCCTGGAGACCGTAGGTCCCGAAGTCGAGCTTGTTGCCGCGCTGCGCGGCACCGGTCCTCCGCCCGCGATGGAGCTTGCGATGCTTGGTTCGCTTCGGCATCAACATCGCTACTCCTCCTCTTCTTCGGCGACATCGGCCGGGGCATCGGCTTTCTTGACGAGCTTCTTGGGCGCGCGCGACACCGACGCCGGCTTCTTGGCGGCGACCGGCTTGCGGCGCGCCGGTGCGCGCTTTGGACTGAGCTTCTCGACCTTCTCGCCACCGGCTGCGGGATCCACGCCGGCGGCGGCGATGACCTCCTCATCCTCGTCGATCTCGACGACATCCTCGGTCGGGGTCTCCTCCACCTCGACATCGGGCGCCTCGACCGCCTCGGTGATCACCGCGACCTCCTCGGCGGGCGCCTCGGCGATACGAGCGGCGGGCACGGGCACGCGATCCTCGAGGCCGCGGTCCTCGGCACGATCCTTACCGGGTGCGATCGGCTCGCCGGTCGCGGTCACGAAGTCCCCGAGGTAGAGCCAGCACTGGACGCCGATGCGCCCGAACGTGGTGCGCGCCTCGGCCTTGCCGTAGTCGATGTTGGCCCGCAGGGTGTGGAGCGGCACACGGCCGTCGCGATCCCATTCACGACGCGACATCTCGGAACCGCCGAGGCGGCCGCTCACCTGGATCTTCACGCCCTTGGCGCCGGCGCGCATGCTGCGCATGAGGGTCTGCTTGAGCGCCCGGCGGAAGGCGATGCGCTTTTCGAGCTGCGAGGCAACGTTCTCGGCAACCAGGGTCGCGTCGAGCTCCGGGGTCTTGATCTCGTGGATGGTGACCCGCACCTTCTTGCCGGAGATGCGTTCGAGCTCGTCGCGTAGGGCGTCGACCGACGCGCCCTGCTTGCCGATGACGATGCCAGGTTTCGCGGTCTGGATGATCACGGTCAGCTGGTTGGCGCTGCGCTCGGTCTCGATGCGCGCCAGCCCGGCATTGCGCAAGCGGCTGCCGATCAGGCGCCGCATGGCGATGTCCTCGTGGAGGAGCTTCGTGTATTCCTTGTCGGCATACCAGCGCGCGTCCCAGTTTCGGTAGACGCCGAGACGGAAACCGATCGGATTGACTTTCTGACCCATCTACTCAGCCTCTTCCGTGGTCGGCTTGGGTGCGCGGCGGCGTGCCGGGCGTGGCTTGGCGGCCGGTGCTTCCGCGCTCGCGGCAGGGGTCGTCGCTGTGGGTGTGACGATCGGCGTCGGCACCACGGTACGAGGCATCTTCACCGC
>JBAQGL010000099.1:0-5683 GCA_049287785.1 Candidatus Dormiibacterota bacterium | reverse complement strand
GTCGAGGGCATGGCGCCGGAGCATCGCTTCGACAGCGTCGGTGACGGTGGGACGTTGCCCGGGCAGCCAGGACGCTGCGTCGGCGCGTCCACCGGCAGGGGAGCCCGGGCCGTGGCGGCGCGACGGGGTCGGACGCATATACGCCGCCACAGCTCCGGAACCGGTGGGTGGCTCCGAGTAACCGTCTTTTTTCAAGATCGTGGTCATGGTACCGAGTCACCGCTGCCCTTTGCACAAAAAGGCAACGGACGACCCCGAGAGACGGCGTGCATCCACGCTGAGATTTGAATTCGAAACTGGCCCTGGAAGGCCGGTGGTGGAGCGGAGGGGATTCGAACCCCTGACCTCTGCCGTGCGAGGGCAGCGCTCTCCCAGCTGAGCTACCGCCCCGAGACGAAGGTCACACCGAGGCGTTCTGCAGTATAGGGCTGGCGCTCGAGAGCGCCTACGAGGCCGTCCGGGTCGCGAAAAAGGTCTTCACAGCCTCTGCGAGCGCCGGCAGGTTGAACGGCTTGGGGAGCATGCCGTCAGCGCCGGCAAGCCGGGCGGCCTCGGCCTCCTCGGAGAGGGCGCTGAACATGAGTACGGGGGTCTGGGCGGTCGCGGCGTTCGCCCTGATCCGCCGGCAGGCTTCGATGCCGTCGATGCCCGGCATCATGATGTCGAGGATGATCAGATCGGGGCGGTCGCTCTCCGCCATCCGGACAGCCTCCTCGCCATCGGAGACGGTCGACATCTCGTAGCCCTCGAGGTCGAGGTAGCGGGACACCACGGACAGGACGCGCGGGTCATCGTCGGCGAGCAGTACGCGCGGCCGGGACATTGCCCCAATGGTAAGCAGGCGCCGTGAAAAGGGGCGACCTGCGTCCATTCCTTTACACCGCGGACTCGCGCCTGCGCCATGGCTGGAGAAGGCGCCTCCGGCACGACCGGTGGCTATACTCGCCCGCAGGCATGTCGAGTACCCCGGCGTCCCTGGTTCTCTTCGGGATAGCGGTCGCCGCGTACACGCTCGCGGTGGTCGCTTTCGTGCTCCATCTGGCCTTCCGGAAGCGGATCCTCGGAGACATCGGGATGGGCCTGGTGCTGATCGGGTGGCCGCTTCACTTCGCGTCGATCTTCACCCGCGCGCTCGAAGCCGGGCACTGGCCGCTCGGCAACATGTACGAGTACTCGACCGGGATCGCCTTCGTGATCGTCACGGTCTGCGTGATCCTCATGGTCCGGGCCCGGATGCGGCTGATCGGACTGCCCGCGATGATCGTCACGGTTGCGCTCATGGGTGTGGCCTACATGCTCTACGTGCCGCCGGGTCAGCTCGTCCCGGCCCTGCACAGCTACTGGCTCACCATCCACGTCACGTCGATGGCCACGTCGTCGGCCATTCTCAGCTTCTCGTTCTTCTTCGGGATGGCCTACCTGGCGCGGCGCTGGGCGGACAACCGGCTACTCGCGGTGGACCCCGCGGCCGTTCCGGCGAGCGTCAGCAGCAGCGGCGTCGCGACCATGACCATGGGTGGCGGCGGCGGCTCGGGGGGCGGCTTCGGGGGTGGCGGGGCTCGCGGCTCGGTGGCGAGCTGGGTGCAACGCGCGTTTCCCAGGGCAGGGGTGCTCGACAGCTGGAGCTATCGGTTCGTGATGATCGGGTTCCCGATCTGGACGTTCGGGGTCATCTGCGGGGCCATCTGGGGTGAGCATGCCTGGGGCCGGTACTGGGGATGGGATCCGAAAGAGACCTTCGCGTTCGTCACCTGGGTCGTCTTCGCGATCTACCTGCACGCCCGCGTGACCTACGGATGGAAGGAGAAGCGAGCGGCGATCATCACCGCTTTTGGGTTCGCCGCGATCCTCTTCACGCTGTATGCCGTCAATCTCTGGATCGCCGGGCTGCATTCGTACGCTCGCGCCTGACGGCGGTCGCGGCCTGCGGGAGGCAGGTCAAGGTGTCTCCAGCTTCTCTTCGACGCGCGCGCGTGTCTGAGGACAGACCCACCCGAGGATGCGGAGGGCGTGCGAGCGCGCATCACCCTCGAGGACCAAACGCACGCCGAAGCGGAGGAGACAGCGTCGCGGCTAACCGCGGCGCGCCCACCTCGTCTTCTTCAGCATTTTCTTATGCTTGTGCTTGCGCATCTTCTTGCGCCGCTTCTTGATTACGGAACCCATCTGCCAAGGACTATAGCGGTCCGAGACGCACGAAGGCCTCGCGCAGTGTCGCCGCAGTGGTCTCGAGATCCTGAGGCAGGACCTTGACGTCGCCGAGCACGGGCATGAAATTGGTGTCCCCGGCCCAGCGCGGCACGACATGCTGATGCACGTGCTCGGTGCTCGCGCCGGCGGCGCTTCCCTGGTTGATGCCGATGTTGAAGCCGTCGGGGTGCATCACCTCGGTCAGGACCCGGATCGCTCGCTGGGTGGCGGCAAAGACCGCTGAGCCTTCGTCAGGTGTCATTGCGAGCAGGTCCGGTGCGTGTCGCATCGGCACCGCCATGAGATGACCGCTCGTGTAGGGAAAGCGATTCATGATGATGAACGCGAGCGGGCCGCGATCCACGACCAGCGATTCCTCCGCGCCGGTGGCAGCTGCACAGAGGAAACACTCGTTCCCCGTCGCCGCAGGCACATCCGAGACGTAGGCCATCCGCCATGGCGCCCAGAGACGCTTCACGCAACGACGGTAGCGGACGGCGCGAGCAATGTGGCGCACCGCCACGGTCAGAGCAGCGTCAGGGTCACCTCAACATTGCCGCGCACCGCGTTGGAATACGGGCATCGCTGCTCGGCCTCTTCGATCAATGCCTGCGCCTGATCGCGGTCCTGGAGCGACGGCAGGTTGATGAGCAGTTCGACGGCCAGACCATAGCGGCCGGCCGAGATCGGTCCGATCCCGACCCGCGCGGTGACGACCGCATCCGTGATGTCAAGGCCCTTGCGACGCGCGATGCCGAGCATCGAATTCTCCCAGCAGGCGCCGAACCCGAGTGCGAAGAGTTGCTCCGGGTTGGTTCCGCGGGCGCCGTCGCCACCCAACTCCTTGGGGGACGTGAAGTCGACCTCCAGGACGCCGTCAGAAGTAGCGCCGTGACCGCGACGCCCACCGGTGACGGTTGCCTCGGCGGTGTACAGAACGCGTGGACGCTGATCGACATCGGTCATGACTTTCTCCGAAACCGTCGGGTACCTGCTCCAACCATCTTATGAGGGACGGTCCGGACACCGGAGTCAGTTGGTGACGGCGATCTTCGTCCGGACCTGATCGGAGAAATGGCACGCCGCGAGGTGGCCGGCGGCCTTTAGCTCGAGCGGCGGTTCGACATCTGCGCAGATCCCCGGAGCCTGCGCAATCGGACAGCGAGTGTGGAAGCGGCATCCCGAGGGGGGGTTGAGCGGTGAGGGGATCTCGCCCGAGAGCTCAACCAGCCTGCGCTTCGACTCGATGCGTGGATCGGGGACGGGGATGGAGGAGAGGAGTGCCCGCGTGTACGGATGCTCCTGCGACGTGTACAGATCCTCGCTGGGAGCAACCTCCACGATCTTGCCGAGGTACATGACCATGACGCGGTTGCTGATGTGCCGTACCACGGAAAGATCATGTGCGATAAAGAGATACGTGAGCTCGAACTCGCGCTGCAGGTCCTCGAGCAGGTTGATGATCTGCGCCTGGATCGAGACGTCGAGCGCCGACACCGGTTCGTCGCAGATGATGAGCTTCGGGTTGAGCGCGAGCGCGCGTGCGATGCCGATGCGCTGGCGTTGACCGCCGCTGAACTCGTGCGGATAGCGGTTGTTGAAGTAGGGATTGAGTCCGACGGTGCGCAGCAACTCCTGCACGCGCACATCCTTCGCACGTCCGCTGATCATCTTGAAGTTCACGAGCGGCTCGGCGATGATGTCGCCGACGGTCATGCGCGGGTCGAGTGACGCGTACGGATCCTGGAAGATCATCTGCAGCTGCTTGCGCTGCTGACGCAGCTTCTCGCCGTGGAGCTTGGTGATGTCGACACCGTCGAGGAAGACCTCTCCCGAGCTCACGGGGATGAGCTGTGTGATCAGCCTGCCGAGCGTCGATTTGCCGCACCCCGATTCGCCGACGAGTCCGACCGTCTCACCCGGGAGGATGTCGAAGCTGACGCCGTCGACGGCCTTCACCGACGACCCGACTCCCGCGCTGAAATGCTTCACCACGTTGGCCACCCGGAGCAACGGCTCCACGGCCGGCGACACCCGTGCGCCGGGCGCGACCACCGTGTCAGTCACTGATCGGCTCCGCGAGCGCCGCCGGCACCTCGGCCGCCGGGCGCGAACGGCCCGCGGGATGGATGCCGCTCGCAGCTCCGGGGCTGGTATCGATGATATTGCCCGCGCCCATCTCGGCGTAGGCGCGCTCCATCGTCACCCAGCAGGCCGCATGCTGCGCCGGCGCCACCTGCTCGATGGGCGGCGACTCGCTGAAGCAGCGCTCGATCCGGAACGGGCAGCGCGGGTTGAACTTGCAGCCCTGCGGCAGGTCGATGAGATCGGGCGGCAGTCCCTCGATCGAGAGAAGCCGGTGCCCCCGATTGGCGTCGATGCGGGGGACCGAGCGGAGCAGCGACCACGTGTAGGGATGTTGCGGGCGCTCAAAGATCTGCTCGACGGTCCCCTCCTCGACGATCTCACCGGCGTACATGACGAGCACTCGCTTGCACAGGCCGGCGACGACCCCGAGGTTGTGGGTGATGAGAATGATCGCCGCACCGGTCTGCTCGTTGAGGTCGCGCAGCAGCTCGAGGATCTGAGCCTGCACGGTGACGTCGAGCGCCGTGGTGGGCTCATCGGCGATCAGCAGGTCCGGCTTGTTGGAGAGGCCCATGGCGATCATGGCCCGCTGCCGCATCCCTCCGCTGAACTGGTGAGGGAAGTCCTTGATCCGCCGCGCCGCGTCGGAGACTCGCACCTGCTTGAGCAGATCGACTCCGCGGGTCACGACCTGGTCCTTCGGGATCTTGTCGTGCGCGTACATCGCCTCGTCGATCTGATAGCCCACGCGCAGCACCGGGTTGAGCGAGCTGAGCGGGTCCTGGAAGATCATCGCGATGTCGCGTCCGCGGATGTTGCGCAACTCTTCCTTGGACAGCTTCAGCAGGTCGCTGCCCTTGAACATGATCTCGCCGCCGACCACCTTGCCCGGCCGTTGCACCAGGCCGAGGACGGACATCGCGGTGACGCTCTTGCCGCACCCCGACTCGCCCACGATCCCGAGCGTCTCCCCCGGGGCGACGCTGAAGCTCACCCCACGAACGGCCTTGACCTCGCCGTCGTCGGTGAAGAAGTGCGTGCTGAGGTTCCGAACCTCGAGGATGGAATCTGTCACCGACGCTGACGGGGGTCGAAGGCGTCGCGAAGGCCATCGCCGAGGAAGTTGAATGCCAGCAGGGTGACGGAGAGTGCGACTGCCGGCCAGAGCATCATGTACGGCTCCAGGGGGAGCGCCTGGTATCCCTCGGAAGCGATCGATCCCCAGGACGCGAGCGGGCTCGGGATGCCCAACCCCAGGTAGCTGAGGAAGGCCTCGGTGAGGATGGCGATCGGGATCACGAAGGTCGCCTGCACGATGATCGGTCCGAGCGCGTTGGGAAGGATGTGTCCGAAGAGGATCTTGCCCGACCGGGCGCCGCTCGCTCGCGCCGCCTCGATGTACTCG
>JBAQGL010000098.1:0-3226 GCA_049287785.1 Candidatus Dormiibacterota bacterium | reverse complement strand
GTGCAGGACTGGATAACGACGTTGATGACCGTCCCGGGCGTCCCCACGGTGTTCATGCGCGCCCAGAACCGCTCCTGGTCGTTGGGATTGCCGACCTGCTGGAACCCGACATGCGGCCGCGTCCCGGTCCGGCTGAGAACGGTGTCTTTCCAACCTTGAGTCGGGTCGACGTCAGTGACCTTGAGCGTCGTGGTGCTCTGCTGCAGCAGCGTGACTGTCCCGGCGGACCCAACCGTAAACACCTCCTGGCCGCCGATACCCGGCGCCGGATGCGCGGTGACCGTTTTCGGCCCGCACACCGGACCCGCAGCCGTCGACGCACCGACCGGTGTGGCTACAAACGCCATGCCTCCCAGGACGACCACCGCGGCAAGCACTACGCGTCCGGATCGGAGAGGTTGCCAAATGGACATTTCCGTTCCTCCTGAATCGCTTCCCTCTCAGGGATATCCCTGAAGGGATCGAGGCTACAACTCCTGTACCACCCTCCGCCACTCGGCGCGCCGAACCGCTCAGGGCGACTTCGATTGGGGGTCGCATCGGATCCGCTTCTCGTAGAACTCCAGCCAATTTGTCAGATGTTCCTGCACTCTGTCTCGGAGTACAGGATTCCTCACAAATCGAAGGTCGACGATAACCGGCTCCGCGACCGGAGGTCTGTACGGGACGGGGAAATGCTTGCGGAGCGAGCAACAGGCGATGTACACGGTGAGGATTCGGACGCGACGTAGATCAGCGACATCTGAATCATCGGCCATGCCGCCGAGCAAATCGTCAAACGGCCCGAGCCATGTGAAGCGAAATTCGCCAAACCTGGACAAGTACTCGGAATAGGACATGCAGCGGTCGGAGCCATCGACGGTGATGACCGTGGATTCGCCTGCCAGTCGAATCGTGGTGTGGAAAAGATGCGCCGTCTCCGCTCTTGGGTTGTAATCGATGCCGTCGAAGATGCGCAGACTGCTGAAACTCCACTCCAAGAAGTGGCAGGCGGCTAGAAAGCGATAGTGGTCTCTCACAGCGGCGGTGTTCAGCGTTTTATCCAGTCGGCTCTGTCTTCTTCGAAGCACCTCGAGCCACGCGAACGGCTGAACCATGAGCCAGGTCAGGGTCCGCCGGTAATACCAGTCCGAGCAGGTCCGTGAAGGATCGGCAGCAGCGGCGGCATCGAGGAGTGCGGACAGCGCATCCGTCAAGTCATGCACCACTTCGATGACCTGCCCTGAGGCCGGCCCGACCGCCATCAAGTACGCCTTCTCGGCGTCGGGGAGGGCCTGCGACTCGGCGTTGCGATGGGCTCCGGGCGCCAGGAGCTTCATATCCGCGAGGCGTCTATCCAGTTCCTTCCGAGCCCGCCGCACCGCGAAGAGATACGCCAGGGCGGCCGCAGCAACGGCGACACTTCCAGCGACGATCGCCAGCAACAGACTCGGCCACCAACTCACAACAGAAACGCTATCCCGTTGCCTTCACCGTCGAGGGCTCAGTGCAGCACCGCCAACGCCGCGAGCGCGGCCAGGAACAGCGACCCGACCAGCAGCAGCAGGGCGACCACCCACTCATGTGCCTCAGCAAGAAAGTGGCGCCGGTGAAACGCCGCCTTGCGACGCGCCAACCCCTGCTCGTTGGCGCTTGACGAACGCCGCACCTCCACCCAGGTGTCTCGTGCTGAGGCTCTGCCGAACATCCTTTCCCCGTGGTAATGCCGCCACGAATTCCAAACAAACAGTGCAACGCGCAAACGCGCAGCGACAACCTGCAGTCGGCGTAGGCACGCCTACGTCATTGCCGATGGCGCGCCGGGTCCCCTGCGGCGTAGCCTGAGCCGTCAGCACGGAGGCAGGATGAGGGCAAGATCTGCGATCGCAATCGCAGCGGCGGCGGTGACCGTGATAGGCGCTGGTACCGTCACGGCGGCAATGGCACTCCGGCTCGGCGCTGGTGACATCGGCTCTTCGGTCATCACGCGGCCGGCCACCGGTCCGGGGCCGACGGCAACATCGACCACGACGCCGCTGCGCCCGATACAGCCGAATTCGCTCGTCGGCGCAACCACGCGCTGGCATTACACGGCCAATGGCAATTTCGGCCCGTCAGGGCAATATCTTCCCGGTGCGGTTGGCTTCAACCTGGCCGACGTCAGCTCGGTGAGCGACCTCAACCGTCTTCCCGCCGGGGTGCTCGGGCTCGTATGGATCGGATACTGCGGCGGCCCCGACCGCACGTTTCAGGCGAAGGTGTCGCCCATGATCGGCGACGCCAGGACCTTCGGCTTCTACCTGGTGGATGAGCCCGACCCGAGGACGTGCACGCCGGCAAACATGAAGGCGGAGTGCGACTGGATTCACAGTCACATGCCCGGCGCCAAGACCTTCGCACTCCTTGAGAACCGCGGCCTGGCGACGGATCCCACATTCGCGAACTCGTACACGCCGGCGAACTCGGGGCTCGACCTCATCGGTTTGGATCCCTATCCGGTTCGCTCCGATCTGCCCTCGCCCGATTACGGGGAGATAGCCGGCTACGTGCAAGCGGCAGAGGAGATGGGCTGGCCCCAGAGCTCGCTCGTGCCCGTGTTCCAGGCTTTCGGCGGCGGCAACTGGAACGGCGGTGGGACATGGAAGCTGCCGACGCCGGCGGAGGAGCAGCAGCTCCTGTCCACCTGGGCGAGCGTTTTGCCCGCACCCCTTTTCGACTATGCGTACAGTTGGGGACAGCAGAACGGCGACCAGTCGCTGTCCACGTCTCCCGGTCTGCAGCAGATCTTCGCGGCCCACAACGAGTAGGTCATCGCACTCTGCTACGAATCCGCGTGACGCAACCCCAGCACCACCGCAACCGTCCCAACCAGAACTGCGAGCGTGTGCATCAG
This sequence comes from Candidatus Dormiibacterota bacterium, assembly GCA_049287785.1. Taxonomy (GTDB): domain Bacteria; phylum Chloroflexota; class Dormibacteria; order Aeolococcales; family Aeolococcaceae; genus Palsa-851. The sequence continues at coordinate 354 of JBAQGL010000098.1, read as the reverse complement.
GGTCGAGGAATCGACGTACGCGAGGTCGAGACGCACGCGGAGGGGCACGAGTTCGGTCAGGTAGTAGTCCTCGGGGTCGTGGCCGGGTGGGATGTGGGGTCGGCGCATGTGGAGCTGGCAGGGTCCAGTGAGGCCCGGTCGGAACGCCAGGATGGCACAGCAGTCGGCTGGATACCGGCTGGCGAGGGCGGGGGTTTCGGGACGCGGCCCAACGAGTGTCATCTGCCCGCGAAGGATGTTCACGAACTGCGGGAGCTCGTCGAGGTGCCGTGCCCGCAACAGTGAACCGAGCCGTGTTACCCGAGGATCTCCGGGCACGGCGAAGTCCGAGCCGTGGGCCCCGACGCCCATGGT
>JBAQGL010000097.1:0-12023 GCA_049287785.1 Candidatus Dormiibacterota bacterium | reverse complement strand
ATCACGTTGCGGTCGAGATCAACTCACGCCCTGAACGGCTCGATCCCCCAAGGCGCCTGCTGAGGCTCGCGATCGAGGCCGGATGCCGCCTCGCCATCGACACCGACGCGCATGCGCCGGGTCAGCTCGAGTGGCAGCTGCGCGGGTGCGAACGTGCCGCCGAATGCGGTGTTTCAGCCGAGATGGTCATCAACACCATGCGGGCGAGCGAGCTCGTCGCGTGGACGAGGATTGCGTAGCGCGCTGATTCAGCGCGGGCCGCCGCCGGCTGGGGTGCTTTCCGCTCGACTCGGAGGTGCGTAGGTGCTGAGCAACGACTCCCAGTCTCCGTCGTTCGCGCCGAGGGATCGTCGCGGTGGCAGTTCCGGGAGCGTTGATTTGAACCCCGCACCGGTGTCGAACACGACCACGGTGTCGTCCGGCTTGATGGCGCCTTGACTTCGCAGCTCCGGCAGCGCTGCGAAGGCCGCCGCCGACTCGAGGCTCAGGAATCCTGCGCCGTGACGCGCCGCGAAGGACTGCGTTGGCACGAGGGCATCTTCAGGGACGGCAATCGCGGTGCCACCCGATGCGCTGATCGCTTCGAGAACGAGGAAGTCGCCAACCGTGCTGGGCACACGCAACCCTGCTGCCGTGGTGGTGGCGTCTGTCCATGGCTCCGCGAATTGCCCACCCGCGAGGAACGCGCGCACCAGCGGCGCGCAGCCCTCGACCTGCACACCGACCATGCGAGGCCGTGCACCGCCAAGCAAGCCTATCGCCTCGAGCTCCGCGAAGGCCTTCCACATCCCGATGAGTCCGGTGCCACCGCCCATCGGGTAGACGATCACATCGGGGAGCGACCAGCCGAGGTCCTCGGCAAGTTCGATCCCCATCGTCTTCTTCCCCTCAACGCGATACGGCTCTTTCAGCGTGCTGAGATTGAATGCCCCGGAGCGCTCGGCGATCCGCGCCGTCAACCGCCCGCAGTCCGAGATGAGGCCGTCCACGAGGATGAGATCGGCACCGCATGCCGCGACCTCGACCTGGTTCACGAGCGGGGCGTCGCTTGGCATCACCACCGTCGCCTGCACACCCGCGACGGCCGCATAGGCGGCCAGCGCGCCGCCGGCATTTCCTGCCGACGGCATCACAAAGCTTGTGGCTCCTAGCTCCCTGGCGCGACTCACCGCGACCGTCATGCCGCGCGCCTTGAACGAGCCGGTCGGGTTCAGGCTCTCTGCTTTCACGAGCAGCCGGCCGATCCCATACGCGCGCCCGAGCCGCGACGCCTCGAGCAGCGGGGTCGAGCCCTCCCCCAGCGTCACAACGCTCGACCAGTCACGCACCGGTAGCACGTCGTGCCATCGCCAGACGCCACGCCGTGGCCTATTCGCGTCGTGCTGCCGATCGGGCACGGTCCCCGCCGCCCGCTCGAGGTCGTAGCGGGCGAGTAGCGGACGGCCATCGAGGGGGTCGACGGTCGCGAGCTCGTCGGCCGGATAGGAGACACGACTGAGCCCGCCTTCGAGATGGGTCAGCGTGGAACCGGTCGCGCCGGCATCCTCAGCGCTGGGGTGCATCAGGAAAGACCTCGTCTACCAACTTGCCACCCCTTGACTCTCCAGCCACGGGAGACCGCAGGCTTGGGGCATGGAGTTCTCGATCGGCGAAGTGGCGCGCATCACCGGCCTGCCGGTCAAGACCATTCGCTACTACGCCGACATCGGTCTGGTGCCGGAGGCGCTGCGGACTGGGGCCGGCTACCGCCGGTATGACGAGGCCGGTCTCGCTCGCCTCGAGCTGGTTCATGCGCTCCGAGACCTCGGCCTCGACCTGGCGAGCATCCGCCGCGTGACCGAACGCGAAACCCAGCTTGAGTCGATCGCTCGCGCGCAGGCCGATGCCATCGATCTCCACATCCGTCAGCTCACATTACGTCGGGCGGTGTTGCGAGCGATCGCTCGTGGCGTCACCGGCCCAGAGGAGGTACAGCGCATGACCGCTTTCGCCCAAGCATCTGCCGAGGAGTCTCGCCGGATCATGGATGAGTTTCTCGACTCCGTCTTCGCCGACCACGAGGACAATCCGTTTGCGACACGGATGCGCAGCTCATTGCCCGTGCTCGCCGACCAGCCTTCGGACGCCCAGATCGATGCGTGGATCGAGTTGGCCGCGTTGGTTCAGGATGTTGCCTTCCGCGCGCGAATCCGCGAGATGATCGTGGAAGGAGAACGCCGGCGTGCCGACGCCGGTCTTGCGGAAACCGACGAGCTGACACAGCGCGCCGGCCAGGCCGTCGTCGATCGCGCAGGCACGGCCGTCTCCGACGGCGTTGCCACGGATTCCGCCGAGGCGCTGCACATCGTCGACGAGGTGGTGCCGCTGTTTGCTGCGGCTGCCGGCAGGCAGGATGGGTCCGCGTATCGCCGCGAGCTCGGTCAGCAACTCGCCACGTTCAGTGACCGCAGGGTGGAGCGCTACTGGCAACTCGTCGGGATCATTCACGGGTGGCCGGAGCAACCTTCGTTGATGAGTGCCTACGAATGGTTCATGGCTGCGCTCGAGGCGTCGCTTTAGCCGCAGCTGCCTTCCTGGTTGGGGCCCTCTTCAGCAGGGTCATGTCAGTTGCGGCCCGTCACTCATTGCCCGACGGCACCACTCCCGCCTTCTCGATCATCAGGACGATCGTGCGATCCGCTGCGATCGGCCGATGCCGCAGTCCCTTGGGCACGGTCAAGCCCTGTCGCGGTGAGAGCTCAACGGTGGGATGGCCTTCCAGTTCGATGAGCAGCTTTCCGTCGACAACGTAAAAGAACTCGTCCTCGTCCTCGTGGCTATGCCAGTGGTACTCGCCGCGTAGAACGCCCAGACGCACGAGATGGTCGTCGACCTCGCAGAGCGTCTCGTTGTACCACTGCTCGGTCACGGAGTCTGCGACCGCGCCGACGTCGATGCGTTCCAGCGCGGCGAAACGCGGCTCCATCTTCACGATGTACTCGAACTCCTGGGGCATGTCCTGACCTCCGCATCCATCCGGCAAGGAAAGCAGTCGCACCGACGCAAGACCCGTGAAGCCTGCGCCCCGTCGCCACCCCTCCGCATCGTCACAACCGTCTTGATCCTGACGCACGGGTGGCCGAGCGGTTTCGTGAAGACGTTGCCGCTCATCGCTCGGCTGAGGTCCAACCTTAAGATTCGACTATGACGGGAGAACCTGAAGCAACGAACGGCTCGTCACACGTTCAGCGGCAAGGACGGCTGACCGCCGGGTGAACTGGTGATCCTCCCCAAGATCCGGGATCCGCGGTTCATCACCGTGCGTCGCGGTGGCGTCCTCCAAGACGGCGATCACCGTCTTCTCGGGATGTGGGCGGCTGACTGCGCCGAGCACGTGCTGCACGACTTCGAGCGGGCGCGGCCGACAGACGACCGTCCGAGTCGGGCGATCGACCTCGCGCGTTCGTGGGCGCGGGGCGAGATCACGTGGGCAGAGGCCCGCACGGCGGCAGGCCATGCAAACGCCGCGGCCAGAGACCTTCGCGGGGCGGCGCGACATGCCGCGTACGCCGCCGGCCAGGCTGCGGCGGTGGGCCATGTGGCGGCGCACGAACTCGGAGCAGCTGCCTATGCGATCAAGGCGGCGCGGGCGGCAGCGACTGAAGACGACCGCGTGGAGGCAGGCCGCCTCGAATGCGCGTGGCAGCGCGCCCAACTCCCCCACGAGATCCGAGAACTGGTGCTCGATGACCAGCGACTGCGCAACGAGTTGTGCTGGTTTGCGTTCGACTGCTGACCGACAGGGCGAACAACGCTATTCCACAAAGAAATCCGAGTTGCCGGTCGATGCGTTCATCCCCGCCGCACTCGAGAATCGTCGGTAAGGGCGGCGCCCACCTCGAGAACGTCCCACTCGATCGCCGCGGTGACCGGCAGCGACGCGCCGGCCCAACGGGCGACGATGCTGTCGAGTTGGGCGTCCGATCGCCACGGATCATGATGGAAGAGGACCAGCTGCCCCGCTCCGACATGCTCGGCAAGCCCCACGGCGTAATCGATGCTGGAGTGTCCGAAGTGCGCTCGTGCGGGGAACTCTTCGCTCGTGTATTGCGAATCGTGCAGCAGCAGGTCAACTCCCTGTGACAGCCGCACCGCCGCCTCGTGATACGGACCGAACTGTTCAGGCCCGGCGCCGAGCGAGGCCGGCGCGTGGTCCGGCATGTACGCGACGGCCCCGTGCCCATCCGAGACCCGGTACCCAAAGGTGCGACCACCCTTGTGGGGAATCTCCAGCGCGAGGACATCAAAGCCCTCGATGCGGTGTTCACCGGACGTGAGATGCTCGAATCCCCATGCACCCCGCATCTCACGCGGTCGTATGGGGAAATGGGGCGGCGACATCGCCCGAGCAAGGATCTCCTCGGCGTCACCGCCCGGCTGCTCCGGTATGTACAGCGTCGTGTGGGCGTCCGGATTGTCCACCGAAGGGCAGAATGGCAACCCGTGCGTGTGATCCCAATGGAGATGGGTCAGCAGGATGCTGCCGGAGAAGGGCGCGCTGTCCAAGGCGGCGGGCAGCCGGCGCAGACCCGTACCCGCATCGAGGATGAGGCGGCATGCCCCGTCATCCGATATCACCGCCACACACGACGTCTGTCCACCATAGCGGGCGTAGTCGACGCCGGGAGCAGGCGTTGACCCTCGCGTACCGCAGAGGCGCAATCGCATGGGCGGACAGTATCGGCTTGGTCCGCCGGCGTGCGCAACACGACGTCGCCTTGCACGCAGGGGCTCGAAGTGGGGAGCATCCCCCCGGACAACTCCCCGGAACACGAAGCGAGGCGTCCTTCCGACGGCGTGCTGCGGCGAGTACCCTTCCGCCCGTGAAGTGCGACGCCACCGGTGGCCTCGAGGCGCCCGGCGACAGCCGATGACTCAGGTTGCGAGCGTGCCGAAGCCAACGATCGGGCGCCGTCTCGTGGCACGTCTCACGGGGCGGAGAATCGGGGACACAACACCGCGAGTTGGGTACCGCTCGCTCTTCGCCAACCGCGATTACCGCCTGCTGTTCAGCGGGCTCACGATCTCGATGAGCGGATCATGGGCATACAACGTTGCCCTGGTCGTGTTCGTCTTCAACGCGACCCACTCCCCGGCGTGGGTTGCCGCGGCTTCGATGACGCGCTTCCTCACCGCGCTGGTGACCAGTCCCATTGGCGGGTTGGTCGCTGACCGTGTCGAGCGCGTCCGCCTGATGGTGAGTCTCGACAGTCTCGCGCTCACCTTCCAGACGGCTCTCGCCGTGGTTGCGTGGCTGAACGGACCCGTCGCTCTGGCCATAGCGCTGGCCGCGCTGACGTCGGTGAGCACGTCGTCATACGATCCCGCCGCACGAGCGACCACTCCGGCAGTCGTTGGCGAGGAACATCTCGCAGCCGCCAACAGCGCGCAGTCTGCAGTCGAGAACCTCTCCATCATCGTCGGTCCGGCTATCGCGGGCGCGTTGCTGCTCTTCAGTCCGCCGGCCGTGGTATTCGCCATCAATGCGGCCACCTTCGGATTCTCCGCACTGGTCGTGAGCCGCATGCGCATGAGAAGCCGTCCGTCGGACATCACCGAGGGTGGGACAGCCGGGCCGCTCAAGCAGATGGCGGCGGGGATGCGTGCGTTCGTTTCGTCCCCCAAGGTGACTCTGCTCGCCGGCTTCAGCATCCTTGCGAGCTTCGTGTACGGGACCGACACGGTCCTTTTCGTCGTGGTGAGCAAGAACCAGCTGGGTACCGGCAGCACCGGCTATGGATACCTGCTGGCGGCTCTCGGCGTCGGCGGCATTGTGATGGCGGGATTCATGAATCGCATCGCGGCCGCCCGTCGCCTCGGAGCCATCATCGTGATCGGGATGGCCGTGTACTGTCTGCCTACGGCACTCCTGACGATCGTGCATTCGCCGTGGATCGCATTCTTGCTGGAGGTGATACGAGGCGGGGGGACGATCGTCGTCGACGTGCTGGCGATAACCGCGTTGCAACGTCTCGTCAGTCCCGACGTGGTTGCGCGAGTGTTCGGCGTTTTCTTCGCGCTCGTCCTAGCGGCCATCTCGCTCGGAGCCCTGCTCATGCCCATCCTCCTCGGCAGCGTTGGGCTGAACACGACCTTGTTGATCATGGGATTTGCCATTCCTGCGCTGAGTGTTGCCGCGTATCCATGGATCCGGGTCCTCGACATGAGGGCACAGCGCGAGCTGTCCGCGATCGAGCCACGTATCGCGGCGCTGCAAGCGCTCGACATCTTCGCCGGCGCGACACGGGCGGCCTTGGAGCGCCTGGCGAGATCAGCGGTCGAGGAGACGGCCGAACCCGGCACGGTGCTCATCCGCGAAGGCGCCGAGGCCGATGACTTCTTCGTGCTCACCGCCGGCGAGGTCGAGGTGACCGCCGCGGGTGAGGCCGGTGCGGAACACACGCTCGGCGTGCTCGGGCCACCGAACTACTTCGGCGAGATCGGTCTGCTCGGGCACCGTCCACGGACGGCAACGGTGAAGACGATCGCGCCGTGCACGCTTTACCGCATCAACGGGTCCGACTTCGTCGACGCGATGACCGTTGCCACGCTGTCACCGACCGCGCTGGGCCGAGCGCAGGCACGCCTGGCGCGAACCCACCCGTCAGCCTCGCTCACCCTCGATCAGCCAACCGCGGAATGAGCGTGGAAGCCGTCATCAGGGAGCTGTAACCGGAGCGAGTACCGAACGGCACGCGCGGTCGACCCGCGGGCGCGCACCAACATGGTCGGCTCAGGCCGGCGCAACTGCCCCATCGTGACAACGAGAGGGCCACGCCGAGTAGGATCAGTTTGAAGGCTAGGCCGCCGCGGCCGAAGGGTGACGGGATCCAATTGAGAGAGCCCGCCACATTGACAGCGCGTGTGCAACACGCAAAAGGCAACCCACGTGCACCGCGGCATGAGCGTCAACGCCGGCGCAAACCGGCTTCTTGATGCACTTCAGGTAGACGGCAGTCGGCGGCTCCGACGATCGCTGACCCCGGTGTGCCTGGATTCCGGGGCGATACTTTTCGAGCGGGGTGAGCCCATTGCCTTCGTGGACTTCCCCCGCAATTGCGTGATCTCCTTGGTCACAGCGTTCGAAGAAGGCACGAGCGTGGAAGTGGCCTCGATTGGCAGCGAAGGCATCGTCGGCGTGCCCATCCGCCTGGGAGGCTCGCTCGCATTTCGAGCAATCTCCTCCGTGGGAGGATGGACGGACCGCATGGACGCATCGACCTTCCTCAACGAGGTCGATGCCGACGCCCGCCTGCAGGAACTCGTCAACGATTACGTTCGGACTCTATTCGGGCAGATCGCCCAGGCGGCGGCGTGCAATCGACTCCACTCGAACGAAGAGCGCCTGAGTCGCTGGCTGCTGATGACCCACGACCGCGTCGGCACTGACGAGTTCGCCGTCACCCACGAGATCCTAGGCGAGATACTCGGCTCGCGTCGAGCGACAGTCACTCTGTCCGCAGAACGTCTTCGAGCGTTGGGCCTCATCAGATACGCCCGTGGTCGAGTGGCCATCGTTGATCGCGTCGGGCTCGAGGCAGCCGCGTGTGAGTGCTACCGAGCTATTACCACCGAATCGAATGGAGTTATCCGCAGGGCGCTACGCAAGGGCACCTGAGGCGATGGGGGTTTCTCGGAGCCGTCCGTCGGCGTGGGCCACATCCGTCAAGACGCAAAGAATTCGCTGCCTCTCATCGGGAACGCGGAGCTCGGTGTCCAGTGCCGGACGGCGCGCTAGCGGACAGACGAAGGGATGAGCGCGCGGCACGATCGGAGGAGCTTTGTCTCCACTTTGTGCCCGCTGCGGCTCCGACCGTCTTCTTTCGCTGAGCTTTGATACAGCGGATCCGGATGAGGCACATCCAAATGATGACGATCAGCCGGAGGAGTCCGAGCCGCCGGAGCGGCCCGTCAAGAAGTGTCTCGCGTGCGGACAGTATCTGTATGCAGGCGATTTGGCCCAGGCGCCGCCAACGTCCACCTGACGGCGGCCGGCGCTCACTCTGTCCGAACGGTTGAATCACAGCATGCCGCCAAGGTTTAGACGGGTATGCGGCGCCCGACGACCGTGCGCGGTTCGCATCGGTTGCGTTTCGTGTGACAGCACGCGCACGGTGGAGATCGGGCCAGCTGAGACACTCGGCGCCCAATATAGGAGGACAGTCATGCACGCACATGACTTCACCATCGTCGTACCGCACAGTAAGGGCAGTCTTGCGACACTCGCGGAGGAGTTGGGCCGCGAGAAGATCAATATCGAGGGCCTGTCCGCCGTTGAGCAGAACGGGAGCGTTCTCTTGCACCTGCTGACCACCGACAAGGCCACGACCAGCCGCGCGATCGCGAAGGTCGGCTACAAGGTCAGTCGCGAGTCGGAAGTGATTGTTGAGCACATTGACAACCAGCCCGGCATGCTCGGAAAGGTAACGCGACGCCTCGCAGATGCCGGCATCAATCTCACCACCGTCTACCTTGCGACCGACACGCGTCTGGTGCTTGGTTGCGAGGACCTTTCGGCCCTCGAGATGGCCTGGAAAGAGCTTGCGGCCGTCGCGCCTCGCTAGGTCTGTCATATCGACCGGTCGGCCTTCGGGCCGGCCGGTTCACCTACGGTGTTCGCACGTTCAGGCGAGGCATGACCACCACGAGGTCGGAGTCCCTGACGTCGATCGCGAACATGTGCGGCCCCCTGGTGGGACATTTGACCTGGCGCCGTCCAGGCGGTGCTCAATTGACGCCAGATTCCTGCGCGCGAACTAACAATTGCAGCAACAACTCTGGCGACGGGGAGGACGACGACCGCCCCCGAGACGCCCAACTCCCTCCACCTCAATATAGCACCGCTCCCTGGGCTTGCAGCAAGCCCCGGGGCATGGTGCAGAGTTTCGGCAGGCGTTGGGAAACGAGGAGTGATGCATGGGCGAGTATGGGGTGGTGATCGCCGGAGGCGGGCCGACGGGGATGATGCTGGCGGCAGAGCTGGCATTGGCGGGCACCGACGTTGCCATCGTCGAGCGACGTGCCAGCTTCAAGCTCGAAAGTTCGCGCTCGAGAGGTCTGCACTCCCGCACCATCGAAGTGCTCGATCAGCGTGGCGTCGTTGATCGCTTTCTTGCCGAGGGGAGGACGGCGCAGGTGCAGGCATTCGGTGGAGTCCCGTTGGACATCAGCGATTTCCCCACCCGCCACAACTACGGGATGGCACTGTTGCAGAGCCATTTCGAGCGCATCATGTCGGGCTGGATCGATGAGCTGGGTGTTCCCATCCTGCGCGAGCGTGCAGTGACGGGTTTCACGCAGGCCGACACCGACGTTGTCGTCGCGTTGTCCGACGGTACATCGCTGCGGGCGACATTTCTGGTTGGTTGCGACGGGGGCCGCAGCCTTGTACGCAAGGCGGCCGGCATCGATTTCGCGGGCTGGGATCCGACCACCAGCTGGATCATCGCGGAGGTTGAGATGGAGGAGGTACCGGCATTCGGTCTGCGTGGCGGCGGCGGCATCGGCCCAGCCGAGGAGGGACGCGTGGGCGTCACCTTGATCGAACCCGAGGTGTACCACACCGATGAGCCGACGCTGGAAGATCTTCGTGCAGCGCTCATCCGCGTCGACGGAACGGACCACGGGGCGCACAGCCCACGCTTTATCTCTCGCTTCACCGACATGACACGCCAGGCGGTGGCATATCGCAGCGGGCGCGTGCTGGTTGCCGGAGACGCGGCACACGTGCACGCCCCGATGGGCGGCCAGGGACTGAACATTGGCGTGCAGGATGCGGTCAACCTGGGCTGGAAGCTGGCCCAGGTGGTCAGCGGAACATCCCCGATGAGCCTCCTCGACTCGTATCAGGCGGAACGCCATCCGGTTGGCGCGCGAGTGCTGCGGAACACCATGGCGCAGCGGGCGCTCGGTGCCACGGACGAGCGGTCCGTCGCACTGCGTGACATTGTGTCGGAGTTGCTGCGCATGGACGAGCCGCGCAAGCACATCGCCGGCATGATATCGGGCCTCGACGTTGCGTATGACCTCGGCGTGGGACATCCGCTCTTGGGACGCCGGATGCCCGACCTGGATCTGGCGACCCCGGACGGCACCGTGCGGGTGTTCTCCTTGTTGCACAAGGCCAAGCCGGTGCTGGTCAACCTCGGTGACGCCGGCAGCGTCGACATCGGGGCGTGGGCCGACCGGGTCCAGTTCGTCGACGCCTCGTATGCGGGCATCTGGGAACTGCCGGTACTCGGCGAGGTCGATGCACCGACCGCTGTATTGGTGCGTCCCGATGGACACGTCGCCTGGGTTGGCGATGGCACTGACGGAGGCTTGCGCGAGTCGCTCACAAGATGGTTCGGCAACGAGGTGCTTTAGCCGCTGCGGATCTATGCCTCCAGCTGCGGGCCAGCGTCGGCTCCGCGTTTGCGGACGCGCTCTGGATCGCGAGGGACAAGCGCGATCGGCTGCCACGCCTCCCCTCGCACGATGTACCCCACGTTTGCGTGACTGACTCCGAAGGCTGATCCGATGGATCGGTATGTGGCTCCGTAACGCGCCATGCGCCTGATCGATAACACGTCATCGGCTGTGAGCTTCGCATTGGGATGGCGGGCGCCGCGGTTGGAGCGGCGATTAAGCATCTGCTGCTCCCAAGTCGCCCAACGGCAGTTGCCCGGTTCGTAGTTGCCTTCGTTGTTGATCCGATCCAGCGTGAGGCGGTCGGGACACGACCCCATGTCGGCGAGAAAGTGCTCGAAGCGATGCCAGCGACGGCAAACGGTGATCCCGCGGCCGCCGTAGCGCACCCAGTCGGCGCTCGAGGGATTCGTGCACCGCCTCAACATGTCCCTCCAGGCGTGATACGTGCGAGTACCACTTCCTGCGGCTTGGCCGTGGCTGCGCGACACACACGAATCAAACCGAAGCAACGCGCCCCTACCGCGGACAAAGGAGTCGCGTCTGTTCCCCCACCTGTCGGCTATCGATTCAGCCTTCCGAAAATCCGTAGGCTCGCAGGAATGCCGTAGCGCCTTCGTCCGCATATCTGTCAAGGGCAGCATCGGTGAACAAGTTCTCGTCCCCAAGGAGAATTGCCTGGTCCAGCGGGATCGCAAGGATGAGGCACAACAGGTGCTCGGCAGCAAGGTCAGGATCTTCCAGCGACAGGCGTTGCCGGGCAGCCGCTTCGCGGAGAGCGACTGCCAGCTGCTCAGTCGCTCGCTTGGGACCGAGCTCATAAAACGATTGCCCGAGCTCTGGGAATCGCCCCGCCTCGCCGATCACCAACCGCCGGAGCTTGAGCACATTTGGCTGCATCACGCCCTTCAAGAAGTGGCGGGCGAACGAGCGAAGTCGATCCCCAATTTGTCCCTCGCCTGTCGAGAGGAAGTCCGCGGCTATCCCAGCGTCTCGAGCCCGCACGACGTTCGTGACGACCTCTCGAAACAAGGCCTCTTTATCGCTGAAGTGCTTGTACACGGTTTGCTTCGAGACCGCCGCTGTGGCTGCCACCTGATCCATGCTCGCCCCGACGAAGCCGTTGGCGAAGAACACCTGCTGGGCCGCCTCGAGGATCGCCGCTCTTTTGCGAGCTCCGCGGGAGGTACCCGCGGCATTGCCGGCCGCGACCAGTGAATCCATCGGAGCCATAGTACTGGACGGTTCCGTACTTGGTCTGCTATGGTACGGAACCGTCTAGTACTGATGGAGGCTGACATGAAGAGCGTCGTTATCAACAACGTGACCCTCGACGGTGTGATGCAGGCGCCCGGGAGGGCGGATGAGGACACTCGAGGGGGCTTTGCCCACGGCGGTTGGGCATCGCAGCACAGCGATGAACCGGATCCCGAGATCGGAGCGGCAATGGGCGTGCGGATGTCTCAGAGCGATGGGTTGCTGCTCGGAAGGCGTACCTATGAGGATCTGTTGACGACCTGGAACAGCCGTGGCGGGATGTTCAAGGACGCGCTCAACGCGGCGCAGAAGTACGTCGT
>JBAQGL010000096.1:0-30561 GCA_049287785.1 Candidatus Dormiibacterota bacterium | reverse complement strand
CCGGTCATTTGGGACGCGGACTTCCTGTACGGTCCGCGAACGCCTGCCGGTGAGGACACGTACGTCCTTTGCGAGGCCAACGTCAGCGCGGTCTGGCCCTTTCCGCCGATGGCGGCGGCCACAGTCGCGGCCGCTGCCGTCGCCGGAACACGGGACGCCACGCGCCGTCGACAGACCGCGACGCGTGAGAACGCCGTCACGACGATGCCACTCGATTCGCTCTAAGCTGCCGTAATGAGGCATCACGTCAGATGAGTGGGGTCGGATATACCTTCCTCGTTTTTCCGATCGTGTTCGGGCTCATCTGGATTGCGGCCGTCGTCTACTGGATCGTGGTCATCGTCGAGGTGTCGAAGATTCCCGACATGCAGTTCCGGGCGATCGGCAGCGAGAAGGTCGTGTGGCTCCTGATCGTCATCCTCGGCGGGATCATCGGGTCGCTCGTCTGGACGTTTGCCAAGCGAGATCAGGTCATGCGCTCCCGCGGCGCGATTCCGCCGCCGCCGCCCGGTTGGTATCCCGAGGGAGCCACGGGAACGCTTCGTTGGTGGGACGGCTACCGGTGGACCGACATCCGTCATTTCCCTCCTCCGACCGGGTAGCGGGAAGCGCGTAACCAACCGTTGCCGCGCCCGTTCAAACGAGCGCTCCTGCACACAATCCCACGGAGGGTTCCGCCAATGACCCGGGTCCTCAAGCTCGTGGCAGCAGCCACCGGCGCCGCAGTCATCGCAATCGCAGCATTCCTCCTCCACCCGCGTTCGGGAGCCCGCCGCCGGGCCGCCGCACGGCGTGCCACTGTCGGAGCGGCCAACCTCGTCGGGTCGGCGGTCGACAGGCGTCCGCGCCGGCCGGGCAGCGCAAGCTGGGATGAGACGCTCGCCGACCGTGTGCGTGTCGCCCTTTCTCTGGGCTTCGGCGACCTCGCCACCGGCATCGAGGTCCGCGCCAACCGCGGCGAAATCACGCTTCGCGGCGAGGTGGATGAGCTCACCGACATCACCCGGTTCGAGAGCGCTGTCCGCGAGGTCGGCGACGTGGTAGATGTCGACAACCTGCTCCGGCTTCGCATGCGCGATTCGCGTCCCCACGTCGTCACCGCGTAGCCGGACCACCGCCCGATCGGCGACACTCCGCTCGTGTCGCTTGCGTTCGCCCCACCCCTCGAGCCGATGCTGGCACGAGCGGCTCCGGACATCCCACGGGAAGGGAGCTGGCTCTACGAGCCGAAGTGGGACGGTTTCAGAGCGATCGTGTTCCGCGACGGACCCAACGTCCACATCGCGAGCCGGAACGCCCTCGCCCTCGAGCGGTACTTCCCCGAGCTGATCGAACCGCTCAAGGCGGCGCTCCCCGAGCGCTCCATCGTCGACGGCGAGGTGGTGATCGCGACCGACCACGGCCTGGACTTCGATGCGCTCCAACAGCGCATCCATCCGGCCGCATCCCGAGTGCGAATGCTCGCCGAGAAGACGCCGGCGTCCGTGGTCCTCTTCGACCTGCTGGGGCTGGATGACGACGACCTGCGCGAACGGCCGCTCTCAGAGCGCCGTCGTGGGTTGATGCGGGCGGTCGCGAGCAGTGCCACGGTTGGGGTCACGCCGCAGACCACCGACCCGGACGAGGCGGCCACCTGGTTCATCCGGTACGAGGGGGCAGGGCTCGACGGCGTCGTCGCCAAGGAACCCTCGGGCATCTATCGCCCCGGAGAGCGCCGCTGGGTGAAGGTCAAGCACCTTCGCACCGTCGACTGCGTGGTCGGTGGGTACCGGCTCGCCAAGGACGGCAAGGGCATCGGGTCGTTGCTCCTTGGCCTCTACGACACCGACGGCGCGCTCCACCACGTCGGACACACCTCCTCGTTCGACGCCGCCGAGCGGCGCGCGATCCTCGCGAAGCTCCAGCCGCTGGTCGGAGGTGACAGCTTCGGTCATGGTCGAACCCCGGGAGGCCCGAGCCGCTGGCAGAGATCCGCCGACAACGCGTATACAGCGGTGCGCCCGGACCTGGTGTGCGAAGTGTCCTTCGACCACCTGCAGAGCGGGCGCTTCCGCCACGCATCGCGATTCCTCCGCTGGCGGCCGGACAAGGACCCGCGCTCGTGCGACTTCGATCAGCTGTCGCCGCCGGAAGCGTTCTCGCTCGACGACATCCTGGTCACCCGGGGTTGATGCATTCCGTCTTCGACGATCCGTCCGGGGGCAGGAGCGATGGGCGTAGAGTGCCGGCGCGGTGATGACCGGCACTGATTACAGCTCGTACCTGCGCATCGACGAGCTTCTGGACCTCCAGCACCCGCTCACCGAAGGCGCGCATGACGAGATGCTGTTCGTGGTCATCCATCAGGCCTACGAGCTGTGGTTCAAGCTGATCCTCCACGAGCTCGATTACGCGGTCAGCGAGCTCGAGGCAGGCCGTCCCCACGGAGCGATGGCACCGCTCCATCGAACGGTTCGCATCGACGAGCTGCTGATTGCGCAGCTGCGCGTGCTCGAGACCCTCACACCGGAGGGTTTTCTCGAATTCCGAGACCCGCTCAAACCCGCTTCGGGACTGCAGTCCGGACAGTTCCGCGCCATCGAGGTTCTCGGAGGATTCGACGGCGCCACCCCGGCGGGGACGTCGCCGCTCTCGCAGCACGACCAGGAAGAGTTGCGCCGGCGCGCAGGTTTGCCGACGCTCTTCACCGCGCTCTGCTCATCGCTGCGCGCGCAGGGGTTCGACGCGCCCGATGGCGACGACCCGGCGATCCGCGAGCGTCGCGTCGAGGCGCTGGCGGCGCTGTACCACGACCATGCGACCCCTGAGGGGGCGGTGCTCCACCACGTGTGCGAGCTCCTCCTCGACCACGACGAGGCAATCGCGCGCTGGCGCTTTCATCATTCGCTCATGGCGGCACGCGAGATCGGTTCGCGACCCGGCACCGGCGGCGGTGGCGTCGCATATCTCGACAGCACCATCGCGCAGCGATTCTTCCCCGAGCTGTGGGAGGTCAGGAACCGCCTGTGAGCCCGCATCTTCCAGACAGTCTCGACCGAAACTCGTGTACCGTGCTCGACGCAGAGGATCCACTCGCGACGTTTCGCGATCGCTTCCTCGACGACGGTTCGACGATCTATCTTGACGGCAACTCCATGGGGCGTCTCCCCAAAGCCGCACTCCCGCGGCTGCAGGAGATGGCGGAGCATGAGTGGGGAAGGATCCTCGTGCGCGGCTGGACGGAGTCGGGGTGGATGGAATCGCCGCTGCGAGTTGGCGATCGCATTGGGGAGCTGATCGGCGCGTCACCCGGCGAGGTGCTGGTCGCCGACACCACATCCGTCGGCCTCTTCCGGCTGATGACGTCGGTCATGCGCGCACGCCCGCAGCGCCGCGTGATCGTGACCGAGCGGAGCAACTTCCCCACCGACCTCTACATCGCCCAGGGCGTCGCCGAACTGCTGGGCTGTGAGATCCGTGCAGTCGAGCGCGGCGCGCTCAGAGAGTCGCTCGACGGCGACACGGCGCTGCTCCTGCTGACCGAGGTGGACTTCCGTTCCGGCGAGCGCCACGACATGGGGGCGCTCACGGGTGCAGCCCACGCCGCCGGAGCACTGACGCTGTGGGACCTCTCCCATTCGGCTGGCGCTGTCGAGATACGGCTCAATCACCACCGAGTCGACCTGGCGGTCGGCTGTGGCTACAAGTACCTGAACGGTGGACCCGGTTCCCCGGCATATCTCTACGTGGCCACCGCCCTTCAGGAGGAGCTGCGCAACCCGATCCAGGGATGGCTGGGCCACGACAATCCGTTCCTCTTCGACTCCGAGTATCGCCGTGCGCCGGGGATGCGCGGCTGGATGAGCGGGTCGCCCCCGGTGCTCGCGATCGGCGCGCTCGACATCGGCATCGACATCCAGCTCGAGGCAGGCGCTCATGCGGTGGGGGAGAAGGCGGCGCTGCTCACCGAGGTGTTCATCCGCCTTGCCGACGAACGTCTCAGCCCGCTCGGGTTCGAGGTTGCCACGCCGGCGTCATCCGAACGTCGCGGCGCTCAGGTATCGCTCCGGCACAGCGACGGGCTCGCAATCGTGCGGGCGGTGGCGGATCGCGGCGTGATCGGCGACTTCCGTCCGCCGGACATGTGCCGCTTCGGACTGGCTCCGCTGTACACACGCTTCGTCGACCTCTGGGACGCGGTCGAGCGGATCGCGGAGGTTGTCGAACGCGGCACGCACCGGCAGGAGAAGTATCGCGAGGAGGTCGCGATCCCCTGAGCTGAGCTCAGCTCGACCGCGGAGCGGCGTACACCGCTATCGGCTTGAACACGTACGGCGTGACCGTGCAGGCGCCGTCCTGGTCGCAGGTCCTGAAACCGAAGATGATCCTCAGGTAGCCCAGTCCCGGATGCAGCGTCCGGAACGTCCAGACCTCGGCGCCGGGGAATCCGCAGAGCGCCTTCAGGTGGCAGGGAGGATTGGCGGTTTGCACGAGGATGCCGGCATTCGCTGAATCGATGGCTTCGCCGAGTCCAGGCAGCAGCACCACCTCGACACTCGTGCCCAGCGGGACCCGAACCTGCCCGGTCGTCCTCGGCTGGATCACGAGGACGGATCCGTCGTGTCCCTGCAGGTCGGCGACCGCCGCCACCACCGGGGCGCGGATGAGGACGGGCTGGGGGCGGGTCACGTAGAGCACGACGGTGATGAGCGCGCCGAGCGCGATCGGTACGAGCACGGCTGCCGTGATCAGCAGCCACCGCAGCCTCGACGACGGCCTCGACTCGGCGGTCAGCGTCGGGTCGTTTCGCGAGGTGCGCGCCATGCTGAAAAGAATGACCAGGCGATGATGAGCACCACCATCGCGATGATGACCCAGAGGGCGTAATTGCTGATCGTCTGCGCCACCGTCACGGCTGGCTGGCCGATCGCAACACCTGCGCCGACGATCAGCCCGATGTAGGCGAGCGTCCCGATCAGGTCGGCGATGATGAACACGAGAAACGGCATCCCGGCTTCGCCTGCCGCCATGTAGAAGAACAGGGTGGGTGCCGGCAGGAACGGCGCGAGCACGATCGTCCACACGCCGTATTTCTTGAAGAACCGCTCTCCTCTCGCGGATCGTTTGCGCCACCGCGGATCGGTCTCGCTCAGGTAGTTGATGATGCTGCGCCCATATCGCTTCCCGGCCCAGAAGAAGAACGGATCGGTCAGCATCGAGATCGGGATCGGCGCAAGCAGCGCCAGCAGCAGTGGCACTCTCCCGACCCGCACGAAACCGCCGGACGCAACCATCGATGCGATGCTCCCGCGGAGCGCGCTCAGCAGCACCGGATTGCGGCCGAGCAGCAATGGCGTCAGTGGCAGCCCTACATACGAATAGATCGTGCTGGCGATGATCGGCCCGACGCAGAGCACGTCCTTGAGGCCGATGCGAGGACGCGGCCGTTGCGGCTCCGCGGTCTGGTCGACGACCAGCATTTCGCTGTCCATGGACCCATTGTCACCCCTCTTCCGAGGGGACGCCGTCAGGCGACGTCGCGGATCGGTGCCTCGACGAGGACCGCGGTTTCCGATTTCCGGCTCTGGCCCACGAGGAGGACCACCACCGCGCCGACGATCAGCGTGGCTGCAACCAGGGTCATCGGGGTCACCTGCTCACCCAGCACCACCGCGCCGAGTGCGACCGCCACGACCGGGTTCACGAATGCATACGTCGATGCCGCGGTCACCGAGACGTGGTGGAGGAGCCAGATGTACGCGACGTAACCCACGAGCGCGCCCACGAGCACCAGGTAGATGAAGGCCGCGATCGAGGCGAACGAGATGTTGCCGAGGTGGACGCGACCGAGCTCGCCGGTGGCAACGCCCGCGATGCCGAGGAGCACACCGCCGGCGATCATCTCCATCGCGATGGCGGTGAGGGGCTGCTTCGGCGACGGTGCCTTGGGTGCATAGAGCGACCCGAGCGCCCAGAGGACCGGCGCGAGCAGCACCACGAGCGTCTGCCAGTGCCCGGATCCGCTGCCACCGGGACGGACCAGCAGCACGATACCGGCAAGGCCGATCGCGATGCCGATCGCAGCCGTCCAGTTGATCCACCGGCCGCCGAACGCCGGCGCGAACAGCGCCATCCAGAGCGGCACCGTGGCGATGATGAGCGCGACGAACCCGCTCGGCAAGTACTGCTCGCCCCAGGCCACCCCCCCGTTGCCGAAGAGCAGCAGGCACGCGCCGATGATCAGCGCCGATCGCCAATGGATCCGGGTGAGCCGCTCGCGAGGCGCGCCTGGGCGGTGCGTGAACGCGAGGAGCAGCAAGCCGGCGAGCACGAATCGGGCGGACGACATGAGCAGCGCGGGGATGGTCTCGCTGGCGATGTGAATCGTCAGGTACGTCGATCCCCAGATGACGTACACCGCGGCAAAGGCGATCACGATCTGAGCGCGAGATGCCTGAGGACGGGGGATGAGGGGCGTAGACACGTTCTGTGTCATTTGTTATGATACAAAGCGATGAACGTACCGATACGTTATCACATCACCGGACGGCGAGCGTCTGAGATCGCTGAGAGCGTCGAGCGCGGCATTCGCGAGGGCGAGCTCACCGCCGGCACTCGTCTGCCAACCGTCCGATCGCTCGCCTCGCATCGTGGGATCAGCACCGCGACGGTCGCGTCCGCCTATCGCGAGCTGCGTCGACGCGGGCTTGTCGCCGGTGCCGGCCGCCTCGGAACCACGATCGCGCCACGCGTTCCCCCGTCGCCCCGGGGCCGGCCGATCGTCCCCGCCGGGGTCGTCGACCTGCTCTCCGGCAACCCCGACCCTGCCCTTCTGCCCGACCTCGGGGCCGCGTTTGCCTCGCTCCCGCACACGCCGGTGCTCTACGGTGCCGCCGGGTCGGATCGCGACCTGCTCGCTCTCGCCGCGGCCCGTCTCGATCGTGACGGCGTGCCGAGCGACCACATGACCGTGGTCGGCGGTGCGCTCGACGGGTTCCAGCTCGCGCTCATGGCCCACGTCCGGCCGGGCGATCGCATCGCCGTGGAGGACCCCTGCTATCCCGGGATCATCGACCTCGCATCGGCCCTGGGTCTAACGGTCATCCCGATGGCCATCGACGATCGCGGTCCGACTCCCGAAGGCCTCGCACGCGCGCTGCGGAGCGGCGCCGTGGCCTGTGCGGTCACGCCTCGCGCTCAGAACCCATATGGCTCCGCGGTCGACGCGGAGCGTGCGGCGGAGCTCAGAGCCGTGCTCGCGGGCCACCCGTCGGTGCTGGTGCTCGAAGATGATCATGCCTTCGACATCACAGAACGCGGCTGTCACTCGCTTTGTGAGCCCGGGCGGGCTCGCTGGGCCCATCTCCGCTCGGTGTCGAAGTCGCTGGGACCGGACCTCCGCCTCGCCCTGATGACCGGCGACGCGACCACGGTCGCCCGCGTCGAGGGGCGGCGCCTGCTTGCCGCCGGCTGGGTCTCGCATATCCTCCAACGGCTCGTCGTCTCACTCTGGAGCGACCCCGCGGCCGCGGCTCGTGGAGAAGCGGTCGCGGCCATGTACACCCGCCGCCGTGAGGCGCTCCGGTCGGCGCTGAGCGCGCGGGGCATCGAGTCGCACGGCCGCTCGGGTCTCAACGTCTGGATCCCAGTGGCCCACGAGGACGCCACGGTCGCGGCGCTCCAGGAACGCGGATGGGGCGTGCTTGCCGGGGACCGTTTCCGGATCGCCAGCCCACGCGGCATCCGGGTGACCACGTCGTGCCTCGAGCCCGACGACGCCGCGCGCTTCGCCGCGGATCTCGAAGCAGCGCTGACCCCGCAGCCGTCGCGGCTGAGCTGACCGGTCCATGGCGGACAACCATCCCGAGCGAATGCACGAGGATCGGGCCCGGGCACTCTCATTCGGGGGCGTGGCATCGCTGTACGACAAGGCGAGGCCCTCATACCCTCCGGCACTCATCGACGCCCTGATGGCGTTCTCGCCGCGCCGCGTGCTCGATGTCGGGTGCGGCACCGGCAAAGCGTCCCGGCTGCTCGTCGAGCGCGGGTGCGATGTGCTCGGTGTCGAGCCGGATCCCGCCATGGCCGCGATCGCGCGGGGCGGTGGGATCACCGTCGAAGAGGCGACCTTCGAGACCTGGAAAGACGACGGGCGCATGTACGACCTGATCGTCTCCGGGCAGGCCTGGCATTGGGTCGATCCCGAGCTGGGCGTCGTCAAGGCAGCCTCGCTGTTGCATCCCGGAGGACATCTCGGCGTGTTCTGGAACCGGGGACGGCCGGACAGCGCCGCCGCAGCGGCGCTGGAGGAGGTATACAGGCGCCTTGCTCCCGAGATCGCCAAAACCACCGTGACCATCAAGCCGAGCGAGGAGCCGCACGACCGGCTTCGGGAATTCGCTCACGGCGACCTCTTCAGCGACATCGAGGCGCGTGCGTTTCCCTGGGAGACCACCTATGACCGGGAGAGTTGGACCGAGCTCATCGCAACCCACAGCGACCATGTCCGGCTCCCGGAGGCGCAGCGCCGTGCGCTCCTCGACGGGGTCGGCGACGCCATCGACTCGCTCGGCGGCACCATGACGTACCACTATTCAACCTTGCTGGTGCTGGCGAAACGGAGCATGTGATGAGCCGGGTCGAGTGAGTCACGTCGCCGAGGAGGCGAGGGCACTCGGGTTGCGCCTGCTCTCGAGACGATGGGACGATCCGCCGCACACCATCGACACGATGGACAGCGCGATCGCCGAGATCGCTGTGCTGGGCCGGGTAGCTGTCGATTCGGAAGACACGGAGGCGTTGCAGGAGGTGCTCGCGGAGCTGACCGAGATGCGCAGCCAGCTGCTGTCGTGAGCGTCACCGACAGCCTCCAGATCGCCCTCGGCGCAGCGATCCTCGTGGTGACGATCTACGACGTCTTCCAGTCGGTGGTCATGCCGCGCCCTGCGGTGGGACGAGTCCGCCTCAGCTTCACGCTGATTCGGGGTGGATGGCGCGCCTGGCGAAAGGTCGCCGAGCTCCCCAGGCGGCTGCAGATGCGTGAGACGGCGCTGGCCGCGTTCGCACCGATGATGCTGGTCACGCTGCTCGTCATCTGGGGCTTCGCGCTCATCCTCGGCTACGCGCTCATCTTCAACGGCCTGCGCGCGGGGCTGCAGCCACAGCCGGATTCGTTCGGCACCGCGCTCTATTACTCAACCGGTCAGATGCTCTCGTTCTCCGTCGACGGCATCGGCGCGACCGGCGTCGCCACGAGCACGTTCGCCGCAATCGAGGCGGCGAGCGGCTTTGGCCTTTTTGCCCTCGTGATCAGCTTGCTGTTCTCACTGTTCCAGTCCTTCCAGCGACGCGAGACCGCGGTGGTGGCGCTCGACGCCTTGGCAGGGGCACCCCCGACCGGCATCCAACTGCTCGAGACCTGCGCCAAGGACAACATGCCCGAGCAGCTGGTCGCGACCTTCGACGAGTGGCGGTTGTGGACGGTGGACGTCATCGAGAGCCATCTCTCGTACCCGCTGCTCTTCTACTTCCGTTCGAGCCACGACAACGAGGCGTGGGCCAACTCCTTCGGCGCCGTGATGGACGCCGCGACCCTGGTGCTCACCACCGTCGATGGCGGACCGGTCGGTCAGGCGCGCCTCATGCACAAGGTCGGTGCGCACTTCGTCGCCGATATGCGCGACCACTTTCGCAGCACCGGCGAACCGAATCCAGGAGTCGAGCGCGAGGAGTTCGACGAGGCCTGCGGGCGCCTAGAGCGCGCCGGGTATCAGCTCCACAATCCCGACAAGGCGTGGGCGGATTTCAGCTTGCTGCGCAGCAAGTACGGCGTCTGGCTCAACCAGACGACCAAGGGCCTCGGTGTCCCGCCGGCGCCCTGGATCGGCGACCGCTCGTACCTTCCCCATCGTGAACGAGCGCCGCTCGGTCCCGGTCAGCGTCGAGTCGCCTGACCAGCGTTGACGGCGTAGCCGTCGCACCGGCGCACGGGGAGCGCCGGATAGCGGGGAAAGCGCTTGTCGCTATCCGCCAGGCCGCAGAGCACGAAGGTCGATCGAGCGCCCGGGACCAGTCGCGCATGAACACACGAAGCGCAGAGGCCTGGATCCTGCGGAGGGTTCACACGCACGCGGACATGGTGCGCGTGCCGGCCACACCACCGCTTACCATGCGCGGGCAATGCCCGCCATCACTGTCACCGAACACATCGACAAAGCCGTACGCAAGATCGACAAGTCGACGGCGATCGACCACTGGGATCGCAACCTCGGGCGGTACGACGCCGAGGAGCTGATGTCCGAGGTGCTCGGCAGAACGCTCACCAAGGCGCTTCTCGAGCGCGTCCTCGACGGCACGTCGAAGAAGCGCTACGCGGCGATGGTCGCGCGGCGAATCAAGGGCGAGCCCATCCCGCGCATCAAAGGGCACTACGCATTTCGCGGTCTCGATCTGCTCATCAGGGACAACGTCTTCGTGCCGCGCGCATCGAGCGAGCTGCTTGCCAAGGAAGCGATCAAGGCGTTGCGACGGCAGCGTGGCTCGCGGGTTGCGGTTGACGTCGCGACCGGCGCCGGCCCGGTGGCGCTCGCGGTTGCGAACGAGGTCCGCACGGTCGACGTCTGGGGTGTCGACATCTCGACCGATGCCGCGCAGCTCGGCAAGGACAATGCGCGCCGCCTCGGACTCGGGAATGCGCATTTCCGCGCGGGTGACCTTCTCGATGCGCTGCCGCGCCGGCTGCGCGGCACCATCGACGTCTTCACCATCCATCCCCCATACGTGCTCCGCAGAGACCTGAAGGAGCTGCCTCGTGAGATCCGCGAGTTCGAGCCACTTGTGTCGCTGACTGACGGATCGGATGATGGACTCGGACTGGTTCGCAGGCTCGCGGCTGAGGCGCACGCCTGGCTCAAGCCGGGTGGTGTGCTGCTTGTCGAGGTGGGGACCTACCTGTCGCGCAGGGCGCAGGCGACACTACGGGCTGCCGGCCTCGTCGATGTGACCTGGACGAAGGACGAGCTCGGTGTCACTCGCGTGGTGTCCGGTCGCACGCCACGGAGCGACGGGCGCGCCCGTCGGTGACGATGCTCATGCCACCGGTCAGTCTCGGGAGGCGAGCTCGTCCGGGTCTGAGAGCGCGACCTCTTGCGCCGGTTGTGCCTGCCTCCCGGTCAGCTCGGTGGGCGGCTGCGGTGCTGTCCGCACGCCGGTGAGGAGCGAATCGTCCTCGTCCGCCCGCATCAGCTGATGTCGCAGCGTCTCCATCTCATGCTCGAGCGCCACCTTGGCGTCGATGACTCGAAGCAGCTCGTCACGTAACAGGGAGGCCTGGCGCGCGGGGTCGGGATCATGGGTGATCGCAGCGATGCGTTCCTCCTCGTGCTCGCGCCAGCGAATCGCGAGCAGGGTTGCGGTGCCGTCCGGGGGGCGGTAGGAGCGCGCACCCGCCTCGACCACGCGACGGATGATGGCCGGACCGCTGGCGGTGTTGAGTCGCTGGCGGAGGTGCAGGGGATGGCGTGGCGGCGGGTCGGTCAGCCGGAGCCGCGGCCAGTAGATGCGCACCGCGCCGTCGTAGACCGAGAGCATGCCCAGCCGCTTGGTGAGCCGATGCGAGTCCTCGACGCGTGGCATGACGAAGACGTGCGCCAGCCCGCAGAGCTCGCGGGCGGTGAGGGCTGGATTGCCCGCATCGGGCGGGTAGGTGCCGTCCTCCTCCTTGATGGCGCTGAAGAGCACGACAGGGAGACGGCGACCGGGATCGAGGAGGCACACCTGAACGAATGAGTCAATCTGCTCGCTCCCCATGATCGCTTCCGGTGTCGCGCGCAGGCGTTGGGTTCCGGCGGTCGCGCCCTCGCTGACGAAGTCGTG
Organism: Candidatus Dormiibacterota bacterium; assembly: GCA_049287785.1. Lineage (GTDB taxonomy): Bacteria > Chloroflexota > Dormibacteria > Aeolococcales > Aeolococcaceae > Palsa-851. Next base: position 18,708 of record JBAQGL010000096.1, on the reverse strand, counting down.
GAGCAGCGCAACCAGTGGCGGCGCCAGTGGCGATGGCGGCACACGAAGGTGACGCAGATCCTGCTCCACCGATACCCCGATATCGACCACGTCACCGGTGCGAACGACATCGACGGTGGTCAGCCAGAGCAACGACGGATCCCATTCATCCGCGCGTTGCACGGTGATCCGGCACAGCGATCGGGTATCACCGTCGCAGCGAATGACGTGGACCTCCACACCATTTTCCTGCAGATCGGCCTCGGTCAACGACACCGCTGCGGTCTTAAGACCACTGCTTGCCCAGTCCCACGTTCTCTGAGCCGCTGCTTCGAAAAGCGCAGCTCCGGCCACCCCCTTATGGTCGAGGGTGAGTCTCGCCCCGAGGGCGCGGAACATTACGGCTCATCCTACATCGTCGATGGCGCCTCGCAATGCCGACATGATTCCATGCACGTGACGCTGCTCCTGTCGTAGGTTGCCGAAGGCAACACGGATCGCGTAGTCGCCGCGCAGTTTCGTATGACTCACGAAGAATTGTCCGGCGGTGTTGATCCGCTCGACAATGCGCTGATTCAGCGCATTCAGTGTTCCGGGATCGTCGAGTCCCGGAGGGTGCGCGCGCAGACAGACGACGCTGAGCGGCACGGGTGCAAGCAATTCGAAGTCGCGCTCGGTGGCAACCCAGCGCGCGAGCGTCGCGGCATACTCGCAATGCTCACGGATGCGCTGCGCGAGCGCGTCGGTGCCGAAATGCCGGATGACCATCCACAGTTTGAGCGCGCGCATGCGCCGGCCGAGCGAGGTTCCGTAATCCATGAGGTTGGGCGCGTCCTCATCGGACCCGTCGGTCGTGGTGAGGTACTCGGGGACGATCGAGAACGCGTCTCGCAGCACCTCTGGCCGCCGGGTCCACAGCACGCTGCAGTCGATCGGCGTGAAGAGCCACTTGTGCGGGTTGACCACGATCGAGTCGGCACGCTCGGCGCCGTCGAGGACCCAGCGCAGCTCGGGCACGATCGCTGCTGCGCCGCCATACGCAGCGTCGACATGCAGCCAGAGCCCGTGCTGCTCGCACAGCGCCGCGATCGCGGGGATCGGGTCCAGGCTGGTCGTCGAGGTGGTTCCCGCCGTGGCCACGACCGCGAATGGGCGGATCCCGGCCGCGACATCCTCGTGAATCGCCTGGCGCAGGGCGATCGGGTCCATCCGAAAACGTTCGTCCACCGGGATGCGGCGCAGCCCGTCTCTGCCGATGCCGAGCACGATTCCGGCCTTTTCGACGGATGAGTGCGCCTCGGCCGACGCGTAATAACGCAGCCGTGGCAGGTCCGTGCGGCCGGCCATGCCGAGTTCGCGGATACGAAGATCGCCCTGCGCCTCCCGCGCAGCGGCGAGCGCGTAGAGCGTGCTCGACGAGGCAGTGTCGTTGATCACCCCGAAGAGTGGCCCGGGCAGCCCGATCATCTGGCGAAGCCAGTCGAGGGTGACCTGCTCGAGCTCGGTTGCCGCCGGCGCGGTGCGCCAGAGCATGGCGTTGACGTTGAACGCGGCGGCCAGGGTCTCCCCGAGGATCCCCGGTGCCGAGCCGGTCGATGCGAAGTAGGCCATGAAGCCCGGCGACTGCCAGTGGGTGGTCGCGGGGATGAGCAGTTGCTCGATGTCGGAGAGGATCGCATCGAGCGGTTCGGAGTGCCGCGGCGGCGACGCGGGCAGGCCGCCGCGTACCGACCCGGGCGCCGCAGGGCTTAAGACCGGGAAGCGCTCGACGTCGCGCAGGTAGTCAGCCGTCCAGTCGGCGACCCGGCGCGCTGCGTGCCGGTATGCCTCCGGGTCCATGTCACCGGTGGGCCGGGCGCCCGTCTCGATGTCGCCAGTCATGTGGTCGCCAGATCGTGACGCCCGGATGGGCCCGCGCGCTCAGCGAAAGGGAGGAGCCGGCGGCACCGAGGTCCCCGGTGGACAGCGCTAGACTGACAGCGTGACCGCATCCCTGACCGTCGCCGACGTGATGCACAAGCCGGCGGTGGTGGTGCCGACCTCGATCACCCTCGCCGAGGCCTCCGTGATCCTGGACGGTGCGAACGTCGGCGCCGCGGCGGTGCTCGATGCGCACGGCAGGCTCCGCGGGATGATCAGCGAGCGGGACCTCCTGCGTTCGGTCGGCCACGGTATCGACCCCGCCACCGCCAAGGTTGACGAGGTCATGACCAAGAACCCGGTCACCGTGTCGGTGTCGGACACGGTGGAGAAGGGTCTCGAGGTTTTCCGGGAGCGTCGCTTCCGCCACCTCCCCGTGATGGACGGTGAGCGTGTCGCCGGCATCCTCTCCATCCGCCACGTGGTGCGGGTCGCGCACATCGAGGAGGTGCAGCCGGCGGGGTCGGCTCCGCCAGGGCTTGCGCCCCGGGGCCTCGAGGGCGTCGCCGTCGCTGAAACCTCGGTCGGCGATGTGCGCGGCGAGGAGGGCTTCTTCCACTATCGCGGCTACAACGCGGTCGAGCTGGCCCGCCGCTGCTCGTTCGAGCAGGTGTGGCATCTGCTCGTCGAGGGCGAGCTGCCCGACGACGCCCAGCTCAAAGCGTTCCACAAGCTCGCCGTCGAGGCGCGTTCCCTGCCGGACCCGGTGGCCGACATGCTCCCGCGGATCGCAGCGCTCCCCGGCTACACGCCGCTGATGGCGCTGCGCTCGGCTGTTTCGATCGCGGGGGCGGCGCTCGAGCAGAAACCAACACTCGACATCCCCGCGGACGAGGTTCGCCGCGAGTGCCTGAAGATGGCCTCGATCGTCCCGGTGTTGCTGATGCGCCTGCACCGGCATCACCTCGGTCTCGAGCCGGTCGAGCCCGACGCGGACCTCGGCTACGTGGGCGCGTACATCCAGATGCTCACCGGCGAGCGCCCGAGCCAGCGGGCGATCCGTGCGCTCGAGCAGTACCTGATCCTCACCATGGACCACGGCTTCAACTCGTCGACCTTCACCGCGCGGGTGATCACCTCGACAGGGTCGGACATCGGATCCGCGCTGACGGGAGCGATCGGCGCCCTGGCGGGGCCACTCCATGGCGGCGCGCCGTCGCGTGCGCTGGCGATGCTCGATGCGATCGGCACCCCCGACAAAGCCGAGGAGTATCTGCGTCACGAGATCTCCTCGGGTGAACGCCTGATGGGCTTTGGGCACCGCGTGTACAAGACCGACGATCCGCGTTCGACCCTGCTGCGCGACGTGGCCAAAGAGCTGGGTGGTCCCCAGGCGGAGTTCGCCGTCCAGGTCGAGCAGACCGCTCTCCGGGTGCTCAACGAGCTCAAGCCGGGTCGCCGTCTGTACACCAACGTCGAGTTCTACGCGGGCGTGGTGATGAACAGCGTCGGCATTCCGCCCGACATGTTCACCCCGACATTCGCGTCGAGCCGGACGGTCGGCTGGACCGCGGCGATCGCGGAACAGGCTGCCAACAACCGGCTCATCCGGCCGTCAGCGCTCTACGTCGGACCGCAGCCGCCGCGGCCGCTCCCCGATGGGTACGGAGCCGCGCTCAAGGACGCTGAACTCGCGCGCTGATCTCGCGGTAACGCCTGGGTAACACTCGCCATTTTGTTGGCAGTGAACGAAACAACCTCGTGACCCAACCACAACGCGTGGTCGCGGCGTGTGACCGATGCTCTTCGGCATGATCCCGGCATTTTTCCCCGCGTTGGTAGCCCTGGTGAGGTCGTGGACCGTTCCCACCAGCCGGCGGCGCGATGACGAACGTGGTCAGGGGCTCGTCGAGTACGGGCTGGTCGTGATCCTGATCGCGATCGTCGTCATCGTCGTTGTCGGCGCCGTCGGACACCAGGCAAACAACGTCTTCTCGAACGTCGCCAACGGCCTGAGCGCTTAGCGCCAGGGGCGATCCCCGCGGCAACGCGGTGATCGCCGTCTCGCACTGAGGGCCCGCACCGTGGCGTTCCGTAAGGTTGCGCCCAGTGGAACCCCCACCCGCAGCTGACGAGGACGTGAGCCCGCACGATCGTGCGCCCTCAGGCGCCGGACTGGCCGGCGTGATCCTCTGCGGGGGTCGCAGCTCGCGCATGGGTGTCGACAAGGCGACCATCCGTTTCGAGGGAATGACGCTGCTCGAGCGTGCGGTCGCGCGGCTCGACGAGGTGTGCGACCCGGTGCTCATCGCGCCCGGGGGAACGTCGGCGAAAATGCCGGGCCGCCAGGCGATCGCGGATGCGTTGCCCAACGCCGGACCGCTGGGCGGACTCGTGGCAGCGCTGCGCTACTCCCCACATCGGCTCCTCGCGGTCGTTGCCGTCGACCTCCCCTGGGTGGATCCGGGGCTGCTCAGGATGCTGGCGGGTCTCATCGCGGATCGCGATGTCGCCCTCTGCGAGACCCGGGGCGGTGTCGAGCCGCTCCACGCCGTCTACTCGACGTCACTCCTCGCGGCGGCGGAGACTGCGCTGGCCGGCTCCGACCGATCGCTCCGGCGACTCATCGATAGGGAGAATGCGCTTCGAGTCCCGGAACGCGAATGGAGCGGCGCGGGCTTCTCCGAGCGGTTCGCGCGCAACATCAACACACCCGAGGACCTGGCTGAGATCAGCCGGCAGGCTCGCCGATGATCGATGCCACCACCGACGCGGCTTGCTCCACCGCGTCAGTCTGGGACGCGCCGGATCGCATCGCCTCCTGGACGAAGCGACCGACGAGATAGGCGGCAAGCGGTGCGTTCTGCCGCTCGGTCGCGTGCGCGACATCCCGGGCGATCCGAAGCAGACGCGCACGGACGTCGAGATCGATCGGCTCCAGCGCGGTGGTGCCATTCCCCGCTGCGCTCAATCGCGACGCCAGCTGACCAAGCACATCGCCATCGCCGGGGGCTTCGCCCATCACGCAATGATCGTGCCCCGACACCCTCGGGCGCGTGCCCCTCGCTATCGTGGTCGGCATGACCGTGCGCCACACGCGTGTGATGCAGGTAGCGGCCGGGGGCGCCGTGACCTGGCGGAGTGACGACGTCAGCACCGAGGAGCCACTCGAGATCCGGATCGGCGAGGTCCCGCTCTCGGTCACGATGCGCACGCCCGGTGACGACTTCGACCTCGTCGCGGGCTTCCTCGTCACCGAGGGGATCGTTCATGAGGCGAATGAGATCGCTTCGATGCGAATGTGTCCGGACGCCGCGGCTGCGACCGGGGAGCTCAACGTCGTCGAGGTCACACTGTCCGCCGCCGCATCGTCTCGCGATGTCACGCCGCGTGCCTTCTACATGACCTCGTCGTGCGGCATGTGCGGCAAGGCGAGCATCGAGGCGGTTCGCACACGGTCAAGCTACGACGTGGCCGGCGATCCGCTCCGTGTCTCGCCGGCGCTCCTGCTCGGTCTTCCCGCATTGCAGCGATCAGCGCAGCGACAGTTCGCACGGACCGGTGGGTTGCACGGCGCTGCGCTCTTCGACGGTGCCGGTGCGTTGCTCTGCCTGCGCGAGGATGTCGGGCGCCACAACGCGTTCGACAAGGTGATCGGCTGGGCGGCGACGCAGGGGCTGTTGCCGCTTCGATCGCACATCATCCTCGCGTCGGGCCGGGCCAGCTTCGAGTTGACGCAGAAGGCGTTGATGGCGGGGATTCCGTTGCTGGCGGCCGTTTCCGCCCCGTCCAGCCTCGCCGTCGAACTCGCCTCCGATTCCGGGATGACCTTGGTAGGCTTCCTGCGCGGTGAGCAGATGAACGTCTACGCCGGACACGAACGGATCATTCGCGAGTGACCGATGCAGCGAGCGACGCTCACCGCTGGCGCACCGCCGAGATCACCGTCAGTGACAGCCGCCGTGGAGTCGATGCGGACGACCGCAGCGGCGACGTCATCGTGGCTCGTTTCGCGCTGCTCCCTTCCGACGTCGTCGCGCGCGAGAGCGTGCCCGACGACATCGAATCGATCCGTGCGGCGGTCCGGCGCTGCGCAGAGCACGCCGACCTCCTCATCCTCACCGGGGGGACCGGACTCGGCCCCCGGGATGTGACCCCGCAGGCGGTGCAGCCGATGCTCGACTACGAGGTGCCCGGTATGGCCGAGGTGATGCGCCACGAGGGGCTCAAGTCGACGCCACACGCGATGCTCTCCCGCCAGGTCGCCGGCGTGACCGCGAACTGTCTCGTGCTGACGCTGCCCGGGAGCCCCAACGCTGTTGCGGAATGCCTCGACGCGGTCTGGCCGGCGCTGCCCCATGCACTGGCGCTCATCTCCGGCAACACCCGTCACCCCGAGCCTTCGACGCCGACGGGTTAGGCCGGCGGGTTAGTCTCGGGGCGGTCGAGCGACCCGCTCCGGCCGCCCTCCTTGTGCACGAGGCCCACGTCGGTGATCGACGACCAGTGATCGACCGCCTTGATCATGTCGATCACCGTGAGCCCGGCGATGGCGACGGCGGTCAGAGCCTCCATCTCGACACCGGTCGCGCCCTCGACGCGCGCGGTCGCCTCGATCACCACGCCCGGTGTGTCGGACGTGTCGAGGCGCAGGTCGACGTCGATGTGGCGGAGCGCGAGCGGATGGCAGAGCGGGATCAGGTCCGAGGTGCGCTTGGCTCCCATGATGCCGGCGAGACGAGCCGTGTCGAGCACGCTGCCCTTGGCGATGGCGTCTCCGGCGATCCGTTGCACGGCTTCGGCACTGCAGTTGACACGACCGCGCGCCGTCGCGCTGCGCTGCGACACGGCCTTGTCGCTGATGTCGACCATGCGCGCGCGGCCGGTGCCATCAACGTGGGTGAGACGCTTCGCGCTCATGAGCCGGCCTGGTGCGCTGAGGGATGGCGGGCATCGACCCAGATGGCACCGTCCGGACGGTGCTCACGCTTCCACACCGGCACGGTGCTCTTGATCAGCTCAAGCGCCTCCTGGCACGCGGGGAATGCGGTATCCCGGTGCGGAGCGGCCACCACCACGACGACGCTGGCATCGCCGATCAACAAGGCGCCGGTTCTGTGCACGATGGTGATGGTGCTGATCCCCCCACGCGCCACGAGCGCCTCGCCGATGCGGCGCATCTCAGCTTCCGCCATCTCGGCGTACGCCTCGTAGTCCATGCGTTGCACCGCAACGCCGTCATTGTGGTCGCGCACACGGCCGATGAAGGTCGCGACGGCGCCGTCCCGTGAGGTTCCCGAGCTTGCGATCACCGACGCGATGTCGATCGGAGCGTCCGTGATCCAGACCCGAACCGGGGATGTGTCGTCTCTGCCGCCCGCCACCGGTGGGATGAAGGCAATGGTGTCGCCGCCGCGTACCACGGTGTTCCACTCGCAGTAGCCGAGGTTACGTGCTGCGCGAATAGACCCGGCGTCGACCGCCGCGGCGGGGTGCCGGCGCACCAGCTCGTCCCACACCTCCTGCACAGTGCCACCCGCCACGCGGATCTCGCTCACGCCGACGCGCTCGCGCAGCGGTCCGAAGACCAGAACGGTGACGTCTTCCATCGGTCAGCCGCCGATGTACGACATCTCGATGCGCTCCCCCGCCGCGACGCCGAGTCCACGCAGTTCGGAATATCGATCATCGCGACGCTTCCAGCGGTCGGCGACGATCCGCCGCAGCGTCTCGTCATCGGCGCCCGCACGCAGCGGCTCGCGCAGGTCGATGCCCGAGGTTGCGAAAAGGCACGTGAAAAGCTTGCCGTCGACGCCGAGACGCGCGCGCGTGCAATCGCCACAGAACGGCCGGCTCACCGAGGTGATCACGCCCAGGTCGCCGGCGCCGTCCGCGAATCGATAGGTGCGCGCGACAGCGCTTGGATCGGGGTCCTCGTCGAGCAGCGGATACACCTGACGAACGCGTTCGAGAATCTCGTCGCCGCTGACCACGTCGGCCATGCGCCATCCGTTGGTTGAGCCGACATCCATGTACTCGATGCACCGCAGGCTCAGTCCCTCGCGCCGCGCGTAGTCGACGAGGTCGAGCAGGCCGTCCTCATTGACACCGCGCTGCACGACGCAGTTGAGCTTGATGGGCTCGAGTCCCGCTTCGCGCGCGGCGGCGATCCCGTCGAGCACCTCGCTCACGTCAACGCGCGAGTCGCTCATCGCCGAGAAGACGTCGGGATCGAGCGAGTCGAGGCTCACCGTCACCCGATGAAGGCCGGCGTTGCGCAGGCGAACCGCCTGACGACGGAGCAGCGCTCCATTCGTGGTCAGCGCGATGTCGGGCACGCCGAGAAGCGCAATGCCCTCGACGATGTCGACGAGGTCGGGACGGAGCAGCGGCTCTCCGCCTGTGAGGCGGATCTTGGTCACACCGAGTGACGCGAACACTCCCGCGAGGCGGACGATCTCGTTGGCGTCGAGCGCATCCTGGCGCGGCAGGAAACGGTGTCCCGGCCCGAACCGCGCCTTCGGCATGCAGTACGGGCAGCGAAAGTTGCACCGGTCCGTGACGGAGATCCGCACGTCGCGCAGCGAGCGACCGAGGAGGTCAGGGTTTGCCGTCACCGCCGGCGGGGCAGAAACGGCTGTCATCGCAGTGGGATCGCCTCGACGACCGTGCCCTCCGTGATGACCTCGGAGTCCGCCGGTAACACAAGCAGGCAGTCTGCGCGCGTGAGCGAATGGAGCATCGATGACCCTTGATCACCGGAGCTGCGAGCGCGGGGCAGCCCGCCATCGTCTGCGGTATGCAGGGTGGCGCGGGTGTAGGTCTCGAGCCCCTCGGGCTTGGACATCTCCTCACCGGTTCGGACGAGCACCCTCCGACGGTGCAGCTCGCGTGCTCCCTGCATGCGCCGGATGACCGGCCGTGCAAAGAGCTCGAAGGTGACCGAGCTGCTGACCGGGTTGCCAGGCAGGCCGATGAAGACGGCGTCTCGGAGGGTCCCGATGAGCACCGGCTTGCCGGGACGCATGGCCACGCGCCAGGTCGAGATGGTTCCCATCTCGGCCGCAACCTCGCGGACCCAGTCATGGTCGCCGACGCTGACCCCGGCACTGCTGACCACAACGTCCGATGAGGACGCCGCCTCCAGCAGTGCTCGGACCGATTCGCTCGAATCAGGTGCGATGCCGAGGAAGGTCGGATCACCGCCGGCCTCGAGGACGGCCGCGGTGAGCATGGGGGAGTTGGAGTCCACCAGCTGAGCTGGACCCGGGGGAGTTCCGGCCGGTACCAGCTCGTCCCCGGTCGCGAGCAGGGCGACGCGCGGTCGTGTGCCCACGCGAAGACGGTCGTGGCCGAGGGCGGCCGCCACGCCGACATCGATGCTCGTCAACTGCTGCCCTGGCTGGATCAGCGTGTCCCCGGCACGCACGTCGGCGCCCCGAGGGCGAACGCTCGTCGCAAGCGGCGTCGCCACATGAATCATCACCGCCGCGCCGTCGCGCGACGTGTCCTCCTGCCGCACAACGGTGTCCGCGCCTTCGGGCATCGGCGCTCCGGTCATGATCCGCATCGCGGTCCCCGCGACAAGCGCATCGGGCATCGCACCGGCTCGGGATTCACCGATCACCGGGAGGCGGACCGGGGCACGTGGCGACGCCTGCGCGATATCCGCAGCCCGCACCGCGTACCCATCCATGGCGGAATTGTCGAAGCCTGGGAGGTCGGCGCGCGACGAGATCGGCTCTGCAAGGATCCGTCCGAGCGCATCGTCCAGGCCGACCGTCTCAGGTGCGAGCACGCGGACCTGGTCGAGGAGACGCGCCTGGGCGCCGGCGACCGACTCGAGGTCGTTTGAAACGGCGCGCGCCAACATCGTCAGAGCTCTGATCCTCCACCCTGGGTCTGGAGTCCGACAACCATCATAGACACCGTCGCCACAAGGGTATTTCCAGGGTGACTCCTGCAGCTGTGAGCATTTTCGACGCAGCCCCTCGTGGCGTACGCTAGTCCACCATCCGACAGCGGGCCGCTCCTCGACACTACTTGGGTTCACTCCCGGAGGTTTTGGATGTTCCCAGCCGCATTCGACTACGTCGCGCCAGGGGCGCTGGACGAAGTGCTCAGCCTGCTGGCTCAGCATGGTGACGACGCGAAGGTGCTCGCCGGAGGGCAGAGCCTGATCCCATTGCTGAAACTGCGATTTGCGGCACCAGTCATCGTCATCGATATTGGGCGAGTCGACGGTCTCGAGGGAATTCGTCGAGAAAACGGGCAGGTGCGCATTGGGGCGCGCACTCGCCATCGCGACGTCGAGAGTGCCACCGACCTGCGAGGGACGCTCGATGTGCTCCTCGACGCGGCACCACTCATCTCAGATCCGCTGATCCGGAACATGGGGACCGTCGGCGGGTCGATCTGTCATGCGGATCCCGCCGGCGACTGGGGTGCGGTGATGCTCGCGGTCGGCGCCGAGTTCGTCGTCAGGTCGGCAGGCGGAGAGCGGGTGCTGCCGGCCGCAGGATTCTTTCAAGGTCCGTTCACCACCGGACTCGAATCGAACGAGGTGATGACCGAGATCCGGATCCCGGTCGTCACCGGGAAGTCGGGTGGTACCTATCTCAAGCTCGAGCGCAAGATCGGCGACTTCGCAAGCGTCGCGACCGCCGTCCACGTGGTGCTCGATGACGATGGTCGCGTCACCAGCGCAGGCATCGGCCTGTGCGCCGTCGGTGCGCACAGCATCAAGGCCACTGCCGCGGAGGCAGCGCTCGTTGGTCGGGAACCGACGGACGAGGTGATTGCGGAAGCGTCCCGGCTGGCGGGCGAAGCAGCCGAACCGAAGGCAGACATTCGAGGGAGTGCGGAGTACAAGCGCGACGTTGCACGCGTCTTCGTGCAGCGCGGACTGCATACAGCGATCGATCGCGCCCAGGGAGCAGCGGCATGAACGTCACGTTCGAGATCAATGGAGCGGAAAAAAGCGTCGACGTCGAACCGCGCACGCTCGTCGTCGACCTCATTCGCACCAAGCTGGGGATGACCGGGACGCACATCGGGTGCGACACGAGCAACTGCGGAGCCTGCACCGTGCTGCTCGACGGCCGGCCGGTCAAGTCGTGCACGTTGCTCGCGCCGATGCTCGAGGGCAGGAAGGTCACGACCGTCGAAGGGTTGGCCACGGGCGGCAAGCTCGATTCGATCCAGGTCGGTTTCCACGAGGAACACGGCCTGCAGTGCGGCTTCTGCACCCCCGGCATGATGCTGGTCGGGAAAGCGCTCATCGACGCCAACCCGCATCCCACCGAAGACGAGATTCGCTGGGGGATCAGCGGCAACATCTGCCGGTGCACGGGCTACATGAACATCGTCAAGGCGATCCAGCACGCCGCCGCTGCGAACGCCGCCGAGAACACCGCAGGAGTGGCGTGATGGCAGTCGACACCGCAGAAGCGACGGAAGCCGCGCGTCAGGCGATGGGCGGTATCGGCGTGTCGCTCGCTCGCAAAGAGGACGCCCGATTCATTCACGGTCAGGGTCACTACGTCGACGACGTCGTGCTCCCGGGCATGCTCCACATGGTCATCGTGCGCAGTCCCTATGCGCACGCGCGCATCAAGGGTATTGACAGCACCGCCGCGATGGCGGTTCCCGGAGTGATCGCCGTCGTGACCGGCGAGTTGCTCGCGCAGCACAAGCTCGCCTGGATGCCGACACTCTCGGGCGATACGCAGGCCGTGCTCGCGACTGACAAGGTTCGTTTCCAGGGGCAGGAGGTCGCCTGCGTCATCGCCGAGACGAAATACATCGCCGAGGACGCAGCGGCGCTGGTCACCGTGGACTACGAGCCGCTGCAGGCGATCACGAGCCCGCAGCAGGCGATCGCGCCTGGCGCGGTCGTCATCCGCGACGAGAAAGAGGGGCAGACCGACAACAGGATCTACCACTGGGAGGCGGGCAGCAAGGACGCGACCGACGCCGCGTTCGCGCGTGCCGCCAAGGTGGTGAGCCTCGAGACGTTCTATCCCCGCTGCCATCCGTCGCCACTCGAGACCTGCGGCTGCGTCGCCGACCTCGATCCGGTCACCGGCAACGCGACGATCTACATGACCAGTCAGGCGCCGCACGCGCATCGCACGCTCTTCGCGATCGTCGCCGGGCTGCCCGAGGAGAAGATTCGGATCATCTCCCCGGACCTCGGCGGCGGTTTCGGCAACAAGGTGCCGATCTACCCCGGGTACGTCGTCGCCACCGCGGCATCCCTGTTGATCGGGCGTCCGGTCAAGTGGATCGAGGACCGCACCGACAACCTCATCTCGACCGGCTTCGCACGCGATTACTACATGGACGGCTCGCTCGCCATCGATGAGAACGGGAAGTTCATCGGACTTCGCGTGAACCTCCTGAGCGACAACGGCGCGTTCTTCGCGGATGCCCAGCCGAGCAAGTTCAAGGCCGGGCTCTTCCACATCGTGACCGGCTCGTACGACATCCCGGCCGCGCACATCGTGGCCAACGGCGCGTACACCAACAAGGCGCCAGGCGGTGTGGCGTATCGCTGCTCGTTCCGGGTCACCGAGGCCTCGTACTTCATCGAACGCCTCGTGGAGAGTGCGGCAGTCGAGCTCGAACAGGATCCCGTCACGACCCGGCTCAACAACTTCATCCAACCCGAGGCCTTCCCGTATCAGTCCGCGTCCGGCTTCGAGTACGACAGCGGTGACTACCCACGCGCGATGAAGGTCGCGCTCGACATGCTCGGCTACGACGAGCTCCGCAAGGAGCAGGCTGAGAAGCGCGGCAGGGGCGAGCTGATGGGGATCGGTGTCGCCAGCTTCACGGAGGTGGTCGGCGCCGGCAAGGGCAAGGACTACGACATCGCTGGACTGCGGATGTTCGATTCAGCGGAGCTGCGCGTGCATCCCACCGGCAAGGCGATCCTCAAGCTCGGTGTCAAGTCGCAGGGTCAGGGGCACGAGACGACCTTCGCGCAGATCGTCGCCGAGGAGCTCGGGATTCCGGCATCTGACGTCGAGGTCCGTGAGGGCGACACCGACAACACACCGTTCGGACTGGGCACCTACGCATCGCGGTCGACCCCGGTGGGAGGCGCCGCAACGGCGATGGTGTCGCGCAAGCTGCGCGACAAGGGCAAGTTGATCGCCGCGCATCTCTTCGAGGCCGATGTGGCTGACATCGAGTTCGCGAAGGGCAAGTACAACGTCAAGGGCTCGCCAGACAACGTCAAGACCATCCAGGACATCGCGTTCGCGGCCTACACCAACCTCCCGGACGGCCTCGAGGCCGGCCTTGAAGGTGTCACCTACTACGACCCGCCGAACATGACCTTCCCGTTCGGGACCTACCTGGTCGTGGTCGACATCGACAAGGGCACCGGCCAGGTCAAGGTGCGCCGCATGGTTGCGGTGGACGACTGCGGGGTGCGCATCAACCCCATGATCGTCGAGGGCCAGATCCACGGCGGTCTCACCGAGGGATTCGGTATCGCCTTCATGGAGCTGATCACCTTCGACGAGGACGGCAACTGCATCGGCTCCAACTTCATGGACTACCTGCTCCCCACCGCATGGGAGACGCCGCGCTTCGAGCTGGGCGAGACGGTCACGCCGTCCCCGCACCATCCGATCGGCGCCAAGGGTGTCGGCGAGTCCGCAACCGTCGGGTCGCCCGCCGCCTACGTCAACGCGGTCATCGACGCGTTGTCGCACCTCGGCATCACCAACATCGACATGCCGGTGACGTCCGACAAGGTGTGGGCCGCGCTCCGCAGCAAGGGGGTGACCGAATAGACGACCGCCTGGTGACCCTGCTCGCCGAGAACGCCGCGTCGGGGCGTCCGTGCGCACTCGCCACCGTGGTGCGCACCGAGTCACCGACGTCGGCGCATCCCGGCGACAAGGCCGTGATCACCGACGACGGGGTGCTGCACGGGTGGATCGGCGGCAGCTGCTCGGACGCGCTCGTGCGCCGCGAAGCGCTTGTGTCGATGAGCGACGGCATGCCCCGGCTGGTCCGCATTCGCCCCGACGTGGAAGCGCTCGAGACACGCAACGGAGGTGAGCTCACCGTGGCGACGACGTGCCCGAGCGGCGGGACGCTCGACATCTTCATCGACCCGCACCTCCCCAAGCCACTGCTTGTGGTTATCGGGGAGAGCCCTGCCGCGCGCACGCTCATCGAGCTTGGCCGCGTCGTCGGCTACCGAACGTGCGGCGTGCATCCCGGCGCAACCGCGGCGGACTTTCCCGGCGCGGACCGGGTGCTCGGCAGCCTCGACCTCAGCTCGCTCACCGGCGAGAGGGACTGCTGGGTCGTGGTCGCCACCATCGGCCACTACGACGACGACGCCCTGCAGGCCGCATTGACCCTCCCTCATGCGGACGTCGCGCTGGTCGCCAGCTCGCGCAGATCGGCATCGGTGATGGACACACTCAAGGGGCGGGGCGTGTCCGACGCGCAGCAGGCTCGGGTTCGTGCTCCTGCCGGGGCGCCGCGTGCCGGAGCGCAGGAGGAGATCGCTCTCCATGCCCTCGCCGAGGTGGTGGCCCTTCGTCACGAGCGCATGATCGCGAACCCCGCTCCCGCGCCCGAGGCGATCACGGGGTTCGCCGTTGACCCGGTGTGCGCCATGACCGTCGACACCAGGGATGCCGCCCACACCGCGATCCACGACGGGCAGACCTATTTCTTCTGCTGTTCGGGATGCCGGGAACAGTTCGTCGCTGACCCGGCACGGTTTCTCCGAGCCGCCGCCGGCTGAGTGGTCGCTTCGAGGTCGGCGGGGATCATCCTCGCGGCCGGTGCGTCGCGCCGGATGGGGGAACCGAAGCAGCTGCTTCCCGTGCACGGCAGGCCGCTCCTCGAGGCAGCCCTGGCCGCCGCGTGCGACTCGGAGCTCGACGAGGTGGTGCTCGTCCTCGGCGCTCACGCCGATGACATCAGGCGGTTGGTGCGCCTCGGCCGCGCCCGCGTGGTCGTCAATCCCGACTACGTCCAGGGGATGAGCACGTCACTCAAAACTGGGATCGCCGCACTTGGAGCCGATGTGGACCGTGCGGTGGTCATCCTCGGCGACCAACCGGACATCACCTCCGAGGTTGTCAACCGCCTCCTCGAGGCTCAGACGGTCTCCGGCCTCCCTGGCGCCGCGCTCAGCTTCGACGGGTTGCTCCACCCGCCGGTCGTGCTCGCCCGCGAGCTCTGGGGTGACATCGAGGCACTCGAGGGCGACGTCGGATGCCGGGCTCTGGTGCGTGCTCACCCCGAGCTGGTCGCTGCCGTCTCGGCCGACCGGCCGGGCGGGCATCCCATCGACATCGACACCCGTGAGGACTTCGAACGCCTCGCCGCTGACCCTGTTTGAGGCTCTGGTAGTCTCGCTCGGTTCCGGTCGCGATCCAGGAGGTAGGTGAGGTGCCAGCACTCGTCGTCGTGGCCGACCGGCTCATCGACGGCACCGGGCGCGACCCTTTCGAGCAAGCCGCCATCCTCATCCAGGACGGCCGGATCGCCGAGGTCGGGGAACGCTCATCGTTCAGGATTCCCGACGACGCCGAGGTCCTCGAGGATGACGACCTCACCCTGCTCCCCGGGTTCATGGACATGCACGTCCACCTGGCGACGTCGGGCACCAACCTCGTACGTTTTCTGATGACGCCACCGTCGCTCGCGCTCCTCGAATCGGTCCCCAACTGCGCACGGACCCTCGCTGCCGGGGTGACCACGGTGCGAGATGCCGGCAACACGCCGGTCGGCGTTCGCCTGGCATCGGAGGCTGGGTATTTCCCGGCCCCACGCATGGAGCTCGCGATCGGCCTGCTGAGTCAGACGGGCGGCCACGGCGACGACTGGATGCCGTGCGGTGCGCACCTGTGGGCCGACATCGACGTGCCCCACCCGGTCGCGGACGGCGTCGACGGGATGCGGCGCAAGGTGCGCGAGGTGCTGCGCGCGGGGGCCGACTGGATCAAGTTGTGCACCAGCGGCGGTGTGCTGAGCCCCGGCGACCTCCCTGACCACGCACAGTTCTCGGTCGACGAGATCCGTGTGGCGGTGGAGGAGGCGGCGGTTGTCGGCAAGCGCGTCATGGCTCACGCGATGTCCCCCGCCGGGATCCACAACGCGCTCATCGCCGGTGTCACCAGCATCGAGCACGGGTGCCTGCTCGATGAGGCGGGCATCGCCCTGATGAAGGAAAAGGGCGCGTACCTGGTTCCCACGCTGGTCGCGCCCGGTGACGTGGTCGCTGGATCGAAGGCCGGTGGTGGCGGACTGCCGCCGGAGATGGTGGAGAAGGCTGAGCGGATCGGGGCGTTGCATCGTGCCGCCGTCGCGGCCGCGATCGCGTCAGGGGTCAAGATCGCCATGGGCACCGACGCTGCGGTCGGACCCCACGGCAAGAACCTGCGTGAGCTCGGAATGATGGTCCGCTGCGGGATGACCCCGATGCAGGCGATCGTGGCCTCGACCGCAGTCCCGGCGGAGCTGCTCCGGCGTACCGATCTCGGCACGCTTCAAGTCGGGAAGATCGCCGACATCGTGGCGGTTCGCGGCGACCCGCTCGCGAACATCGACAGCCTCGCGGACCCTGCGCACATCCGGTTGGTGATCAAGGACGGTCGCGTCGCGTATGACTTCCGGGATCGGTCGGCGGGAGATCAGTCCTCGTCCGTGTCGTCTCCGAGGGCAGCCTCGTAAGGGGGGATCCGCCAGGCCGCCTCCTTGCCGAGCAGGCCTCCATGGCCGAGCGACGCGAGGTATGCCGGGTCCAGCGGGAGGCCGGCGTGGAGCCGCGCAATCAGCAGATCGAGCGCGCTGCGACGCGAGAACATGCCGCACGACGCCACTCCGATCACCGGCCTGCCCAGCAGCTCGGCGATCCAGTAGCTGCTGCCCGGGTGCATCGGAAGGCCGCGCCGGATGGAGGTCGCGCCCGCGGCGATGAGGCTCTGCCAGGTCACGTCGAGTGGATCGACCGAGGCCACTCCGACGGCGAGGACGACGTCCGCCGAGTCGGCGGCATCGATAAGCGCCGCGCCAACCTCGTCGGGGCTGTCGCCGACGTAGCGCACCGGCTCGATGCTTCCTCCGAACCAGCTGCTGCGGAGGGTCAACGACTGCTCAAACCGCGTCCGTGCTTCGTCGGTGAGCTGCTGCCTCACGATCGCCGCCACGCGCAAGGGCAGGAACGGTCGGACGCTGACAATCCCAGCCTCGCCCCGGGCGGCAAGCGCGCCGCGCTCAGCCTGCTCCAGTGACCATTCCGAGATCGCGAGTGGAGTGATCTTGACCCCGGCCAGCGTTCTCCCCGCGTCCACGTGCAGGCCGTCGGGCACGGTGAACACGGTGACCCCGTCGACCGCGTTCACCGCCGCAAGCGCCGCGGCATCGACGCTGACCATCCCACGCCACGAGGCGACCAGGCGCGCCTGCGACTCGACCGGCGGCCGGGCGAAGGTCCCCGGACCGGCGATCGCCGCCGCCATACGAATCGCCGCTGCGTCCTCGCCGACGTCACCGTCATCGAGCCAGAGCACGTGCAACTCCTCAGGCGTTGCTTTGCGGAGGGCTTGTTCGTGGGCGGCGGAGAGCAGCGTTCCCTTGACGAGCACGGGGTGCCCGTTCGGGTCGAGCACATCACGGCAGAGGACGGCGCCGGCCCACTCCGATGAGGGCCCGTCGACCGCTGAGGCGGGAAGGACCTCCAGCCTCACCCGACGGGGGCCGCGGGAGCCGCGGACAGCGACCCGGCGTTCCGGCCTCGGCGCACGGCAACGATCTCGGCGAGGATGGCGATGGCGATCTCCTCGGGCGTGGCCGCTCCGAGGTTCAGCCCGACCGGGCTGTGAATCCGCGCGATGTCCGCGTCGGCGAAGCCCGCCTCGTGGAGCCGGGCGACGCGCTTGGCATGAGTCCCGCGGCTCCCGATCGCGCCGATGTATCCGGTCTCGGTCCGGAGCAGTGCACTCAGCGCCGGGTCCTCGAACTTCGGGTCGTGGGCGAGGCAGACGGCGGCATCGCGGGGTCCGAGGTCGAAGCCGGGCAATGCTTCATCCGGCCATGCGGTGACCAGCTGTTCGGCGTCCGGGATGCGCTCGACGTTGTTGAATGCCGTGCGCGGGTCGATCACGGACACGGTGAATCCGGCGGCGCGAGCCATGGTGGTGAGCGAGACGGCGATGTGCACCGCGCCGATGACCACCAGCTGTGGCGACGGGACGATCGGATCGACGAACACGCGCATGCCGGCGATCTCCTCGACCCCGGGCAGCCCGGATGCGATTCGCGGGCGCGCCACCGCAACCGCTTCGGTGGCCGTGGACATACCGCCGAGGTTGCCGACGAGGCCACCGTCGGCGGTCGCCGCGGCACGGTTGCCGGCCTGCTCGCCGTCGAGGGCCGTGAGCAGGGCGACCGGTCGCGACGTCTCGATCGCGCGCCGGACCTCCTCGATCACCGGGTCCGACCCATCACTCTCCAGCGTCTCGACAAAGATGTCGACCTCGCCGCCGCACGACAGTCCGACGGCCCAGCCCATCTCGTCGCTGATGCCGTAGTGCAGGAGGCGAGGAGGAGCATCGCCCGCGATGGTCGCCTGCGCCTCGAGGACGACCGCGGACTCGAGGCAGCCGCCGCTCACCGATCCGGCCATCCGACCGTCGCGGCTGACCAGGAGGCGCGCGCCCATCGGGCGGGGGGTTGACCCGGACGTCCCGACAACGGTGGCCACCGCAACCAGCGGGTCGCCCTCACTCCATTCAATCAGCGTCGGAAGCAGATCTCGCACGACATGAGTATCCCCCTCCCGTGGCCGGACGGGACAGTAGAGAGAGGGAAGGGCGTGTGCTGCGG
>JBAQGL010000095.1:0-1651 GCA_049287785.1 Candidatus Dormiibacterota bacterium | reverse complement strand
GTCCCTCCGAACATGAGGAGCGGGACCCTGGGACCGAATGCGAGTTGCACGCCGTCCGGTGTGAACTCGACATTGGGGGTTGCGACGTGGTCGTCCCACCCGCTCCAATCGTCCCATGTGAGCAGAAAGACGGTGTCGTCCCAGTGTCCGGCTGCCACGATGGCATCGACTGCCTGCCAGACCTTGCTCTCGCCGACGCTCACGTCTGCCGGCGGGTGCTCGTCATCTGGCGAGTCGTGCCAGACCATGCTGAGTTGCGGGAGGTTGGCCGCGTCAGCGACGATCTGATCGCTCCGCATGACATTCGCGGACGCCGCCAGCTGCGAGTAGAAGTGCACGGGATACGCCGCTGTGCCGGTGTATGCCTTCCAGGTCAGCCCGTGGTCCTGCGCATGGCCGAGTATCGACGGCATGTCCCAGAAGGGCGCCGGCTGACCGCTCGGTGGATTCCGAAGGGTCGGCGACTGGCCGCCGACGATCAGGAGATGGTTTGCGGTCGAATTCGTCCCGAACCCCGAGCAGTGGTTCTCGAGGAATGCACCGGTCGCCGCGAGGTACGCGTAGTACGGCAACACGGCGAGGGTGTCGAATTGAGAATGCGTCGCTGTCGTCGGGGCGCCTGCCTTCGCGGCTTCGAGCCACCTCGCGTAAGCGGCGCGGTCATGCGGGTTGTCATGCGCGGGTGGATTCGGTGTTGTCGGCCAGTCGTTGGCGACGTTCGCCCCCCACGCCCGCATGGACCGGAAGTAGTTGTCTGTGGTGTGGTTCTCCTGGACGAAGATCACGACGTGCCGGATCGGGCTTGCCACCTCATCACCTTGGACGCCGCGCACCCGACTTGGCAAGGGAAGACAGCGTTAACCGAGAGGCCCTACGGGCTTGCGCCGACCTGACCCGGCATTCCGTGGACCGGCACCACGATCTGCACGTGATCAATCTGCGAAGTCCCGCCGTCCGCGGGTATGGTCACGAACCTCGGGGCCCCCGATATCGCCTGAATCTCGGGTATTCCACGCTGGAGGGGAGCCTGATACTGGGGTCCGGTCACCCGCGGCGGCGCGGGTCGGAGCAGCACCGTGCCCCCGGTCACCGCCAGGCACGCGACCACGATCCCATACAACAGCCGACGCGCGACGGCGGGCGTCATGCCTCAAGTATGCCAGCGGATCCGACGCGATGAAGGAATCCAGCGGTCGGTCGGCCCACCGGTCGAACGAGCAGCGTCGGGAGTGTCCCTGACGCTACCCGCCTAACGGCTGTCCGACGTACTCGGCGTAGTTAACATCGATCCACTCCGGCTCGCCTTCGAGGTACTCAAGCTGCCGGCGATAGTCCTCATCGGTTCCGGCGCGGTTCGCGTTCGCCAAGTAGCTCTCGCGATCCTTGAAGTGGACGATCATCACGATCCGGTCCGGATCCTTGTCCTCCCAGGCCACCTCGTATGAGTGCATGCCCTGGCCGTACGCCTCGGCGCTTGGCACCATCTCGCGCATCACCTTCTCGTACTCTGCTCGACGGCCTGGCTTGATCTTGGCTCTCATGATGGTTCCGTACATCGTCCCAACCTCCATGTCCGCCCGCGCTCCTTTGATTGTGGCCGGGCTGCGCGAGTATAGGTTCGGCAAGACAGGGTATGCGAGCGGCTCTGTCG
>JBAQGL010000094.1:0-3546 GCA_049287785.1 Candidatus Dormiibacterota bacterium | reverse complement strand
GCCTCGGCGTAGCGGCGGGCGATGATGCTCGCGCGTTCCATCGTCAGTTCTGGTCCGCCTTGGCACCGGGGTTGTCGCCGACCTTCTGCAACGCGCCGTCGATGAGGCGCTGGTGCGTCTTGTCGTCGATCGCGGATCCCAGGACTCCCTCGGCCGCGGAGATGACCATGTTGGCCACTTCGGCGCGCAGATCCTGGATGGCACGGTCACGCTCGCCGGCGATCTCCGTCCGCGCGCGTTCGATGAGCGCCTCCGAGTCGCCACGCGCCTTGGCGAGAACCTCGGCCGTGTCGGCGGTTGCCTCCTGGTGCGCGCGATTGAGGATGTCCCGCGCCTGGGTCCGTGCCTCTTCGAGCTTCTGCTCGACCTCGACCCGCACGTTGGCGAGACGCTCTTCCGACTCGGCTGCGGCCTTGAGGCCGGCTTCGATCTTGTTCTCGCGGTCGGTCGCCGCCTTGATGATGGCGGGGTACGCCCACTTCCCGAGGATGAGGATCATCAGGATGAACGCGATCAGCTCGGCAAAGAACGTCCCGTTCGGTGTGAGCAGGCCGGCCGGCTGCGGGGCAGCGCCAAGCAACATCGTCACAGACCCTTAAGAGGCGATGACGTAGATGAAGAAGAAGCCGAGCGCGAGGTTGATGAAGTACATCCCCTCGACGAGTCCGATGATCAGGAACATGGTGACCTGCAACCGGCTCTGCGCCTCCGGCTGACGGGCGGTTCCGGCGATGGTCGCGTTACCGGCGAGACCGTCACCGATGGCGGCACCGATTGCACCGCCACCAAGCGCGAGGCCGGCGGCGATCAACGCCCCCATCAGGATCAGTGCGTGGGTCATGTCGTCTCTCTCCTCAAGTCGTTCGCGTGTGAAGCCGCCCCGTGGTGCTCCTCGAGACCTTCACGGGCCATGCCGAAATAGATGATGGTCAGTAGCATGAAGATGAACGCCTGGATCGTGCCGATGAGGAAGACGTCGAAGAGCTTCCACGCCACCAGCAGGATGACCCAGATCGGTGACAGCGCCGTCTGAATCACCGACGACCCGGCGAACGCGGTGTATCCAAGCGTGAGCAGGTACACCATCACGAGCCCGCCGAAGATGTTGCCGAACAACCGGAGGCCGAGGCTCAACGGCTTCTGGATCTCCTCGATGATGTTGAGCGGGGTGAACGCGACTCGTGCGATCAGCGGCAGCTCGAACGGCTTGGTGAAGCGCCGCAGATAGCCGCGAAACCCGAGCACGTGGATGCTGTACCACTGCACGATCACGATCACCACGATCGCCATCGCGAGGGTGAGGTTGATGTCCGCCGCAGCGGGTTCGACCGGAGCGGTGAGCGGGAAGAAGTCGAGCCAGTTGGCGAGCAGGACGAAGATGAAGATGGTCGCCGCGATCGGGAGGATGAAGTCCGTGCCCTCCTCCGACACCATCTCCCGGGTGAGATTGCGGACGTAGCTCAGCAGGAGCTCGAGGACCGATTGCAGCTTGCCGGGCGGTCCGTGGGTGAGGCGATAGGAGACGCCCAGCCCGAGCGCGAGCGTGAGCACGATCGCGATACCGCTGGAGATGAGCGTGTCGTAGTTGAACACGCACAGGAATGCACTCCCATGGCACACCTGGATGACCGGATGCGTACCGGGCGGCTGATCGACGGCAAGCATCATGTGATGCGCATCGACTCACGGAGCGCGGCGACCGCGAGGACCACCTGTGAGATCCCCAGGCCGAGGATGACCAGCCAGACGTTGGCGAGCCCGAAGGCGAGGCCGATGGCGATGCCGATCGTGCTCAGCGTGATGATCCGGAGCAGGCTGGTGGCGAGAAACGGGATCGGCAGCGCGATCAACCGGGCTGCGAGTGCGCCGTTGATCGATCCGATCGCGAGACCGGTCGCGAGCGCTCCCCCGGGTCCGGCGTGGCCGAGCACGATCCCGACGAGCGCGGCAATCACCGCCGCACCGGCGCAGACGATCGCCGCATTGCGGACCAGGCGCAGCGCATTTGCCGATGGAGCTGGGCGTGGAGACGTACCTTCCGAGATCACCTCGACCACCACTGCCTTTCTTGGACTGTCAAACCAAGGCAACGATATCAACTGGACCTCGCGACACGACCCAGCCCTCAGTCAGAGGAAGGGTCGGAACCGCGAGTATGCCGTGTAGCACGAGGCGGCGATGCCCAGCAGCAGTCCGATCAGCACGCCGAGCGGGCTGGTGTGCAGCAGTGCATCGACGCCGACACCGAGGAGGAGCGGCACGATCAGCGCCACCGCGATGGACATGCCCATCCCCGCGAGCTGGCCGCCGGATGGCGGGCGCGGGCCAGGTGCGCTGCTCAGTCGGCCTCGCCCCGGTGGTGGATGTGCGACGGCAGCGCCCGGCGGCCATCGACCTGTACCTCGCTCTCCTCAATGGCCGCCACGAAAGGGAGCTTGGGAACCCTGCGCCGGTTTCGCCAGATGAGCACGACCAGCGCGACCACCATGAGCCCGAGCGCGAGATCGATGATCCGGCGGTGCCCGTAGATGGTGAGCGCCAGGCATCCGAGGATTCCGGTCACCAGGTAGAAGGTGACCGCCGTCTCGATGGGGTTCAACCCCACCGCTCGGAGCCGGTGGTGCAGGTGACCCGCGTCCGCCTTCGCCGGGTTGTGCCCCGAAAGCGCGCGACGAACGATCGCGAACAGGGTGTCGCCGATCGGGAGACCGAGCGCGATCAACGGCACCAGGATCGAGAGCCCGACCACCACCTTGGCGACGCCGAGGATGGTGATGGCTCCGAGCGCGATGCCGAGGAAGTGCGAGCCGGAATCGCCCATGAACACTCGGGCGGGCGGCAGGTTGAAGACGAGAAAGCCGAGGCAGCAGCCCATCACCGCCCCACTGAGGATCACCACCCCGCTCTGGACGTCGTTGGCCGCCTGGATGCGGTTGATGGCGGCGAGCAGGCAGACGCCGGCCACGATCGCCACCACGCCGGCCGCGACCCCGTCGGCGCCGTCGAGCAGGTTGACCGAGATCTGCATCCCCACCAGCCAGACGACCGTGACCGGCGCTGCGAGCAACCCCAGTTCCCACACCGAGGGGGTGTGCGAGCCGGGTATGGCGATCGAGGTGATCGCGATGCCGAGCACCACGGCGAGGACGCCCACCCCGATCTCGATGCCGAGCTTGCTCAGCCAGTTGAGATCGAGGATGTCATCGACGGCCATGGCGAGGGTGATCGCGCCCGTGACCGCGACCACCTGCCACCGGTAGGTGATCGCCGACCCGAAGATGGCGATCGCCACCGCGAACCCGGCATAGAGGGCAAGGCCGCCGAGGCGCGGCGTCGGTCGCGGATGCAGGTGGCGATCGTCATCGGGCTGCGCCATCGCCCCGGTGCGCTTTGCCAGCCACATCGACCCGGGCACCGCGGCAATGCACACCGCACTCGCGATGAGGAACGGCGGCAGCGCGCTCAGCCAGGGCGACCCGCTGACGGCGGCGGCGATCACGCGGTCGATGCACCTCGATATGGCAGCGGGAACCGGCGGCAGAGGGC
>JBAQGL010000093.1:0-3351 GCA_049287785.1 Candidatus Dormiibacterota bacterium | reverse complement strand
TCGACGCCGCCGGTGGGCGAGTCCTCACCAGCGACGGCCTCGATGTGGCGGGAGCGGTGCTCGTCGACCCGGCGCGGGCGCTGGCGCGAGCGGTTCCCCTGGCACTGTCACGTCCGGCGCTGGACCGTGCGGGGTTGACCGCGCTGTACGTCGATTGACCCGGCGGGCTACAGCCAGCCGTGCTGCTCGGCGGTGCGAACCGCCTCGAGGCGATTGCGCGCGCCGGTCTTCTGGATCGCCGATGACAGGTAGTTGCGCACCGTCCCCTGGGACAGGAACATCGAGGTCGCGATCGTCGCGATGGTCGCGCCGCCGGATGCCGCGTGGAGGATGTCACGCTCGCGCGGCGTGAGGGGGTTGGAGCCGTCGCTGAGGGCGGCGGCGGCAAGCGCGGTGTCGATGACGCGCTCACCCGCGACCGCGCGGCGGATGGACACCGCGAGCTGATCCGCCGGGCCGTCCTTGACGACGAACCCGGTCGCCCCCGCCTCCATGGCGCGGCGCAGGTATCCGGGCCGGCCGAACGTGGTGAGGATGATGATCGTGCAGTCGGGCATCGCCTGATGGAGGAGGGATGCTGCCTTCAGCCCGTCGAGGCCCGGCATCTCGATGTCCAGTAGCGCGACATCGGGGCGCGCGGATTCTGCGGCAGCGACGACCTCATCGCCGCGGGAGCACTGGGCGACCACCTCGATGTCGGCCTCGAGCGCGAGCAGGGTGGCGAGCGCGCCGCGAACCATCCCCTGGTCCTCGGCGAGCAGGACCCGGATCACGCAGCCGCCCGGGGAACGTAGGCCTGCAGGCGGAACCCGCCCCGTTCGCCCGGGCCGGCCTCGACGCGGCCGCCGGCCGCACCTACTCGCTCGCGCAGACCGTGCAACCCGCTGCCCCCGGCGCTGGCGACTCCCCCGACTCCGTCATCGACGATCGCGACCGTGAATCCACCGTTGCTCGTGGAGAGCGAGATCTCGCAGTGATGGGCGCGGCTGTGGCGCAGGACGTTGGTGACGCCCTCGCGAACCGTCCAGGCGAGCAGGCTGTCGACCGGCGCCGGGGGGACGGCGCTGTCGCGGGTCACCTCGAAGGCGATGCCGGCGGCATCGAGCACGTCGCGTGCGCCCTGCAGCTCGTCGGCGAGCGAGCGCTGCCGGTATCCGGTGACAATCGCGCGCACCTCCGCAAGTGACTCGCGCGCAACCGATTCGACGTCACCCATCGCGTCGGCGGCCGCGCCAGGGTCACTGGTCATCAGGCGGCGGGCCACCTGCGCCTTGAGCGCGATCACCGACAGGCTGTGGCCAAGGATGTCATGAACATCCCGGGAGATGCGCAGGCGTTCATCGGCGATCGCAAGCCGCGCCACCTCGGCGCGTGCGCTGCGAAGCTCGATGACCGTTGCGATCAGACGGCGGAACGCAAGCATCGTGAAGCCGAGCGCGACCGTGAGGAATGTGATGAATCCCAGGTCGGCCCAGGCATAGCCGAGGAGCGCACCGGAGACGACCATGAAGACGCCGAGCGCGAGCAGGACGGGGACGAGGAACCGCCAGCGGAGGGTCCATCCCGCGCAAACGCCGCAGTACACAAGGACTCCGCTCCATTGCCCCCGGAACACCATCGCGAGGGTGATGCCCTCCACGAAGAGTGCCGCGAACGGCAGGAGCAGCACGCCGGTCGCGACGCGCGGGACCAGCGTGAGGCAGATCCACATCGCCAACAGATACGTCGCGGCGAAGCCGATCAGGCAGATCCAGGCGATGACGGCTTTGGTCGGGGAGTATCCGGTGCCGATGATGTCGGCGATGGGATAGCCAAGGAACACGAGCCAGATCGCCGCCCAGGCGAGGCGGGCAACCGTGGGAATCGGCCACATCGCGCTGTCGGGTGCGCCGACCTGCCTCGTCATCTCCTGCTCGGGTGCCATCGCCTCGATGCTAGGCCACCTTCACGCGGTGCGCAGCGTCAACCGGCGGGACGCGGCCACCGCCAGCAGGGCCGCACCCGCAAACCACGCCAGCAGTACCAGGGCGTCACCGAACGCAGGAGCGACACCGCGAGCGATGTGCCAGCCGAGCTGCGCGAGGTGGTACGAGGGAAGGGTCTTCGCGACCGTCTGCAGCGGCGAGGGCAGGATCTGCACGGGCATCCACAGGCCGCCGAGCGCCGCGAGCACGAGGTACAGCACCATGGTGAGTCCCTGCGCGCCGTCGCCATCGGCGACCGTGCCCACGACGATGCCGATCGCGGCGAACGGAAGGCAGCCGGCGCTGATGAGCAGCACGAGCAGCGGCCACTCCCACAGCGGCAGGCTGACGCCCTTGACGAGCATCGCGACGATGAAGGTGAGGACGATCGCGGGAAGGCTCAGCGCCATCGCCGAAATCAGGCGCGCCGCGAGGATGCGGGCCGGGGAGAGCGGGGTCAGACGCAGCTGGCGCAGCCAGCCGAGCTGGCGGTCCATGGCGAGACGCGGTCCCGATGCCATGAGCACGCCACCCATGGCGCCGAAGGTGGCCATCGCCACCATGATCGCGACCGTCGGCGAAAGCCCCTCCGTCCGGTCCGCGGCCGATCCGAAGACGGTGGAGAAGAGAAGGTACGCGGCCACCGGCCACCCGGCGACGAGCAGCAGGTAGCGGCGATCGCGGAGCGAGCGCCGGATTTCGAGGGCGAGGTAGTTGAGCATCAGGTGGTCTCCAATCAGGCGGCGATGCCGTCGGTGATGGTGATGAAGGCGTCCTCGAGGGCGACGCCGGCGACCTCGATGTCATGGGCATCCGGCCGGGTCGCGATGAGCGCGCGCAACGCGCTGTCCGAGTTGCTGCAGCGCAGCTCGACGCGGTTGCCGTGGGCGGTTGCCGACACCGCGCCGGGCAGCGTCTCCAGACCCGCGATCCCGGCATGCTCGATGGAGAACCGGATGACGCGCAGGCCGACCGAGTCCTTGATCGCCGACGGCGTGCCGTCTGCGACGACCCGGCCGCGGGCCATCATCACGATGCGGTCCGCCGCCACGTCGGCCTCCTCGAGGTAGTGGGTCGAGAAGAGGATGGTCCGGCCACGTGCGGTGAATCCCTCCATCGCGTGCCAGAACCCTCTGCGCGTCTCCACGTCCATGGCCGCGGTCGGTTCGTCGAGGATGAGCAGGCGCGGGTCGCCGACGAGCGCCATCGCAAGCCGGAGGCGCTGGGACTGTCCGCCCGAGAGACGGTCGACGCGCCGCTTCTCGAGGCCGTCGAGCTGGGCGATCTCGACGGCCTCGTTCATTGCGAGCGGAGCCGGGTAGAGGCTGCGCACCATGCCCAGCAGCTCACCGACCAGGACACCGGTCATCATGCCGCCGTCCTGGAG
>JBAQGL010000092.1:0-2010 GCA_049287785.1 Candidatus Dormiibacterota bacterium | reverse complement strand
GCGCCCAGCCCCGCGAAGACGACGGCCGACGCACGTCGCGCCCGCGCCCGGCGCCGCCGGCTCGCACGCCGGCTCGAGGCGGGCACCATGGAGGACGCAACCGTCGACATCGAGGTCGATGAGCCCTTCCAGCCGGCGTTCGAAGGGTTCACCGGCACCGGCCTCGAGGAGGTCGGCGTCTCCCTGTCCGACTTCTTCTCGCAGCTCGCGCCGACGCGCAAGCGCAAGAAGCTCATGACCGTGGCGGAGGCCCGCGACGTGCTCGTCGACGAGGAGACCGACCGGCTCATCGACATGGATCGTGTGTACGACGACGCCATTCACCTGGTCGAGGACTCGGGGGTCGTGTTCATCGACGAGGTCGACAAGATCTGCGGGCCCGCATCCGACCGCGGGCCCGACGTCAGCGGCGAGGGCGTGCAGCGCGACCTGCTCCCGATCCTCGAGGGGTCGACGGTGCACACCCGCTACGGGCCGGTACGAACCGACCACGTCCTGTTCATCGCCGCCGGTGCATTCACCGCGGCCCGGCCCAGCGACCTCATCCCCGAGTTCCAGGGCCGGTTTCCCATCCGCGTCGAGCTGAAGCCGCTCAGCGAGGACGACCTCGTCCGGATCCTCACCGAGCCGGGCAATGCGCTGACCCGGCAGTACGCCGCCCTGCTCGGGACCGAGCAGGTCACCCTCGACTTCACGGCGGACGGCATCCGCGAGCTCGCCGCCCAGGCGTATCGCGTCAACGAGGAGGACGAGAACCTCGGCGCCCGCCGCCTCTTCACGATCATGGAGAAGGTGCTCGAGGACGTGTCCTTCGGGGCTGAGGAGCTCGCCGGAACCACCGTCATCGTCGATGCGGCGTACGTGGGCGAGCGGCTCGGCGACCTGGTGCGCAACCAGGACCTCCGTCGATACGTCCTGTGATCTCGCAGGCCGGGGTGTAGCCACCGGGCCAGGCTGGTACACTCCGGTCATCTCACACGTCCGGTTTCACGCGGCCGGCGGGTGCCCGGTGCCCCCGGGTCGCCGCCGCGGTTCACCCCGGACGGAGGCACCACACCACCCCAACAGGAGCGACCGCCCATGCCGGCAGTAACACTGCGCCAGCTGCTGGAGGCCGGAGTTCACTTCGGTCACCAGACGAGCCGGTGGAATCCCCGGATGCGCCCGTACATCTTCACGGCGCGCAACGGCATCCACATCATCGACCTCGAGCAGACCCAGAAGCAGCTCGACGTCGCCTGCGAATACTTGAGGGACATCGTCGGGAGCGGCCAGAAGGTCCTCTTCGTCGGCACCAAGAAGCAGGCCCAGGACGTCATCGAGGAGGTCTGCCGGAACACCGGGCAGGCCTACGTCACCCATCGCTGGATGGGTGGCATGCTCACCAACTTCACAGTCATCCAGCGCCGGCTGCGCCGGCTCGCCGAGCTTCGCGTCATGCAGTCGAAGGGCGACTTCGAGCGCATGAGCGGCAAGGAGGCCAACGACGCCAAGGATGACCTCGAGCGCCTCGAGAACAACTTCGCGGGCATGGCCGACATGAAGCGGCTTCCCGGCGCGGTCTTCGTGATCGACTGCAAGAAGGAACACATCGCGGTCAACGAGGCCAACAAGCTGAACATCCCGATTGTGGCCATCGTCGACACCAACTGCGACCCCGACGACATCCAGGTGGTGATCCCGGGGAACGACGACGCCATGCGCAGCTGCCGCCTGATCGTCAGCGAGATCGGCAAGGCGATCGCCGAGGGGCTGCAGCAGTTCAGCGAGCGCGAGATGCTCGAGCGCCAGGAAGCCGAGAAGCGTGAGCACGAAGCGGCCATCGCTGCCGAGGCGGCGGCGGCCGTCGCAGCCGAACAGGCCGCGGCAGCCGCGGCGCATGCCGACGCGATTGCAGCGGAGGCAGCCGCAGCAGCACTCGAGGAACCGGTCGCCGCCGCGGCGACAGCCGGAGACGGGGAGGCACAGGCCTGATGGCAGAAGTCACAGCAGCGATGGTCAAGGCCCTGC
>JBAQGL010000091.1:0-5999 GCA_049287785.1 Candidatus Dormiibacterota bacterium | reverse complement strand
CAGGAGGGACGCTCACCATCGACTCCGAGCCAGGTCGTGGCACGCTCGTCGTTCTGACGCTGCCCATCGAGTAGAGTGGATGACGGTGACCCCTGCAGTGATGCGCGTCATGATCGTGGACGACCATCCGGTCGTGCGCAAGGGGCTTGCCTCGTTCCTCGGCCACGAGCCTGACATCGAGGTCGTCGGCCTGGCGGACTCGGGCGAGCAGGCTCTCGAGATGGCCCAGGAACTCCACCCCGACGTCGTGCTCATGGACCTTTCGATGCCCGGTATGGGCGGCATCGAAGCCACCAAACGGCTCGTTCAGAGCGCTCCCGGCACGCGCGTGATGATGCTGACATCGTTTGGCGGTCACGAGCGAATGGTCGAGGCGCTGAAGAGCGGTGCCGTCGGCTACGTGGTCAAGGACACAGCGCCGGCAGAGTTGCTCAACGCGCTGCGCAGCGTCGCATCGACCGGGAAGGCCCCGCCGACTACTGTTTTTTGACCTCGGCGATGAGCGCCGCCACCGAGGCACGCGCGTCCCCGAAGAGCATCAGCGTGTTCGGTTTGTAGAACAACGGGTTGTCGACGCCGGCGAATCCGGTCGCCATGCTCCGCTTGAGGACGACCACCGTCTTTGCCTCGTCGGCGTTGAGGATCGGCATGCCGAAGATCGGGCTGTTGCTCTGGGTGCGCGCCGCCGGGTTGACCACGTCATTGGCACCGATGACGACTGCGACGTCGGCCCTGGGAAAGTCGCCGTTGACCGCATCCATCTCCTTGAGCTGCGGGTAGGGGACGTTGGCCTCGGCAAGCAGAACGTTCATGTGACCGGGCATCCGTCCGGCCACCGGGTGGATCGCATACTCGACGGTGACGCCGCGCTTCTCGAGCTCATCGGCGAGCTCCTTGACCTCGTGCTGCGCACGCGCGACGGCCATGCCATACCCAGGGACGAAGATCACCAGTTGCGCGAAAGCGAGCAAGGGGGCGAGGTCCTCGACGGTGGTCGGATGAATCGTGCCGCCCTCGGCGCCCGCAGCGCTGCCGGCCGATTCAACCTTGGAACCAAAACCGCTGAAGAGCACGTTGAACAGCGAGCGGTTCATCGCCTTGCTCATCGCCAGCGTCAGGATGGTTCCCGACGCGCCCACAAGCGCTCCGCTCACGATGAGCACATCGTTGCTCAGCACGAACCCCGTGCTTGCGGCGGCGAGCCCGGTGAATGAATTGAGCAGGGAGATGATCACCGGCATGTCGGCACCGCCGATCGGCACCACGAAGAGGACGCCGAGGATCAGCGACAGCACGATGAACACCGCGAAGAGCGCGAGGTTCTGGTCGCCGACAATCAGGTAGATCCCGAGCGCGAGGATCACCAGCAGGAGCACCCCGTTGACGACACTCTGGAGGCTGTAGGTGAGCGGGCGCCCGGGCATCAGCTCCTGCAATTTCGCGAACGCGACCAGGCTGCCCGCGAAGCTGAGTGAGCCGATGATGCAGCTCACCATGATTGCCCAGGTGATGTCGGGATGCGCTGTTCCGCTCGCCACCGCGGTGCGGAAGTCCTGCGCGGCGATGAGCGCCGCCGACCCACCGCCCATACCGTTGAAGAGCGCGACCATCTGCGGCATCGCGGTCATGCGCACCAGGCGCGCCGAGACCGCACCAATCACGGTGCCGATGACGATCGGCGGGATGATCAGCGGCCAGTTGCCGGTGTTGTGGATGAGCGCAGCGGTGATGCCGAGCACCAGCAGCATGCCGACCGCCGCGATGCGGTTTCCCTGACGCGCGGTCGCCGGTGAGCGCAGCAGCTGGATGCCGAACATGAAGGCGACGGCGGTCACCAGGTAACCGAGGGTGGTGAGCGCGGAGGGTTGCAAGGCGGTCAGTGATCCGTCGTCGTCGTCGGCGTTGTTGTTGGCGTCTCCGCCTTGCGTGTTTCAGCGGTTGGACGACGCTTGAACATCTGCAGCATGCGATCGGTGACCACCCACCCGCCCACGACGTTGAGCGTGCCGAGCAATACGGCCGCGATCGCGATGATGTAGCCCAGCGCGTCGTTCGCACCTGCTGCGACCGTGAGCGCGCCGACCAGAACGATGCCGTGGATGAAGTTCGTTCCCGACATCAGCGGCGTGTGCAGCATCGTCGGAACTTTGGAGATCAGCAGGAACCCGACGAACACCGCGAGCGCGAAGATGAACGCGCCGAGCGCGAGCGTCTGCCCTGGGCTCACGTGGTCGCTCCCTGCAGCAGTGCCTCGATCGCATCGCCCATCGGCCTGCCCTCGTGGGTGATGCACGTCTGGCTGATGACGACGTCGTCGAAGTCGAGAACCAGCTGACCGTCCTTGAGGATCTGCATCAGGAATCGCGTGGCATTGTGCGAGTAGAGCTGGCTCGCCTGACCGGGGATCGCCGCGGGCAGATTCAGCGGCCCGAGGATGAGCACGCCGTTGGCGTCGACGTCCTCTCCTGGTTTGGTGAGCTCGCAGTTGCCGCCGCCGGGAGCGGCGAGGTCCACGATCACAGAGCCGGTGCGCATCGACGCGACCATGTCGGCGGTGATGAGGATCGGCGCCTTGCGATTGGGAATCTGCGCGGTCGAGATGACCACGTCGGATTCCTTGACGTGCTCGGCAAGCACCTCGTGCTGGCGAGCCTGAGCGTCCGCCTCGAGCTCGCGGGCATAGCCGCCGGTGTCCTGCTGGCTCTCCGACTCGACGCCGGTCTCGACGAAGCGGGCGCCGAGCGACTCGACCTGGTCGCGAACCGCCGGACGCACGTCGAAGGCTTCGACGACGGCGCCGAGGCGCCGGCAGGTGGCGATCGCCTGCAGCCCCGCGACACCCGCACCGAGAATGAGCGCACGCGCAGGGGTGATGGTGCCGGCCGCGGTCATCATCAACGGAAAGATGCGGGGCAACCGGAACGCTGCCATCACCGCGGCGTGATACCCGGCAAGCGTCGCCATCGACGAGAGCACGTCCATGTCCTGAGCGCGGCTGATCCGCGGCATCGCCTCCAGCCGAAAGGCGGTCACGCCTCCGTCGACAAGAGCACGGACGACCGAAGGGTCGCCCGCGGGCTCGAGCACTCCGACAAGGACCGATCCGCGCTTCATCTGGCTCACGAAGCCGGCGTCGGGGCGGCGGACCACCACGACGATGTCCGCGCCGGCGAGAAGTGCGGCTCGATCCGCGACAACCTCGGCGCCAACCTCGCCATACGCGGCGTCGGTGATGCCCGCGGCCGCTCCGGCACCCGCCTGAATCGCTACCGTTGCACCGGTGGACACCAGCTGCGTCGCGGATCGCGGCACCAGAGCGACCCTGGTTTCGCCGAGCGCGGTCTCGGTGGGAGCGGTGATGCGCATGCTGGCTGCGTACTCTACGGTTCAGTCGTCCGGACGCGATGCCCGCTGACGACGGCGCAGCGATCGAGGCCCGGGTTCGTGAGCGCCTCGCGACCCTCGGCGTCGACTACGAGGCGATCGCCTGCGACCCGGATTTCGCCGACACCGCGGCGTTCTGCGCCCGGTACGGCGTCGCGCCCGAGCAGAGTGCCAACACCATCGTGGTTGCGGCTCGGAAGGAACCCGGCGTCGCGTGCGCCTGCGTCGTGCTCGCGACCTCTCGGCTCGACGTCAACCACGCTGTATGCGACCTGCTCGGAGTGCGCAAGGCGTCCTTCGCCGCGGCTCATCAGACCCGAGAGGTGACCGGCATGATGATCGGCGGGGTGACTCCGTTTGGGCTCGGTGACGACCTGCCGCTGTATATCGACGCGCGGGTGATGGCACAGGAGAGCGTGGTCATCGGGGGCGGGAGCCGGTCCATGAAGATCAGGCTCGCTCCCGCGGCCCTGCTTCGACTTCCGGGGGCGCAAGTGGTCGACGGTCTTGCCCAGACGGTGGAGGCGCCACCGCCGTGAGCACGCTGGACGCAGCGACCAGGCACATCGTCAAGGCTGATCCTGCCTTCCGGCGGATCGTCGAGACCACCCCACCCAGGGAATTCCAGCGCGAAGCCGGCTCGGCGTTCGAGTCGCTCCTCAGCGCGATCGTGTTTCAACAGCTCGCCGGTGCGGCGGCGCGGACCATTCACGGGCGGCTCGTCGCGGCGTTGGGTGGCCCGCCGGTCGCACCCGAGTCGGTCCTCGCAGCCGATCCCGCCACGCTCCGCGCCGCCGGGCTCTCCGCGAACAAGCTCGCAGCCATCATCGACCTGGCGGCGAAGTTCGTCGACGGGACGGTTCCAACGGACGATCTCGACGGCCTCAGCGACGACGAGATCGTCACCCGCCTGGTCAGCGTTCGCGGTGTCGGCCGCTGGACGGCTGAGATGTTTCTGCTCTTTCAGCTCCACCGACCTGACGTCTGGCCGGTGGACGATCTCGGTGTGCGCAACGGCTGGGCACGGATCCACGAGATGGCGGCGCCGCCGACCCCGAAGTCGCTCCAGATCCTCGGTGACATCCTCCGGCCGTACCGGAGCACGGCCGCCTGGTACTGCTGGCGCGCGGTCGCGCCCGTGCCGGTCGTGGTCGTCCCGGCGCCGGCGGGCACGCCGGCAGTCAAAGGCGCGGGTCGACGATCACCTTCCCGCCCGAAGAAGGTGTGATCAGCTCCTCGAAGACCTCGGGAACCTGAGCGAGGCCCACCCTGCGGCTGGCGACCCTGGCAATCCCCGGGTCGGCGGCCAGCATGTCGATCGAGACCGCGAAGTCCGACGAATCCGACGCGATGCTGCCGACGATCTCGATCTCGCGCGTGACCCACATCAGCGGGATCACCGTGCTCTCCCCAAAGGGCACGCCGACCAGCACCAGGCGGCCGCCGGGGGCGACCAGGTCAGCTGCGGCGTGGAGCAGGGGCGCATATCCCGAGCATTCAATGACCGCTCGCGTTGGACCGACATGACTGCGCACCTCCCGAAGCTCGGCCACCACCGTTGCGGCGCCGAGTTCCAGCGCGAGGTTGCGGCGGTCCTCGACAGGATCAACGCCGATGATCGGGCCGATGCCACGGGCGTGCAGGGTCGCCACCGTGAGGAGCCCGATGGAGCCCAGTCCGATCACCACCACGGCGTCGCCGGCGTGGAGACCGGTGCGCTCGACGCCATGGATCGCCACCGAGAGCGGCTCGACGAGGCAGGCGCGTTCGAGGGCCAGCCCGGGAGGCACGCGGTGGAGCTGCGACGAGGGCAGGGCGACCTGCTCGGCGAACCCGCCATCGCGGGCGAATCCGATTCCGGCGGTGAGCGCCATCGCACACCGGTACGAGGCACCGGCCCGGCAGTCATCGCACGTGCCGCAGGGAATCTTGGGGTCGATGACCACTGCATCACCCGCGGACCACCGGGAGACGCCGTCGCCGAGTGACTCGATGACCCCGGCCACCTCGTGACCGGGAACAGCGTCGGTGAAGAGGCCGACCTTGTACGAGGTCAGATCCGATCCGCAGATGCCACAGCCGTCGACGCGGACGACCACCTCACCAGGGGTGGCCTCGGGTGCCGGGATATCGGCGAGCTCGAGGTGATGCGCCTCGACGAGCCTGACCGCTCGCATGGCTACATCAGGCCCAGCTGAGCGACCATGCGGAGCAGCTCGGACACGACGGTGGGGTCCGTCGGCACATCGATGACGCTGCAGACGCCGCTGTCGATCGCCCGATCGAGCGCGGGTCGGAGGTCCTCGAGGCGCTCGACGCGCTCACCATGCCCACCGAGCGCCCTGGCAAGGCGGTCGTAGCGGACCCCCGGGAGGTTGCTCGCGATGTGACGTCCCGCTCCGAAGAGCTCGTCCTGCTCAAAGCGAACGTCCCCCCACCCGGCGTTGTTGGACACCACGACGATGACCGGAAGGCGGTGACGCACGGCGGTGTCCACCTCCATCGCGCTGAGCCCGAACGAGCCATCCCCGGTGAACAGGAAGACGCGCTCGTCGGGACGCGCCGCCTGGGCGGCGAGCGCGAACGGCATCCCGACGCCGAGCGTCCCAAGCGCG
>JBAQGL010000090.1:0-6051 GCA_049287785.1 Candidatus Dormiibacterota bacterium | reverse complement strand
TGAGAATGTTCGGCCTGCTCGCGATCGGCGTCATGATCAGCGGGCTGGCCGCGCCGCTCATATCGAGCACAGGAAACGCGTGGGGCATCATGGCCGTGACGTCGGCCGGCGAGCGGTATTTCCTTCTGGCGCAGATCGCCGTCGTCGTGACCTTCCTCTGGGCTGCCTCACGTCTGTCGCGCCAGTGGATGAAAGCATCCGCGTGGGGACTCGCCGGGGTGGCGTTCGCGTTCGGATTGATCAATGCCTGGGCATATCCTCCGTTCACGAACTATCACTGGGCGCAGGAAGCGCAAGCGATCACGACCTCGCCGCCCGGCACGCGACTGTCGCTACCGATCCCTCCTGGCGGCGGCTGGGCCATCGACATCACAGCCAGGTGAGCCGCTGTTGGGGTGGCGGCCAATGAGATATGATTCGTCAGCGAAAGAGGTCAAACGCGCCAACACCGCGTTGGTGCTGGCCCCATGGGATGGACGCAGGTGGCCGAGACGGCTCAAAAGAAGCGCACGGTTCTCAAAACAGGCCGAGGATCGATCGAGTCGTTGCGAACGGTAGTCGTGATGCCCGCGTACAACGCGGCCAAGACGTTGGAAACGACGCTGGCGGACATTCCTCCAGGTGTTGTCGACACCATCATCCTGGTCGACGACGGCAGCCGCGACGGGACGGCCGCGCTGGCGGCATCGCTCGATCTGGTGGTGATCTCGCATCCGCACAATGCCGGCTATGGCGCCAATCAGAAGACCTGCTACATCGAGGCGCTCCGCGACGGCGCTGACGTCATTGTCATGCTCCACCCGGACGGTCAGTACGATCCCGCGATCCTCGAAGACATGGTCGAGGTCATCCGCAGGGGAGACGCGGATGTCGTGCTCGGCTCGCGCTTCCTCAACCCGGGCGGTGCGCGTGCGGGCGGCATGCCGTGGTGGAAACGCATCGCCAATCGTTTCCTCACCGGGTACGAGAATCGCGTGCTCGGACTTGGCCTCACCGAGTATCACACCGGATATCGCGCGTACAGCCGCAAGTTCCTCACGACCGTGCCGTTCC
Source organism: Candidatus Dormiibacterota bacterium (assembly GCA_049287785.1). GTDB lineage: Bacteria > Chloroflexota > Dormibacteria > Aeolococcales > Aeolococcaceae > Palsa-851. The sequence goes on along the minus strand of JBAQGL010000090.1, from coordinate 4,998 downwards.
TGCGCAACTCCAACGATTTCGTCTTCGACACGCAGATCCTCACCCAGGCCGCGTCGTTCAAGTTCAAGGTGGCCGAGGTTCCGGTGACCACCAAGTACTTCGACAGTGCCTCGTCGATCAACTTCAAGGTCTCGCTTATCTACGGGCTGAAAACGGTCTGGACGGTCAACCGCTTCATCCTCCACCGCCTCGGACTCCGCTCGCGCCGCTACTCGCGCTGACTGGAAGTCCGCACCGCGTAGACGGCAATCGTGGCGCTGCGCCGCGCCGCGGCGGCAATCGGAGCGATGACCATCGCGGCTGCGGTGAGCGGCACGGCGAGCCCCACCGCCAGGCCCGCCTGCAGACGGCCGCTCTGTCCGCGGCGCAGCCTTGCCTCCGGTCGCCGGAGGACGTCGTAGAGCAGGTTCGGGGGAAGGCCGAGGCGGTTCTCGACCGTCTGAATGAAGCTGAAGAGGTCGTACTCCGGGATCAGGTAGCTGACCTTCGCCGGCCGGAACCCGGCGTCTTTCAGCATCGCGGTCAACGTGGCCGGGGTGAAGTGCACCAGGTGCCTCGGCACGTCGAGGTGGAACCACCCGGCTCGTCCCATCCTGGCCTCCGGGGATCCAAAGTTCGGCACGGCGATGAGCAGCACGCCGCCGGGGCGCAGCAGCCTGGCGATGCCTCGAATCGTCTCGTACGGGGCACGGAGGTGCTCGGCGACATGCCAGAGGACCACGGCATCGTAGGTGGCGCGGGCCGCCACCAGCTCGTCGACGTCCACCGCGCTGACGTCGAGATGGAACACGTCGCGTGCCTGCTGCGCAGCGGAGGGGGAGCGCTCGGTGCCGCGCACCTGCCATCCAAGGGAGCGCATCTGGTTGATGAGCACTCCGGGCCCGCATCCGATGTCGAGGACGCTCCCGCGACCGCCGGCGAGCCGCTCGATCGTCCGGATCCGGCTGCGGTGGACCGCGCTGAGGACGCGATCGAGGCCGCCTCGATATCGCTTCGTTGTGCTGTGGTAGCCCTGCGGGTAGTAGCTGTCGAGCGCCTGCTCGGAGGGCGCCGGGGCGGTCTGCGCCAGGTCGCACCGCCGGCAACGGACGACGCGGAAAGCGTCGCCGGTGGCGGGATCCCTGGCGTCGAACAGCGTCTCGGTCTCCGCGCTCGGATGGCCGCAAGCGGTGGGCGCAGTCACTGGGCGATCGCGAGGTCGCCGGGCCGGCCTGAGCGAGCCCCGGGGTCGACCAGGGCGAGCGCGAGCCCGGCGAGGATCAGCACGCCGCCGAGAACGGTCGCGAGCGACGGGACCGCGGCGAGGATGAGCAGCGCAAGCACAGCGGTGAGCGGCGGCTCTCCGAGGAATGAGACGGAGACGAGGAGAACTGGGACATGGCGAAGTGCCCAGTTGTACACGGTGTGGCCACCGATGGTGCAGACGACCGCGAGCCCAACGCACGCGAACGCGACCTTCGGCGATGGGAGATGCGCTACGCCGGCTACAACAGCCGTCAACGCAGCGATCACGCAGACCACGGCGTAGACGATTGCCGAGTATCCGGCGACACCCAGATTCGTCCGCACTCGGCGTCCGATGAGCAGATAGCCGGCGAGGCAGAGTCCGCCCGCGATGGCGAGGAGATCACCACCGAATGCGGTGCCGCCCACGCGGAGATCGCCGGCGCAGGTCACGATCGTGCCGGCGATCGCGAGCCCGACCCCGGCCAGCATCTGTCGAGAAACCCGTTCTCCCAGCAGGCGTTTCCCGAGCGGCGTCACGATGATCGGATGCAGCGACACCAGCAGGACGCTGGCTGCGACCGACGTGTACTGCAGTGATGCCGTCCAGAGCAGGAAGTGTCCCGCCAGGAACACGCCGCTCACCACCACCAGCCCGATCTGGGCAGCGCCTTCGGGCAGGACACCGCGACGGGCGTCGCGAAGGACCCACGGAGTCAGAAGGACCGCGGCCATCCCCATGCGCAGCCACACGATTGTCGCTGCATCATCCCCGGCCGCTTTGATGAGGATCGCCGAGAAGGAAACCGCAACCGTGGCTGCGACCAGCGCCCACCCCGGGGAGGGAGTGCGCGAGCGCGCGACCACGGCGCTCATCTGTGACGCTCGCGGTCCCGTGCCTTCTGCAGCGCCGAGTATCCGCCGAGCACCTCGCGGATACCGCCGTCCTCAATCGCCCACGTCCGGGTTGCAACCGCGTCGATGAGCGCCCGGTCGTGGGTCACCAGCACCATCGCGCCCGGGTACTTCACGAGAGCCGCTTCGAGCACCTCCTGCGCGGGGATATCGAGGTGGTTGGTCGGCTCGTCGAGCAGCAGGAGGTTGGTCTCCTCGATGGCGAGCTTGCCCATCATCAGACGCGCCCGCTCGCCACCGCTGAGGGCACCCACCAGCTTAAGCGTGTCGTCGCCGCTGAAGAGCAGCGAGCCGAGCAGGGTGCGGGCGCGTTCCTCGCCGACCGGGTGCGTCGCGAGCAGGTCCGCCAGCACGGTCCGGTCGTCCTCACCCGCGGGGACATCCGCTGCGCCGTGCTCGATCGACTGGCCGAGGTCCTGCCGGTACAACCTGCGCACGCTCCGAGGGCCGAGGGTGAGCGTCCCGTCGAGCGGGGGAAGGTCGCCGGCGAGCGTGTGCAACAGTGTCGACTTGCCGCTGCCGTTCGGGCCGATCACGGCGATGCGTTCGCCGGGCACGATGGTCAGCGGCGGCACCATGAGCAGCGGTTCGTCCCGCCCGATGATGAGCCCGACGCCCTTGAGCGTCACGCGCGACGCCGGCGCGCTCGCGAATCGCAGACGAGGCTTCCGGTCGACGGTGGGCGGCGTCACTCGTTCGAGACGGTTCAGCCGCGTCTGGCGGCCTCTCGCCTCGCGCGCCCGCTGACCGGCCTTGTACTTGCGAATGAAATCCTCCTGGTGGTCGATGTAGGCCTTCTGCGCGGCGAACTCGCGCCGCCGCCGTTCGCGGCGCTCGACGCGCAGCTTCGTGTACTGCGTGTAGTTGCCCGGGTACTCCTCGATGGTCCCGCCCGCAACCTCGATCACCTGGGTGCACACGTTGTCGAGGAAACGGCGGTCGTGGGACACGAGCACGAATGCAGTTGAGACGCCACGCATGAAGTCTTCGAGCCACTCGATGGCCGCGAGGTCGAGGTGGTTGGTCGGCTCGTCGATGAGCAGGAGGTCCGCGTCCTGCACGAGGAGCTTGGCGAGCTCGAGTCGCCGCTTCTGTCCGCCGCTGAGCTGCGAAGGATGCCGTTGCTGCGTCTCGGTATCGAGGCCGAGGCCGCCGAGCGCCTCGCGCGCCGTGGCCTCGAGCTCGTAGCCACCCTGGTCGATGTAGCGGTGCTGGACATCGCCATAGCGGAGCAGCAGTTTCTCGGCGTCAGGACGCGTGCCGTCGGCGAGCAGCGGCTCGAGGGTGGTCATCTCGTGGTGCATGGCGGCGAGGTCCTCGCGCGATGCCATCACCTCGTCGAGGATGGTCTCGGCCACCGGTTCCGGCGCATCCTGGGGGAGGTACCCGATGCGCAATCCGCGCTGCCATTCGATCTCGCCGGCGGTCGGCTCGAGCGCGCCATTGATGAGCGTCAGCAGCGTGGTCTTGCCCGCGCCGTTGGCGCCGACGACCGCGATGCGCTGGCGCGTTTCGACGCGGAACGTGATCCCTTCGAGGATGCTCTCGGCACCGAAGGCGACACCCACGTCGCGAAGGCTGACCAGGGACAAGCGGCTACAGCCCCGTCGCACCCTCGCGGGCGACGATGCGCCGCACGATGGCGACCGACGATGCGTACGTCGAGTCCATGCCGAAATACGAGAGACCGCGCGCGCCGAGCGTGCGCGCCTGCGTGTACGGGGTATCGGATGCGTAGTGGATGACGCCGAAATCGATGGGCAGCTTGGAGAAGTTGACCGGCTCACCGGTTGGGTAGCGAACGGGCTGGGTCATCTCGTACACGGCACTGCAGTATGGACCAGCCTCCATCTCGACCACGGTGAACGCCTCGCGATAGTAGAAGTCGAGATAGCCGCGGTTCTGCAGGAACGTCCCCTTCACGCTCACCGCGCGCTGATTGTCGAGGCCGCTGCCGAAGCGCAGGTACGGCGCGATGTCGGACACCGAGAACGCGTTGTCGAGCCAGTAGGTCGAGCGGCTGTGCTCGTCATGGATGACACTGCTGATCATCACGTCGCCGACGTCGGCGTTGAGGGTCGCGGCCTTGCCGAGGATGTACACACCGCGAAGGTCGACGGTCTCGGCGACCTCGCGCAGGATGTTGTATGCGGCGAGCCCGAGGGGGTAGTCGATGTTGACGATCACCGCTCGGCTGGCGGCCAGCGCGGCCGCATCGATGGGCAGCACCCGCTCATCGCAGTGTCCTGGGGTGACGCGGTCGAGCGGGATGACCTGCGCGGCGACGTCGAGCGCGGTTCGGCTGGTCACGCTCAGCGAGCCCGCTTCGCGCTCCTCGCGCCGGAGTGCGGCTCGTTCGGAGTCGGGCAGGAGGCGGAGCCGCTCTCGCGCCGCGTAGTACAGGAAGTTGTTCCAGTGCCCCTGGGCGGTGCCCTCGCGAAAGTGCTGCAGCTCGTCTCGCAATTCGCCGCTGCCGTCGCGCTCCACCGCGGCGGCAAGCTCGTCGGCATGGCGAGGAGCCACCCCGGTGAGCAGATTGGCGATGGCGTGGGAGTTGCTGCTCACGAAGTAGACCGGCCGGTCCAGCAGCGACTCGGAGCGCATCAGCCCGGTCACCTGCTGCCACCAGCGACGGGTCACGCGCGCGTACCCCACCTGGGTGCCTCCGAGCATGCGCACGCGCAGTCCCATGCCGTGTTCAGCGACCTGCGCGAGGCGGGCGCCGAACGACCCGGCCCAGATCTCATACAGCTGCAACCAGTCGTCCTCGAGCCCTCCGCAGGCAACTGCGAGCTCGCCGGGGGTCGCCTCCTCGACATGCTCGATCCCGGTTCCCTGGAGGGCGACCTTGAGCTTGTT
>JBAQGL010000089.1:0-7109 GCA_049287785.1 Candidatus Dormiibacterota bacterium | reverse complement strand
GAGCTGAGCGCCTGGTGGTCGGTGTTGATGGCGATGAACTCAACGCCTTTGAGGTTGCTCCGGATCATGCGGTTCACGGCGTTGCTGCCGCCGCCGCCGACCCCCACGACGCGGATGCGGGCGTTGCCGTCGAGTGTCCGGTCGAGGTCTGCCATGCCTTTCTCCTCGCGTTGGGTGGTCGTTTCTCGGGTTGGGGGCGAGTGGGGCGACGATCGCCGTCGTGCCAGGGCGTCCCCCGGCTGGTCGAGTCCGTGGGTGCGCAGATGATCAAAAGAGGTCACGAAACCACCTCGAGAGTTTGACCCCGGCGGCGGGGCCGTCCGAGCTCTTTCCGTTGGAGCGGGAGGGCTTGCGGCCGAGGTTGCTCCGGGCTCCCCAGCGCAGCAGTCCGACCACGGTGGCGTGGCTCGGACCGCGGATCTCGTCGTTCATGCCGTGCAATCCCTGCGGTGCCGCGACGCGCGCCGGCAGGTTCGTCTGCTGCTGCACGACCTCCGCAAATCCGCGAAGCAGCGCGCCGCCACCGGTGATCACGATGCCACCGGGGAACATCCCGAGCGGACCTGCGCGCTCGACCTCCGCGGCGATCAACGAAGCCATCTCGCGTGCGCGTGGACCGATGATCTCCGCGAGATACCGTTGCGGCACACCGACCGGTTCGTCATAGCCCATCGGCGTCAGAGTCACCTCGGCGTCGGCGGGCAGCGTCAGCTGCAGGCAGTGACCGAAGTTTCGCTTGACGGTTTCTGCGGTCTCGAGGTCGCAGCGCAACCCGACCGCGAGGTCTGCGGTCACGTGGTTCCCACCCACCGGGATCACACTGGTATGCACGATGCTGCCGCGCGCGAACACCGCGATATCGCTGGTGCCGCCACCGACATCGACGACCACGACGCCGCGCTCGATCTCGTCCTCGGTGACCACTGCTTCCGCGGACGCGAGCACCTGCAGCACCATGTCGTCGACGCTGAGCCCGGCTTTGTGCACCACCTTGACCACGTTCTGGATTGCGGTGTTGGCGCCGGTGATGATGTGCGCGTCGACCTCGAGCCGATTGCCCGCCATGCCGATCGCGTCGCGCACGCCCTCCTGTCCGTCGATGGTGAACTGCTGGGGCAGGACGTGCACGATGCGCCGCTCCGACGGCACGCTCACCGCACGCGCGGCGTCGATGGCGCGATGCACGTCCTGGTCGCGAACCTCGCGATGACCGGCCTCCACGGCGACGACGCCGCGGCTGTTCTGGGAGGTGATGTGACCGCCCGCGATCCCGACCACGGCCGAGTCGATGGGCACGCCCGACATCTGCTCGGCCATGTCGACCGCCTCGGCCACGGCCTCCGCGGCCCGGTCGATCTCGACCACCGCTCCCTTCCGCACCCCCCGCGACGCGACCATACCGACACCCAGGACTCGGAGACCGGTGCTCTCAAGATCTGCTACAGCGCAGCAGACTTTGGTCGTTCCGAGATCGAGTGCGAAGACGCGGCGAGGACGGGTCACTATGTAGCTCTCCGAGTGTAGCCGTCGCGGGTGCGCCGTTCAAGGGTTTTTAGGCGCAAAACCGCAAGATGCTGGGTTCGCCGGCCCAGTATGCCACAACATGTTGGTTGTCTTCGAGAGGCCGGGCGCCCTTTCCGGGCTATTCGCGAGTCCAATCCCCGGATGACGGCATCGCTCGTCTCCACCTGTCCAGGAGACACGGACAGGGCCTCGCCACTGCACCTTCTGGACGAGGCCCTGTGCGCCGCGGTCTGATTGGACCGCCGAAGCTGCGCAACCGTACCACCGCTCGCCGGCGGCGTCTACGCAATCCTCGAAATCGGCTCCCTCTTCGGGTCGCCGGGTGTCGCATTGCTTACGCCTCGAGGACGATCTTGCCTCGCAGGTCGCCGCCGGCCATCTCCGCGAACGCCGTCGCCGCGTCGCGGAGCGGGTGCGTCGAGCCGATCAGCGGCCGGAGCGCCCCGGTTGCGGTGAGATCGACGAGCCTGCGCAGCTCCCCGCGCGTCCCCATGGTGGTCCCTGCAACCGTGACGCTGCGGAAGAAGATCCGGTTGAGCTGCGCCGGAGGATTCGGCCCACCGGTCGCCCCCGGGACGACCACGACACCGCCCGGTCGCACCGATCGAAGGCTCAGGTCCCAGGTCGGCTCGCCGACCGTGTCGATGACGGCGTCGACACCAAGCCCACCCGTCGCGCCGATGACGGCGCGCGCGGTGTCGCGCTCGACCGGGAACGCAGCTTCGGCACCGAGGTCCACCGCGAAGGCCCGCTTCGTCTCGTCGCGTGAGGTCGCGTACACGGTGAGGCCGGCGAGGCGGCCGAGCAGGATGCACGCGGTCGCCACGCCCCCGGTGGCGCCCTGCACCAGGACGTTCATGCCGGGGCGAAGGCCGGCCCGGATGAAGAGGGCGCGATACGCGGTCAGGTACGCGGTGGGCAGGCATGCAGCGTCGGCGAAGGCCACCTGGTCCGGCAGCACCACGAGGTTCGCGGCCGGGATCTCCACGAACTCGGCGAGCGCACCGGCGAGTGGCGCTTCGCTGAGCATCCGGAAGGACCGGCATCCGAGCGGCTCGTCGGTGAGGCAGGCCGGACAGCTGCCGCAGGTGACGATCGGGAAGACGACCACTCTGGTCCCCACCGGCGGGGCACCGGCGGGTGGCTCGCCGCCATAGGAGTCGACCTCGCCGGCGGCGTCGCAGCCGAGGATCTGCGGCGGGGTCACGGGTGCCGACGACACCCCACGCAGCGTCCAGATGTCGTGGTGGTTGAGCGACGCCGCGCGCACTCTGACGCGCGCCCAGCCGGGCTGCGGTTCCGGTGCCGGCAGGTCGCCGACAGTCAGGTTGGCGAGGGGATCGTCGCCGCCGACTGCTGATGCATACGCCGCAAGCATTTCTCGGACCGTAACATGGTGCTCACCATGCGCCTCGACACCGTTCTGGAACGACGCCGGGAGCCCATGTTCTCGTTCGAGTTCTTCCCGCCGAAGACCGACGAGGGCGTTACGCAGCTGTTCGAGGCGATCTCCCACCTGCGCGAGCTGGAGCCGACCTTCGTGTCGGTCACGTATGGCGCCGGAGGGTCGGTTCGCACGCGCACGGTCGAGCTGGTCGCCCGGATCCGGCGTGAGCTCGACATCGAGCCGGTCGCCCACCTGACCTGCGTCGACGCTTCCGTCGACGATCTGAACGAGATCCTCGAAGGGCTGCGTGGCGCCGGGATCGACAACGTCCTGGCGCTGCGCGGAGATGCGCCTGACGGCACCGAGCGATTCACGCCCACAGCAGGCGGCCTCGCGTACGGCAACGAGCTGATCGAACTCATCACCGGCCGGTATGACTTCTGCGTCGGTGGCGCGTGCTACCCGGAGAAGCACCCCGAGTCGGCGGATGCAGACGAGGATGTCCGTTCCGCCAAGCGCAAGGAGGACGCGGGCGCCAGCTACCTGATTACGAACCTCTTCTTCGACAACCCGATGTACTTCGACTTCGTCGCGCGGGCGCGCGCCGCCGGCGTCAGGGTGCCGATCATCCCCGGCATCATGCCGGTCACCAACGTCGGGCAGATCCGCCGGTTCACGTCAAAGATCGGCGCGTCGATTCCCGACGCGCTCCTCGACGCGCTCCGTTCTCGCGAGGATGACCCCGATGCTGTGCTCCAGCTGGGGGTGGCGTGGGCCACGCTCCAGTGCGCCGAGCTGCTTGCCGGGGGCGCGCCGGGCGTGCACTTTTTCACCATGAACCGCTCGCCGGCGACCCGCGCGATCCTCTCCGCGCTGCGCGCGGCGCGTCCCTGGGACCGCGTGCGCTAGCAACGCCTCGGTCAGGGGGACGCGGTCGGTGTGGATGCAGGAGGGGTGTTGAGCACGATGCCCGAGGTCGGGCTGGCGCTCGTCGCCGGTGTCGGGGTCGGCGTCGGAAGGGGCGTCGGCGGCGCGGTGGGCGGAGCGACCGAGGATGCCGCCTGGGGTGGCTGGATCGCCGGGGCGATGGGCAGGAGCGCCGCGCTCACCTCCGCCGGAAGCCCGGGGTGCCCGCCGCTGACCGGGTACGACGCGGCCTCGAGATCGATGTAGCCGAAGCTCGGCTTGATGAAGTTGAGCCGGCCCTTGAGCGCAGCGAGGGTCTCGATCTGCGCCGGCAGTGCCGCGATCGCGTCCTGGGTGTCGAGGTGGCCGAGAATTGCGCGCCAGCCGGTGCTCGTCCAGAGGCTCACCACATCGTCCGCTCCCCACAGGTAGGCGGCAACCGAGCAGCTGAACACTGCGTGGAATCGCTGTGCGATCGAGCTGAGCAGCTGGACCAGCACCGGGTTGACGGCCTGGGGCGATCCGGCGCGATCGTCGATCAGTACCGGGATACCGCTCCGCGCCGCGGGCGTCGCGTCGACCCCGGGCAGCGTTGCTCCGTCCGACGCGACGAGCGTGTCGGTGCCGTCCCGACGGATCCGGAGCATCGGCGCGCGCTCGACGACCGAGATCTCGACAGTCGCCGGCAGCTCCGTGGTCACCACCGCGCTGGCCACCCAGGGGAGCGCCTGCACCCGGCTCTGGATCGCCGCGCCGTTGATGGTCCAGATGCTCTGCTCGGGCACCTCCGCAGCGGTGACGACCGCGCCGGTGGTGAGCAGGTGGGTTCCGACGACGGTCACCTTGTGCACCTGGAACCCCGGGAGCATCAGCGCCAGGGCCAGGAGGCCGACCTGCACGGTGAGCGCGGCGGCTGCGATGGCTCGCCGCCTCCAGGAGGTGTGCCGCCTGGCGGCGGGTGGTGGCGGCGGGGTTCCGCGTCGCCCATGGCGGCGTTTGCGAGGCGACGCGGTGAGCTTCGACCCGGGGGTGAGCACCAGCCGGCGCACCGATCGCGACGAATCGGCGATGAGCGCTGCCTGGGCACGCACGAAGGCGACGTGGCGTGCGCGGTCATCGAGCATCTCGGTGCTCACAGGACGTGCTGGGTGCGGTGAAGACGTTGCATGTACGCAGGCTGAGACGTGTGCTGAGACGTGGCGGCCGCACGGGACCGCGCCGATTATCTCCCAGGGGACGCCGGCGTGACCGCCCTAGGTGCGAACCGCATGCGCGACCGGGAGATACGTGTCCGGGAGGTCGTTGGCGAACAGCACCACGTCCCCGGGATGTGACAGGGTCTGCAGCAGTCGCGTCGCGTCATCGAGCGTCTCCACGACGTGGATGCGGTCATCGCTCATGCCTCCCTCGCGGAGCCCGGAACACAAGGCCGGGCTCGTCTTCGCCGACATCACGATCACGTGGTCGCACACCGTCGCTGCGTGCACGCCGTAGCGACGGTTCTCCTCGTCCTCGACGCTCCCGAGCTCGACGAGACCCGGAGTGATCAGGAACTTGTGGGCTCCAGGCATCGCGGCGAGCACCTCGAGCCCGTTGTGCACGCCGACCGGGTTGGCGTTGTACGAGTCGTCGATCACCGTCAGCGGCCCTGCGCTCGCCATCAGCTGCAGGCGATGCTCGACCTGCTCGAGTCCTGCCGCCGTGGTGATCGCATCGTCGACTGAGTAGCCGAGGGTGTGCACCGCAGCGAGTGCCGCGCTGACGTTGGCCACCTGGTGGCGCCCGAGCAGCGGGATGCTCACCTGCCGGTCGAGGCCCAGGGCATCCCAGCGCCACCGAAACGTCGACCCCTGCGCATCGACGCGGATTGACGATGCAATGACATCGGCGTCGACGGTTTCACCATCCGCGGCCAGCGCGTAGCGGATCAGGTTCCGGTGCTCGTTGCGCGCCTGCTGTGCCAGGGCCAGACCGGACTCGTCACCGGTGTGGAGGATCAGTGTGCCGTCGGCGGGTAACGCGCCCGCGACCTCGTACAGCGCGCCGGCGATGCGGTCGATGGTGCCGAAGCGTTCCATGTGCTGCGGACCGATCGCGGTGATGATCGCCACCTTCGGATGCACGAGGTCGCTGATCGCCGCGATCTCCCCCGGTGCATAGGCATCCATCTCGACGATGAAGACGCGATGCTCGGGCGCGAGGTCCTCGTTGATCACCCGGGTCACGCCCATCAGGGTGTTGAAGCTCTTGCGGGTCGGCAGCGTGTTGACGTGCGGCTGAAGCAGTTGGGCGAGGATGTGCTTGGTGCTGGTCTTGCCGAAGCTGCCGACCACCGCGACCACCACAGGATCCACCACCCTCATGCGCGCCGAGGCGAGCGCGAGATAGTGATGCCGGATCCGCCACTCCGCCGGCTTCGTGACGACATTGGCAGCAACCAGCAGGATCTCGCTGAGGCTGGTGACCAGGCCCGCGGCGATGAGCACGAGGATGGTCGACACGACCGGGTGCAGGGCAACGATGCCGAGCGCCAGCGCAGCGGCCAGCACCACCGCGAGGAAGCCGCCCGCGATGAGCAGCCTGCGCATCCTCGCGGTCATCACCAGCGGCCGCTTCGGCGACGTCCAGCGCCACGTGAACTGCGCCGCAGCGGCCGACACCAGCCAGGCGATGGCGATACCGATCGGGCGCGCCGCGGGCAGCACCGCGGCGACGCTCAGCGCGACCGCGCCCAGCAGCAGACCGAGCCACACCGCGCGATGGGCGAGCCACTCGCGCGTCAGGCCCCAGCGCAGGAAGCGGACCGATTCGTACTCCTCGATCTGGAACATCCGCGCTGCGACCAGAACGATCCGGAAGACGAGGATCACCCAGACCACGGCCGCGAGCGCGACCAGCGGACCGACGAGCGGGCTCATGCCGATGCGCCCGGTTCGTCGCGGAGGAACACCTCGACGATCCGGCAGAAACGCGCCGGTTGCTCGAGATAGGCGTAGTGACCGGCGCCCTCGAAGACGACGAGTCCCGCGTCCGGGATGAGCTGTTCCATCAGACGCCCGTCGTCGAGCGGCGTCTCGGTGTCGTGTTCCCCCCAGATGAGCAGCACCGGCAGGTGCAGTTGCGGCAGCAGGCTTCGGAGATCCTCGTTGACCACCCGGACGAGTGTGCCGCGCATCACCCCGGAAACCGCACGGTAGTCGGCGGACCCCCGTTGATCTGCCCGGCGGGCCGCCGCCCGCCGCAGCGCCGCCGGCAATGCCCCCGACCGCTCCGCCGCTCGAAGCAGCTTGTA
>JBAQGL010000088.1:0-11886 GCA_049287785.1 Candidatus Dormiibacterota bacterium | reverse complement strand
GGCGCGGGGAGCTGTCGCGGCGCCACCACATCGCGCACCTTCTCGCCCATCGCACCGATCTCATCGCGATTACCGTGATAGGCCGCTGCTGCAGCTCGGAGCACGGCTGGAAAGCCGTGCATCCCCGGGCGGTCCTCGGGTGGAAAGTACGTCCCGCTGTGGAAGGGCAGGCCCGCCGGCGTCAGGAAGACGGTCAGCGGCCAGCCGCCGGGGACGCCCATCGCCTGCGCCGCGCCCATGTAGACCGTGTCGACGTCCGGTCGCTCCTCGCGGTCGACCTTGATGCTGACGAAGAGCTCGTTCATCAGTGACGCGATCCCCGGGTTCTCGAAGGACTCGTGCGCCATGACGTGGCACCAGTGGCACGCGCTGTAGCCGACCGAGAGCAGCACCGGGCGGTCCTCGCTGCGGGCGCGCTCGAAGGCGGCATCCCCCCACGGGTACCAATCGACCGGGTTCTCGGCGTGCTGCAGCAGGTACGGACTGGATTCAGCCGCGAGGCGATTGGCCATACGGCCACGCTAGCTGAAGCGGTCGTCGCGGCGTGTCGCCTCAGGCTTCGAGGCGCCGCGGTACCAGACGAACCATGGCGAGCAGCGCCACCGTGGACGCAACCAGGGTCACCGCACCGATCCCGAGCCAGCGCCAGATGAGCGCCGCATCGTGATATGCGGGAGGGGCCGGGAGGTTCTGGAGGACGTGCTCCCAGAGCCCGTCGGACGTGCCGGCATAGACGGCATGACGCCCGGAATCCGCGGACAGCGAGGACACGGAGTCGGGGAGACCGGGGCCGGCGCGAATCCAGTCGTCGCCGCCGTCGGTGCTGATCAGGACCGCATAGCCATCGGTGCCGAGATAGACGGCGTCGCTGAGCGGCTCGGTGAACGCGGTGACCGACGTGATCCGCGGGACGCCCTGCACCAGGCTCGCCGGGAGCAGGAGGAGCGCTCGCTTCCAGTCGCCGTCCTGGCCGCGGCGCCAGACCGTTCCATCCGTGCTCACCACAACCACGACGCCGGGGAGTGCGGCTGTTGCCGCGATCAGATCCGCGCCCGCGCCGAGATCGGGCGAGCCCGGATCGAGCAGCGGAGTGGCGCTCACAGCCGTATCAGCCACGTGCAGCACGCGCCCGGCCGGATCGATCTCCCAGCGCTGCCTGCCGGCGGTCACCACGTTGAGCGGCGGGAACGACGCGGTGTCGGGAGCGGTCGCGAACGTGCTGCCGCCATTGGTCGACAGCAGCGTCGTCCCCGTCGCGGTGCGCACCATGATCGTGTCGCCTATGGCAGAAACACGAGTGATCGCGGTGCCGCGCAGCGCCACCGGGCTCCACCATGCGAGCGCCGCGCGGGCCGGCGCGCTGCCGATGAGGATGACGGTAAGCGCGATGCACGCCGCCACCGTCGCAGTCAGCACGCGCCTGCGGCGATCAGAACCCATACAGCCCCTGGACGATGCCGAACTGCAGCGCGATGTCCGCGACCGCATGGATGATCACCGCCGGCCACAGTGAGTTGGTCCGGCGCACCAGCCAGCCGAACGCCAGGCCGACGAGGAAGGTGATGGGCACGAAAGGCGCTTCGGGTCCGCCATAGCTGATGGCCAGATGGGCGAGGCCGAAGACCGCTGCCTGGCAGACATTGGCCCAGCGCGGGCTCATGGTCCGCTCCAACGCGCCGAGGAGCAGACCGCGGAACTGCACCTCCTGCGAGAAGGCCTGCAGCGCGTTCGCCGGTCCCAGCAATGGGAAGTCCCGGCCGAGCGCGACCGGTTGCAGCGCCAGGCGTCCGAGCACGCCCGCGGGCAGCGCCAGGCCGAGGCCGATCAGGACGACGCTGCCGATGACGCCGGCGGCGAGCCCTCCGAGACCGAGATGGCGGATGCGGAGCGACGGTCGCCACGACGGCGCCACCGTCCGCCACGCGGCGAACGCGATGAGCAGCGTGCCGAGCGCCTGCGCGACCGATGACCAGAAGACCTGAACGTCGAAGCTGCCCGAGCGCTGGCCAAACAGGTCGAAGAGGATCTGCGGCCCGGCCGAGAGCAGCGTGTAGGTGGCGGCGACGGCCGCCAGGGCGAAGAGAATCGGGCGAGCCGGTTCGAGACGTCGGATCAAGAGCGACGGCAGGGCGATCAGGACCGACGCGACGCTCAGCCTCGCCAGGTACGGGTCGACGCCATTCGGATCGCTGAAGGTGATCGGAACGAGGAGGGCAGCCCCGAGGCCCAGCTCGGCGATGACAAGCGTCGCGGCATTCGGCCACCACGGCGAGGCGCGATAGCGCCGCAGCCGGGTGCCGGCCGCCTCAGTTGCCACGGAGCCCAGGGGCGTCTGTCAACCGGATCGCGCTTCGAATCCGATCGGCAATCGCCTCGAGCTCCGCGCGGGCGGGCTGAGCGCCATAGCCGGGTGGAAAGCGGAATCCGAATCCGTCATCCGCGTGGCGAGGGATCAGATGGATGTGCGCGTGCGGGATCTCCTGTCCGGCGGCCTCGCCGTCAGCGACGTAGACGCTCACCGCCTCGACTGACGGCGTGCCCGCTCGCAAAGCCCGATTGAGGCGAGTGGCCACCGACCACATGGTGGCAAGCACGGCGTCGTCCAGGTCGGGGAGCAACTCCGCATGCATCCGCGGCACGACCAGCAGATGGCCCGGTTGTACTGGGCGGATATCCATGAAGGCGACGACGCCGTCGTCTTGATGGAGGAAGGTCGCTGGGGCAGCGCCGGCGACGATGGCGCAGAAGATGCAGTCGTGCGTCTGGCTCGATGTCGGCATCGTCACCGCATCGTACCGGCGCCACCTCCATTGTCTCAGTGGAGGCTGGGCTGGCTTGGGGTGGGAGCCGAGGATCGGTCGCTTAGGCGGCCTGGTCGGCCCTCTGGCTCCACCAGCGCAGCAGGGACAGGTCTTCCTCGTGCACCGCAGCGCCCAGCCATGAGCGCCATTCGCGCTCGAAGCCCTCGGGCGCGCGGAACAGCGCCACCCACTTCCAGTCGGATGGAAGCTGGTCGGTCAACTCGGTCAACGGGGTCTTGTCTGCCATGTTCTCTCTGGTTCCTGCCGGTCCAAATACCGGCCCTGAAGAGGTTTTCCACACCGGCCCTCCGCTAAACAACCGCTCGAAGCTGTCCTGTCCAGTACGCTTCCCGCCGCGATGAGCGTCACAGTTCTGGTCGGCGGTCAGTGGGGCGATGAAGGCAAGGGCAAGGTCATCGATCTGCTTGCCGACGCGGTCAACATGGTCATCCGCTCGCAGGGCGGCAACAACGCCGGCCACACCGTCGTCACCGGGGGCAAGGAGCACCGCTTCCACCTGATCCCGAGCGGCATCCTGTATCCCGAGACCACGTGCGTCATCGGCCACGGCGTGGTCGTCGACCCGAAAGCGTTTCTCCAGGAGCTCGACGAGCTCCAGTCGGGCGGGATTCCGGCGCGCAATCTCGTGATCAGCGAGCGCGCTCACATGGTGATGCCGTATCACCCGGTCCTCGACCAGCTCGGCGAGGAGCTGCGCGGTGATGATCGCCTCGGCACCACCTGGCGGGGCATCGGGCCGGCGTATGAGGACAAGGTGCGCCGTATCGGGTTTCGCATCGGCGACCTGCAGAAGCCCGCGTTCCTCGAGAAGAAGCTCCGTTTCGTGCTGCGTCTCAAGAATGAGAGCCTGACGCGCCTGTACGGCGCCGAGCCCTTCAACGAGAAGGAGATCCTCGACGAGTACCTCGGCTACGCGGAGCGCATCGACCCATACATCCGCGACATCTATCCGCTCATCCAGGACGCGCTCAACGCGGGCAAGAAGATCCTTCTCGAGGGCGCGCAGGGCGTGATGCTGGACATCGACCTCGGGACCTACCCGTATGTGACATCGTCGTCACCAACTGCGGGCGGCGCCTGCACCGGCAGCGGGATACCGCCGTCACGAATCACCCGGACCGTGGGGGTCTTCAAGGCATACACGACCCGCGTCGGCTATGGCCCCTTCCCCACCGAGCTGACCAACACGCTCGGTGACCAGCTCCGCGAGGTCGGCTCCGAGTACGGCACCACGACGGGCCGTGCACGTCGCGTCGGCTGGTTCGACGCGGCCGTCTCCCGCTACGCCGTCGCCACCAACGGCATCGACGCCATGGTCCTTACCAAGGTCGACGTCCTCGATGAGTTCGAGACGCTCAAGATCTGCACGGGATACCTGAGCAAGGGCGAGTATTGGGACCATCCGATGGCCAACATCTCGCACCTCAAGCACGTCGAGCCGATCTACGAGGAGTTCCCCGGGTGGATGTCACCAACTCGGGAGTGCCGGCGCTACGAGGACCTTCCGGCAGCCTGTCGCACCTACATCGAACGCGTCGGTGAGCTGTGCGGCGCGACGGTCAACGTCGTGTCGGTTGGACCGGATCGGGAGCACACCCTGGTGCGCACCCCGCTGCTCGACTGACAGCAGACCGGCAGCCTCGAAGCTCTCTGAAAAAGTGGCAGGGGGCGGAGGGCCACCCCCTGCCGGTCAGGAAGGGATAGGGAGAGTTTCAAAAAAAGACGTCCAGCGGCGCTCCCCTCGCGCCCTTGGCCGGTGCACCAACCTACCGCTGTTTGCATTATATCAACTGCCCGAATACGGCGCCCCCGGCCAACCCCTTCGCCGTCGCCGCGCGGGATGATGGACGGCGATGACGACAACGCTCGGACGTGTTCGCGCCCCGGAGCTTCGTGGCGCGGGCGGCTGGATCAACACGGAGCAACCGCTCGAGTTGCGCGACCTTCGCGGTCGCGTGGTGGTGCTCGATTTCTGGACGTTCTGCTGCATCAACTGCCTTCGCGTCATCGAGGAGCTGCGCCCGCTCGAGAGGCGATTCGGGGATCGCCTGGTGGTCATCGGCGTTCACTCGCCGAAGTTTCCCCACGAAGCCGACCACGCGGCCGTGGCACGGGCGGTCCGCAGGCACCGGATCGGCCATCCAGTGCTCGACGACCCCGATCTGGAGACCTGGCAGCAGTACGGTGTGCGTGCCTGGCCCACGCTGGTCGTCATCGACCCCGACGGATACGTCGTCGCCATGGCATCCGGCGAGGGGAATGGACCGTCGCTCGAGAAGGTTATCGCTCAACTCCTCGACGGCCGAACCGATCTCGCCGCCGGACCGGCGTTCACACCGGTCCCGCTCGGTGGCGCCGGAACCCTCGCGTTTCCCGGCAAAGTGTGCTCCGACGGCGGAATCCGGATCGCAATCGCCGACACCGGGAACGATCGCGTGCTCGTCTGCGACCTCGATGGCACGATCCGCCACGCTCTCGGCGACTTCCACCAGCCCCAGGGAGTTCGCTTCGACGCAGATCGCCTCCTGGTCTGCGACACCGTCTCAGGAGAACTGGTAGCCGTCGCTCTTCCCAGCGGCGAACGGAGCGTGCTCGCCTCGGGCCTGCGCTCGCCCTGGGACGCGCTCGTGCTGCCCGACAGCAGGATCGCGGTCGCCGAAGCCGGCCTCCACCGAATCGTCGCGATCCCAGCGAACGGTGGTGAGGCGGAGGTGCTGGCCGGAAGCCGGGCCGAGGGGCTGCGCGACGGTCCGGCGCGCGATGCGCATCTTGCTCAGCCGAGCGGTCTGACCCTGCTCGACGACGGGGCCGTCGCGTTCGCCGACTCCGAGGTCTCGGCGTTGCGCGTGGCCCGCGACGAGCGGGTCGAGACCCTGGTCGGTACCGGTCTCTTCGACTGGGGACGCGATGATGGCGACCGGTCGACGGCGAGGCTGCAGCATCCGCTCGGCGTCGTGGCTCTCCCCGGCGGCTCGATCGCCATCGCGGATACCTTCAACTCAATGCTCCGGGTGTGGGATGCCGGGGCGCTCAGCACGATTCGGCTGAGCGAACCTGTCGACGAGCCCGGTGGGCTGGACGTGCTGCCGGATGGCCGTCTCCTGGTCGCGGACACCAACCATGACCGCGTGATCACCATCGACATCACCACCGGCGTCGTGACCGAGATCGACGTCCACGAGGTGGATGGCGGAGTCGAGCCGGCCGGCGCCGCGCTCGCCGGACGCGCTGGGGCTGCGCTCGTGCTCGAGGCGGATGTGGACCTCGGCGGCCTCGATCTCGACATCCAGCAGGGTCCGCCGGTGCGCGTGAGCGTGACCGTCGACCCGGAGCCCCTCCTCGGTGCCGGGCCGCGGTCCTGGGCGCTGGACGGCCTCCCGGCGCGCCTCGATCTCCGACTGGGATCGCCGGGCAGTGGCGTTCTCACCGTCGACGTCATCGCGTCCACCTGCGAGGGCAACGTCTGCACGATCAAACGGAGCACCCGCGAGCACACTCTCACCGTCTCCTAGGACCGGGGTCAGGCGGAGGGCTGCTCCTCGGACTGTGCCCAGGCGAGCAGGGGTTCGGGCGTCGGGTGGGGCAGACGCACGTCGATGGTGGCGATCAGATCGCCTGCCCCGCCGCCCTTGAGATGAGGCATCCCGAGGCCACGAAGCCTGAGGCGGGCGCCGTTCTGCGTTCCGGCCGGAACCGACAGCTGCGCCGTGGTGCCGCGCAACGTCGGGACGGCCACGGTGCCACCTGCGATCGCGGTGGACAGCCGCGTCGGAACGCGGACGGTGAGATCGTCGCCGTGACGCGCGAAGCCCGGGTGCGGCCGGATGTGGACGCGGATGAAGAGATCACCTCGGGGCCCGCCGTTCTGACCCTGGCCACCCTGACCGCCGGCGCGAATCCGCGCACCTTCATGGATCCCCGCCGGCACCTTGATCTCCACCCTGCGCGGACCATCGGACGAGCTGAGGTCCGCGGTGAGGGTCGAGCCGGCGTACGCATCCTCGAGGCTGATCTCGGTATCGCCCTCGACGTCCTGGCCACGCCGAGCCACCCGTCGCCTGCTGCGGCCCGAGTTGAACCCGGACGGCGCCTGACCGCCACCGAAGAACTGCTGGAAGAAGTCGCTGAACGGGGCGCTGTCGCCGAACATTCCCTCGAGCTCGTCGGGTGACACCGTCCGATAACCGAACTGCTCGTTGTTGTTCTGGAAGGGGTTGGGTCCGGGGCGTCCGGCTCGCTCCCACTGCTCGTACTCCTGCCAGCGTGGACCGAGCTCGTCGTACTTCTTCCGCTTCTCCGGGTCACCGAGGACCTCGTTGGCCTCGTTGATCTCCTTGAAACGGTCCTCGGCCGCCTTGTCGCCCTGGTTGACATCCGGGTGGTGCTTGCGCGCGAGCTTGCGGAACGCGGTGCGGATCTCCTTCTCGGTGGCCGTCCGCGGAACGCCCAGGATCGCGTAGTAGTCCTTGAAGGTGGTTGCCATCTGGATCGCAGATACCGCGCCACGGCGGCCGCGAAACCCGGAACCCGCGCTATTCTTGGCCCGTCTCCCCGATTGCGGCGCGAGACCTCGCGGCGCCGTCACTCCAACTCGACTTCCTCAAGCGCCCATCAGTGAGAACTCACCCCACCCACTCCTGTCCATCCGCCACGCCCGCCACTCGCCGGAGGCGGCGATCTCCTGGCGTCGCGCTGTTCCTCCTGGCGCTCCTCGGGGGATTGGCCACCTTCGGTACCCCCGCCTCGGCTGCACAGGGAGCTTTTTCGGTCGTCGCGCCCCTTCCGGGCCTCGGGACGGGAAAGATCTGGAGCCTCGCGATCCAACCGTCGGTGCCGAGCACCATCCTCGCCGGCACCGATCTCGGGGTCTACGTCTCCCGGGATGCGGGAGCCACCTGGACCCGGACCCTGAGCGGCATCCGTGTCTGGACGGTCGGCTTCGACACCCACACGCCGCCCAACGCGTTCGCCGGGACCGACGGCAAGGGCGTTCTCGTGAGTGCCGACGCGGGCGCGACCTGGACGGACGCCTCGAGCGGTCTCGGCAATCTCGATGTCCGGTCTCTGGCATTCGGGCATGACGGCATGGCCGCCGGCACCAACGCCGGCGTTGCGCTGAGCCCAAACGGACGGATCTGGCATGCAGGCGGCCTTGACCGGTATTCGATCGCCGCCGTCGCCGTGGCGGCGAACTACCCGCAATTCACGGTGCTTGCCGGAGCGGACGGCACCATCAGCGGCACGCTCGCGTCCGGATACCTCTTCAGCAGCACGGGTGGCGGCGCCTGGGAGGTCCTCCAATCGGGGCTGCCCACCGGTGCCGATGTCTCTTCGATCACCGCCGGTCAGATCGACCGTGCGATCCCCAAGCGACCGCTGATCGTGGCGACGTCTCAGGGCATCTTCCGCAGCGGCGACGGCGGCGCCACCTGGACCGCTGGGACGGGCGTCCCCCAGGCGCTCACGCTGACCGTGGCGCAGTTCGGTCCCCTGGACCCGAACCTCGCCTACGCGGGCGCCGATGCGGGCGGGAGCACAGGAGGCGACTTCTATCGATCCACCGACGGCGGCCTGACCTACCACCGGGCGGATACCGGTCTTCCCGGTGGGAACAGGAACGTCGACGCCATCGCGATCGCCAACACCACGCCGCCAGAGGTGATGGTCGCGGTGAACCCACCGACCGGCGGCAGCCACCTTTACATCGAAAGCGACACGACCGCGCCAGCGCCGCCGCCGCTCGTTCCCGAGGCCCCGGGCGCGCTGGTGCCATCGTCGGTCCCGACGCCGGTGCCGACTGCGACGCCGGTCGCTCAGTCAGCCAGACCGGTTGTAACCCCGCCTGCCGTCAGCGGCATCCAGCGCTTCGCGCAGGCCGCCTTTCACTGGCCGACGCCGCTCGTGTACGAGGTCTTCTTCGTGCTGCTCGCGCTCTACGTCTTCGTCCGCTGGAGGCAGCGGTACTACGTGGAAGGACCTCCGTAGCACTCGCCGACCTACGCTAGCGCCGTGATTGGGGTGACAGCAGGTCCGTCGATTCCGCTCGCGTTTCTCGCCGGTCTGGTGTCGTTCCTGTCGCCCTGCGTCTTCCCGCTCATGCCCGCATATGCCGCATATCTGAGCGGGCGCGCCGGCGAACCGGCCCTGGCGGTCGCCTCGGGCGGGACGGTTTCCACCTCATCCTTCCGGAGCACCGCGATCACCACCGGGGTGGCGTTTGTCGTCGGGTTCAGCCTGGTGTTCATCGCCGAGTACTACCTGCTCGAAGGAGTGCTCGCGATCACGGTGTTCCAGCGCAACATCGAGCTCGTCAACCGCATCGCCGGCGGGATCATCATGGTGCTCGCGCTGCAGACCATGGGTGTGCTGCGCTTCGGGTGGCTCGAGCGGGAGCGGCGCTTCCATCTCCGGGTGTCGAGCGGCGCGGCGGGTGGACTGCTCCTGGGGCTGACCTTCGCGGCCGGATGGCTCCCCTGCCTCGGTCCCCAGCTCGGCGCCATCCTCACCCTGGCACAGAACCGCGAGTTCGGCGGCCTGCCGTTCATGGTCATCTACTGCCTCGGGCTCGCGGTCCCGTTCCTGCTGGTCGCCGTGCTCGCCGACCGGCTTCAGGGACCGCTGCGCAGCATCAACCGCCACCTGCGGGTGATCAGCATCGTCGCCGGCGTGATCCTTTTCGGGTTCGGCCTGCTCATGGCAACCGGGCAGCTGACGGTGTTGAGTGGCCTCTCGTTTCAGTCGCCGTTCAACCTGTAGGGGGCGGCGGCGGCACCGGCGCGAGGGGCAACCAGACGGTGACGGTCGTCCCCACGCCTTCGGCGCTGCCGATGGCCACGTCACCTCCCTGCGCCCGGGCCAGCCCCTGCACGATGCTGAGACCGAGGCCGCTTCCGCCCTCCTCTCGAGCCCGCGTCTTCTCCCCGCGGTAGAAGCGCTCGAAGACATGGGCCAGGTCGACGGCGGGGATGCCGGGCCCCTCGTCACGCACCTCGAGCCTTGCCCATCCCGCATCGGCGTCGGTGCTCCAGTGCTGTGCTGCACCGTGCGCGTACTTGCAGGCGTTGACCAGCAGGTTGCGCACGATGGTGTCGACCGCGCCACGGTCGGCGTGAACGAATAGTGCCCCGGGCGTGAAGGTGCGCTCCACGACGGCAGGCATCCCCGGGACCCCCTCATTGAGGAGGGCGCCGACCGTGACGTTGAGGTCGATGTCCTCGGGATGCGACTCGCGCTGCGCATCCAGTCGAGCGAGCGTCAGCAGGTCGAGAACGAGGACGCGCATGCGCTCGGACTCAGTGCTCATCGCCTCGAGTGCGGCGTCGAGCGCTGCCGGCTCACGGCCGGCACCCCGGCGCAGGACGTCGATGTATCCCTTGAGCGCCGTCAACGGCGTGCGCAACTCGTGCGACGCATCGGCGATGAAGCGTCGCACCTGTGCCTCGGACTCCTGTTGCGCTGTGAAGGCCTCCTGGATCCGGTCCGCCATATGGTCGAAGCTGCCGGCGAGCTGACCGACCTCATCCCGGCTCGGCGTGAGCCGGCTTCGCGCCGCGAGATCGCCTGCGGCGAGCTGCTCGGCTGTTGTGGCGAGTCGGCGCATCGGACGGAGCGTCCGGCCGGTGAGGACGACGCCGAGAATGGTCGCGAGCACCACCACCACCAGTCCCCCTGCGGTGATCAGCAGGATCTCTGCGTTCAGCAGACTATTGATCGGCGCCATCGAAACCGACAGCTGCACCACACCGCAGGCACCGCTTCCGACGGCCACGGGGAAGCCGACCACAAGCTGATCGCCGTTCACGGTCGGAATCTGCTCCGCGCCGGAGCGCACCCCCTTCGTGACCACCCCCTGGAGCGCCGCAGCATCGAGGGTCGGTGGGCTTGTGCCCACCGGCGCCACTGCCTCCTCCGCCAGCGTGCTGTCGTAGACGGCCACCTGAACTGTTTGCCCCGTCACCGTCGACACGGCAGTCGCCACTGCCCGCGCGACCGCCGCAGGATGTGCTTCGCACAGACGCGGAAGCCCAGTGGTAGCCACCCCCAGTGCTTTCTCCTTGGCCGTGATCAAACGTCGGGCCGAGTTGAGGTTGGCCTGCAGTTCACCGACTCGATTGCTGATCAGGCTCGATCGCAACGTGACGTACTGATAGCCCGCGAGCAGCACCAGCAAGGGCAGCAGCAGGGCGATGAAGGTGAGTGTCAACCGCCATCGCAACGACGCGAGGGCGTGTCCGATGCGCCGCACGTCCTACCGCGCCGCGGCGTCGTTCCCGATCACCGTGCTGCGCAGCCGGTAGCCAACCCCGCGCACCGTCTGGATCCGCTCGTGAGCCGTGTCGCCAAGCTTGGTTCGCAGATAGCGGATGTAAACCTCGATGTTGTTCTCGTCGCCGAAGAAGTTGTAGCCCCACACCTCATCGAGAATTCGCTGGCGTGGCAGCACCTGATCGGCATTGCTGGCGAGGTACAGGAGGAGATCGTATTCCCGCACCGAGAGCTCGACGGTGCGATCGCCGGCGCGAACCTCGCGGGTCGCCGTGTCGATGCTGAGGTCGCCGGCGCGGATGACGCGGCTGAGATCCGGATTGCGACGTCGGAGCACCGCGCGGATTCGGGCGAGCAACTCGGCGAAGTCGAATGGCTTCACGAGGTAGTCGTCGGCACCGAGCTCGAGGCCCTGGATGCGATCGCTGGTCTCGTCACGCGCGCTCAGGATGATGATCCCGCGCGAGCGATCTCCGGACAGTGCTCGGCAGAGCTGCCAGCCGTCGACGCGCGGCATCATCAGGTCGAGCACGACCAGGTGTGGCTTGAACTCGTCGACCACGCGCAGCGCGACGTGGCCGTCGGGTGCAGTGCGGACGTCATAGCCCTCATGGCGCAAACCGAGCGCGATGAAGTCGGTGATGCTCGGCTCGTCGTCCACGACGAGGAGGCGGGTCGGCCCACTCATTGCTTCGAGTATATGAGTCGACTCGCGACGCTTTCGCCACGAGATGATCGCAAACGACCCTTCTCAGCGCACTCTCAGGAGGCCACTACACTGGATCCATGAGCCAGGGAT
>JBAQGL010000087.1:0-5040 GCA_049287785.1 Candidatus Dormiibacterota bacterium | reverse complement strand
TTCGAGGGTTGTCTGGTCAGCGCTGGTCACCGCGCCCGAGTCTTTGACGAACGTGTTGTCGGCGGTGAGCGTCGCGAGCCGGCGTTGCACCGCGATGGTGCAATGCGCTTTGAGCGTCGCGAGCGCGGCCGTGTTCGGCACGGTGACCGGGGTTGCCGTCGGTGAGGGAGTCGGTGTGCCCGCGGCGTCCACCGCGACCGAGCCGGCGAGGCCGAGGCCGGCGGTCACCGTCAGCGTCGCCACGCCACGGGCAAGGAGTCGAGCGTTCACTTGGATGGGTCTCCTTCATTCGTGCTCAGTCCCGCCCCGGCCGCGTTGAGCTGCCCGTTGATGGTGCTGAGCTGGCTGTTGATGCCACTGATCTGCTGGTTGATGCCGCTGGTGTCGGGCGTCTCGGCCGGCGTCGCGGCGGGCGCTGCCGTGTTCGTGTTTGCGGGAGCGCTGGTGCTCGACCCGACGGGCGCCGTGCCGGGGTTTCCGGTGAGCGACGCGGCGCCGCATCCTGCGACCGCCACGACGGCGAAGCCGCACAGGATGCTGTTCCTGAGCGCCGTGACATGGGTCATCTGGTGTCTCCTTGGTGTGTCCGGGGGATGGAATTCATCCAACCAGAGCCCCGGACCCCGGGCCCTGAGAACGTGCGGAGACGACGCTGAGAATTCGCCGAGAGGCCGTCCAGACGAGTTGGCCGCCCGCGGCGGCGGGTCCTAGGCGGCGGCTGTTGCCTCTCGCGCCGCGGAGCGCGCCAGCGCCTCCAGCGGTCCGGCGGTATCGAGCCGGCAGCCGAACGCCGACGCGAGGCCGGCGGCGAGCACCGGCGCCACCTCCGCCGGGGTGTGCCCTGGGGCGCCGAGGCTTTCGAGCGAAGCCACCGAGGCGCCCTCGATGCCGCAGGGCGTGACCCGATCGAACCAGCTGAGGTCGGTCGCCACGTTCAGGGCGACGCCGTGGGTCGTGACCCCGCCCGCGAGCTTCACGCCGATGGCGGCGAGCTTGCGTTCGCCGGACCACACGCCGGTCAGCGGTGGACGCCGAGCGACCTCGACGCCGTAGTGCGCGGCGGTGGCCATGAGGGCCGCCTCGAGGGCGCGTAAGTATCGGTCGACGTCGCCGTGGGCGGGATGGCCGGGGATCGGGAAGATGCCCGCCAGGCGGACGATGGGGTACGCGACCAGCTGGCCCGGCCCGTGGAAGGTCACCGATCCACCGCGATCGACCTCGACGAACTCGGCGCCGGCGGCACGGAGGGCATCCGGTCCGTCGCCGAGGTGCCGCGCCTCGCCCTGACGGCCCATGGTGTAGACGGGCGGATGCTCGAGCAGGAGCACTGCGTCGTCCTCGAGGCCCCCAGAGCGGCGCGCGAGCGCGACCTCACGCTGGAGGGCCCAGGCATCGCCGTAGCTGACCGTCCCGAGCCATGCCCAGCGGAGTACCGGCATGTCCATCCTGTCGCTCATCCGGCGTGGGCAGCGACCGCCTGCTCGTGGGCGTGGTAGCTCGAGCGCACCAGCGGGCCCGATTCGACGTGCTTGAAGCCGAGCGCCCTGCCGTATGCCTTCAGCTCAGCGAACTCGTCGGGATGCCAGTACCGGATCAGGGGATGATGCTTGAGGGACGGGCGTAGGTACTGGCCGATGGTGATGATCTCGATGTCGTGGGCCCGCATCTGGTCGAGGAGCTCCTTGACCTCGTCCATCTCCTCGCCGAGCCCGACCATGAGGCCCGACTTGGTGCGACTTCGCGGCTCGATGCGCTTGGCCGCGCGGAGCAGCTCAAGGCTGCGATCGAGCTCGGACTTCGGCCGGACCCGCCGATAGAGGCGGCCGACGGTCTCGACGTTGTGGTTGAAGATCTCGGGCACCTCGTCCATGACCGTGCGCAGCGCGTCGTGATCGCCCTGGAAGTCAGGCGTCAGCACCTCGATGGTGGTGCCCGGCGACAGCGCGCGGATCGACCGGATGGTCGCGGCGAAGACGCCGGCGCCGCCGTCGGCGAGGTCGTCACGATCCACTGAGGTCACCACCGCATGACGCAGCCCCATCGTGCTGACCGCTTCGCCGACCCGGCGAGGTTCGTCCCAGTCGATGTCGCCACCGCGCTTGCCACTCTTCACCGCGCAGAACGCACAGGCGCGGGTGCAGACGTCGCCGAGGATCATGAAGGTCGCGGTTCCATGCCCCCAGCACTCGGCGATGTTCGGGCAGCGAGCCTCCTCGCAGACGGTGTTGAGGTTCTGGCCGCGCATGATCCCCTTGATCTGCGAGTACCCGTCCCCGGCTGGGAGCTTGACGGTGAGCCACTCGGGGCGCCGATCGACACCCTCGGGGAGGAGCCGCTGATGCAGCGGCCGGGGATCGGCCACGGGAACGGGCCGCAAGCGGATCTGGTCCATGGCGCCCTCTCACTCTACACACTCACTGAGCCACAATCGCCGCGATGAGTTCTCAGCCACCGATCAACGAGCCCGTTCACCTCTACGCTCCGGGCACACCCGAGCGTGCCCGCCTCCGCGCCGCCATCCACGACATGCAGGCTGCGGCGCCGCACCGTGTGCCCCTCCACATCGGCGGCCGATCGGTCGATGGTCACGGAGAGCGGATCTCGGTCACGGCACCGCACCGCCATGCGCTGACGGTCGTCGACGCGGCTTCCGCTAACGCCGTCGAGGTCCGCGCCGCCGTCGACGCGGCCCTCGACGCCCATCACGACTGGTCGACCGCTCCCTGGGAGACGCGCGCCTCGGTCTTCCTCCGCGCCGCCGACCTTCTGAGCGGACCCTTCCGCGACCGGCTCAACGCCGCGACCATCCTCGGACAGAGCAAGAGCGTTCACCAGGCGGAGATCGACGCCGCCTGCGAGTTGATCGACTTCTGGCGCTGGAACGTGTACTTCGGCCGCCAGTTGCAGGACACCCAACCCGTGTCCTCTCCAGGGGTGTGGAACCGCATGGACCACCGGCCGCTCGAGGGCTTCGTGCTCGCCATCAGTCCCTTCAACTTCACCTCCATTGGTGGGAACCTCGCCGTGGCGCCCGCGATCGTGGGCAACACTGTGGTCTGGAAACCGGCGACCACCGCGCTGCTCGCCGCCCAGGTGATCATGGAGATCCTCGAGGCTGCGGGGCTGCCGCCCGGGGTGATCAACATGATCGCAGCGCCGGGCGCCGTGGTCTCCGAGGTTGCCGTGCAGCACCCATCGCTCGCCGGTATCCACTTCACCGGGTCAACCGACACCTTTCAGCATCTCTGGAGCACGGTGGCTGCAAACCTGGGCAGCTACCGGACCTACCCAAGGCTCGTAGGGGAAACCGGCGGCAAGGATTTCGTGCTCGCACACTCCTCGGCGTCCCCCGAGGCCCTGCTGGTCGGCCTCCTTCGCGGGTCCTTCGAGTATCAGGGCCAGAAGTGCTCAGCCTCTTCGCGCGCATACATCCCCAACTCGGTGTGGCAACGGCTACGCGATCCGCTCGCCGCGGCCACCGAGGCGATCCCGGTCGGAGATCCGGCCGAGTTCAGCACCTTCATGGGCGCCGTCATCGACGAGCCGAGCTTCCGCAAGCACGAGGCGGTCCTTGCGGCGGCGCGAACCGATCCCGAGCTCACCCTGGTCGCGGGCGGCGAGTGCGACGCCGAGATCGGCTGGTTCGTGCATCCCACCATCCTTGCCACATCCAATCCACGCCACGACCTGATGCAGCGCGAACTCTTCGGTCCCATCCTCACCGTCTTCCCCTACCCCGACTCGGAATGGCTGTCGGTCCTCGACCTGGTCGACAGCACGTCGCCGTACGCGCTCACCGGTGCGGTGTTCGCGGACGATCGCGCGGCCCTCGACCAGGCGTCAGAGCACCTCCGCTACGCAGCCGGCAACTTCTACATCAACGACAAATCGACCGGCGCGGTGGTCGGGCAGCAGCCATTCGGGGGCGCCAGAAAGAGCGGGACCAACGACAAGGCGGGATCACTTCTGAACATGCTGCGCTGGGTCTCCCCTCGCGTCATCAAGGAGGCGTTCGTCCCGCCGACCGATTGGCGCTACCCGCACCAGGATCCCGACTGACCCCGATCCCGGCTGTAGCAGGTTGAACCCGCCCTCCTGAGCCTGCATCGCCGCCTGGCTTGACATATCACTATATAGGCATATAATCGTCGTCATGGCTCGTGCGGCAACGACAACTGACGCTTTCAACGCCGTGGCGGAACCCCGGCGCCGGCAGATCCTCGATCTGCTCGCCGGCGGCGAACTCCCGGTGAATGACGTCGTCGCGCGACTCGGCCTCTCGCAACCGCTCATCTCGAAGCACCTCAAGGTGCTCCGTGATGTGGACCTGGTTGCCGTTCGCGACGTCGGCCGGCAGCGCCTGTACTCGTTGCACGGACAACCGCTCAAGCCGATCCACGACTGGGTGAAGGCCTACGAGGCCTCCTGGACACGTCGGTTCGATCGTCTGGATGTGGTGTTACTGGAGTTGCAGGACCGAGAGCAGAAGGACAAGGAGGACTGACATGACAGCGACGGCAACCAGCGGGACGGCCGTGGTGACGCTCCCCTCGGAGACGGAGATCCTGACCACGCGTGAGTTCAACGCACCGAAGGATCTGGTCTACAAGGCGTGGACCACCCCGGAACTCATCAAGCGGTGGTGGGCCGGCGACCGGGGCGTCGCCACCGTCGCCGAGATCGATCTGCGGGTCGGAGGCGCGTTTCGCTATGCGATGGACGCGAATCCTGGATTCGAGGTTGCATTCCACGGAGAGTTCCGCGAGATCGTCCCCAATGAACGGCTCGTCTCGACGGAGATCTTCGAGGGCATGCCCGACGCCGGCGCCGCCCTGAATACGGTGTCGTTCACGGAGGAGTACGGCCGGACGACGCTCACCATCCTCACGGAGTACCCGAGCCGTGAGATCCGCGACATGGTGCTCGCCTCAGGGATGGAAGGCGGACTTCAGGAATCCTTGGACGATCTCGAAGAGGTCGCAATCTCCCTGAGCTGACGGAGGACTTGCCCGCCTTATGGTGAAACCGCCGTCGACGGGG
>JBAQGL010000086.1:0-4476 GCA_049287785.1 Candidatus Dormiibacterota bacterium | reverse complement strand
AGGCTGAATAGTCCGGTTTGAAGCCGGAGCCGGGGTCCCCGACGCTCACTGACTCCGCGTACGCTGACCGCATGGCCGTCACCGAGCGAGCGCCCCGCACCCAGGCACTGGTCCCGTCCGATCTCTTCGCCGTCGACGACCTGCTCGGCGACGACGAGCGCCTCGTCCGCGACACGGTGCGCGCCTTCGTGCGCGAGCGCGCGCTACCGGTCATCCCCGAGCACTTCGAAGCCGGCACGTTCCCCCGTGAGCTGATCCCGGAGGTCGCGGGTCTCGGGCTGCTGGGCATGCACCTGCACGGCTACGGGTGTGCGGGCACGTCGGCGATCGCCTACGGGGTCGCATCCGAGGAGCTCGAGGCCGGTGACAGCGGGTTGCGCTCGTTTGTCTCGGTGCAGGGCTCGCTCGCCATGTTTCCGATCTGGAAGTTCGGGAGCGAGGAGCAGAAGGCCCGCTGGCTTCCCGAGATGGCCGCCGGGCGCGCCATCGGCTGCTTCGGTCTCACCGAGCCGGATGCGGGCTCGGATCCCTCGTCGATGCGCACCTCGGCACGGCGCGACGGCGGTGACTGGATCCTCGACGGCACCAAGATGTGGATCACCAACGGCTCGATGGCCGATATCGCCGTCGTGTGGGCGTCCACCGATGCGGGGATTCGCGGATTCCTCGTCGAGCGAGGGATGCGCGGCTTCACCACCTCGGACGTGCACAACAAGCTGTCGTTGCGCGCGTCGGTGACCTCGGAGCTGTCCTTCGACTCGGTGCGCCTCCCCGAGAGCGCCGTCCTCCCCGGCGTCACCGGCATGCGCGGGCCGCTGTCCTGCCTCAACGAGGCCCGCTTCGGGATCGGCTGGGGAGCGATGGGTGCCGCGCGAGCCTGCTTCGAGTCGGCGCTCGAATACAGCAAGACCCGGCGCGCCTTCGGCAAACCGATCGGCGCGATGCAGTTGACCCAGCAGAAGCTCGCCAACATGGCGACCTCGATCGTTCAGGGCCGCCTGCTCGCGCACCGCCTCGGGACTCTCAAGGACGAGGGCCGGCTGCACCCGGTGCAGGTGTCGATCACCAAGCGGGCCAACGTGCGCGCCGCGCTCGACATCGCGCGCAGCGCACGCACGATCCTCGGCGCCAACGGCATCACCCTCGAGTACCCGGTGGCGCGGCACATGGCCAACCTCGAATCGGTGCTCACCTACGAGGGCACCGAGGAGGTGCATACGCTCATCATCGGCAAGGAGCTGACCGGCGAGAACGCGTTCGGCTGACGGTCAGGCGGCCTCGTCCCAGCTCTCGGTCTCTCGGAACGAGTGATGGCCGCGCCGGGCGACGATCAGGTGATCGAGCACCGGCACGCCGAGCAGCGCACCGGCACTGCGGAGTGCAGCGGTGACCACGCGATCCGCGCGGCTCGGCGCCGGGTCCCCGCTCGGGTGGTTGTGGCCAATGATGACCGCAACCGCATCGCTGCGCAGCGCCGGGCCGAAGACGTCACGGGGTTGCAGCCGCGACGCATTGATGGTGCCGACCGCAACCGTCTCGAGCTTGATCGGCCGGTGACGCGCGTCCAGCAGGAGCACGACGACCTGCTCGCGGCGTGCGCTCCTCAGCCCGTCGAGCATGAGCAGCGCGTCGCGCGGTGACCCGATCGCCGGGCGGTCGTCGTCGGTCCATCGCTCGGCCAGCTCCCACATCGCAGCGAGCCGCTCGGCCCGTTCCCGCGGTACCCCGTGCTCGCGCATCAGACCCGCGGCGTCGAGCGCCCGGCGCTCCCACCACGGAATCCTCGCGACCCGATTGGCCACCGCGCTCAGGTCAGCGGCTGGGGACGAGCCGCCGAGCGCGCGGGCCAGGAGCTCCGCCTCACCCACTGCGCGCTCCGGCTCGGTCTGCACCTCCCGAGAGTACCACAAACCTGTGTAACTGCGGGCGCCTGGGTCAGGAGTGGGTCAGCAGCATCCCCACGACGAAGATGACCACGATCACGACCCCGGCAACCGCAACCGGGATCCACCCGCCGCCCGCCGAAAGCAGCGACGGGGAGCGCGCAATCGTCGGAGGGACCGGTGCCGGCGGGTCGACCCTATCCGCGGGCGCTTCGACGGTGATCAATTTCACGCGTCCGGGCGCATCCTCCGGCAACTCGGCCGGGTCGAGCAGGGCTGGGGCGACCGCGACGCTCCGCCGGCGACGCGATGAGCGGAGCTCAGACACCACGCTCACCCTCGGCGATGAGCGCAGCCAGCACCTCGTCGGCGAACGAGCGATACGCCGCGGCCGCCTCCGAGGAGGGCGCCATCACCGTCACCGGTTCGCCGGCGAGCGCCGACTCCTGCAGGCGCACGGTCACCTTGATGACCGTGTTGAAGACACGAAGGTTCGGAATCGCGCGCAATCCGTCGAGAAGATCTCGAGAGAAACGCGTGCGCATCACCACGAATGTCGGCAGCAACCCGAGCACGCGCAGGTCCGGGTTCAACTCCTGACGCACGTGATGCACGGAGCGCAGCGTCTCCTTGAGCCCCTTCACCGCGTACCCCGACATCTGCATCGGTATCACGATGAAATCGGTGGCCGCGAGGACGCTGATGGTGTGGAACGCAAAGCTCGGGGGCGTGTCGAAGAGGATGAAGTCGTAGTCCCGGCAGTCGCGATCGAGCGCGCGACGAAGGCGCGTCTCTGCATCAAGCGTGGTCGGCAGGCCGGCCTGGACAGCGCTCAGGTCTGGATTGGCGGGTAGCAGGTGCAGACCGGGCCATTTGGTCCGGACGATCAACTCATCCACCGACTGGTCGGGCTCGAGTATCGCGTCGGCGACGGTGTGCGTGAGCGAGTACGGGTTGAACCCCAGTCCGGAGGTGAGATTGGATTGCGGATCCATGTCGACGGCGAGCACGCGCCGTCCACGCTCGGCGAACACAGCCGCCAGGGAGGCGCAGGTGGTCGTTTTTCCCACCCCGCCTTTGCCGGAAATACAGGCGATCGAAACAGCCACCGCGACCGGTTAGTCTAGTGCAGCCCGTCGCAACCGGCACACGAGAGTGGGCGAGGCGGCGGCAGTGAGGGTCAGCTCGGAGCCACCCGCACTGTCGGGCGTACCGCGGGTGCAGCCGCCATGTCGTCCTCCCAGGCGCGGTTGAGACGTCGCTGGATGATTGTCATGAGAATCAGACCGCCCGCAACCGGAAGCAGCATCCAGAAGATTGCGCGTGTCGGGCGCAGTTGCACATCGGTGGTGCGCAGCATCCGATCCTCAACGATGCGCACGCGCTCCAGGGTCATCACCATCGCGACCGCGCTGAATGGCAGCACCAGCTCGAGGTACGGAATCAGCACGAAACCGAAGAGCAGCCCGTAGGCCTGGAGGACGGTGAAGTGCGGGTCGAACGGCAGCGTGACGTTGGCGACCGCGAGCACGATGCGCACCGCACCGGCAATGCTGACCAGCCATCCGAGCGCCCACGGGATTGCGACCGCAAGCGTCGAACGTCCCGGGATCACGTGCATGCGGGGATCGAAGTTTCCGACCTCGCGGTTGACGCGCTGGTGCCAGATGAGGCTGTACACGCCCAGCGTGACCACCGAGAGCAGGACGATCGCCATGGTCGAGCGCCGCTTGCCTGGCGGCCCGAACGAGCTCACCTTGGGCAGCGCCTTCTCGGGCGTCGTGATCGCCGCGACCACGGTCACCTCGGTGGGATCCGGCTCGAGGGTCTCGACCGGCGGAGGCGTCGGGCTCCCGTCGATCACGCGCTCCTCATCGCCGTCGCCGTGCTCCATCTCGCTCTCCGGCGTATGCGACGTCGGTACCGACAGGGGCCACGCCCACGTCGGGGGGGTCGGTGTCGAGTCGGTCAGGGCAACGCCCTCCGTGTCGGGCGTGGTCAGGGTCGCGACAGCGGGCGTGGTGCCCGGCCGCGATGCGGTCTCGGTCATCCCGTGTTCCTCGTGTACGGCGCCGCCTCGGGCGATGCCGCGTGCTGCTAGTGGGACGTCGACGCTCCGGGTACTGGATTCGAACCAGTGGCCTTGCGGTTAACAGCCGCCTGCTCTACCGCTGAGCTAACCCGGATCATGACTCAAGTCTACCTGCCGTGACGCACCGTGCCCTCAGGAGCACGATTCGTCACCGCCGGCGACCGAGCCGCCCCGGCTACTCGAGGTAGTCCTTGAGCTTCTTTGAACGCGACGGATGCCGCAGCTTGCGCAGCGCTTTCGCCTCGATCTGGCGAATGCGTTCGCGCGTGACGCCGAAGCGCTTGCCCACCTCTTCGAGCGTGCGCTGGTGGCCGTCGATGAGGCCGAATCGGAGCTGGAGCACGCGACGTTCACGCGGCGTGAGCGTGTCGAGGATG
The DNA here is from genome assembly GCA_049287785.1 of Candidatus Dormiibacterota bacterium. Classification (GTDB taxonomy): domain Bacteria; phylum Chloroflexota; class Dormibacteria; order Aeolococcales; family Aeolococcaceae; genus Palsa-851. The sequence goes on along the minus strand of JBAQGL010000086.1, from coordinate 124 downwards.
TCCTCGACCTCGGTGCGCAGCATGGTCAGCGACGCTGCGTCGGACGGCGCCGTCGCCTCCTTGTCCTCGACAAAGTCACCGAGGTGCGAATCCTCTTCCTCACCGATCGGCGTTTCCAGCGAGA
>JBAQGL010000085.1:0-17697 GCA_049287785.1 Candidatus Dormiibacterota bacterium | reverse complement strand
CGGCGAGCCCGAACGAATTCCGTTCTGGCTGCGCCGCGACGTCGAAAACGCGGGCGACCTCGAGGACGAGCTCCGCGACCGCGTCATCCAGCGTCGAGCGGCCGAGGAAGAGGCGCGCTGATCACGTCCCGCCTGGAAGGCTGACGATGCGAGCGCTGGTGTTCAAGGACGTCGGCACGGTTGAGCTCGTCGACGTGCCGAAACCCCACATCCAGGAACCCGGAGACGCGCTGGTCCGCGTGACCAGGACGGCGATCTGTGGCAGCGATCTGCACGTGGTCCACGGCCGCATCCCGGGGATGAGCTCGGGCGGCGTTCTCGGGCACGAGTTCGTCGGTGTCGTGGAGGCCGTTGACGGCGGCGTCCGGCGCTTCGCCGAGGGAGACCGCGTTGTCGGCTCGTTCACCATCCCGTGCGGCGAGTGCTGGTATTGCGAGCGGCGCCTGTTCAGCCGCTGCCCCGACCAGCGAGTGTTCGGGTACGGGTCGTTCTTCGGCGACGTCGCCGGGGCCCAGGCGGAGTACGTCCGCGTGCCTGCCGCCGACCTCGTGCTCCACGCCGTCGCGGACACGATGAGCGACGAGCAGGCGCTCTTCGTCGGGGACATCTTCACGACCGGGTTCGACTGCGCGAGCGAGGCGCGCATCGAGCAGGGTGACGTGGTCACCATCGTCGGTTGCGGCCCGGTCGGCCTGATGGCCATCCTCGGCTCGCGGGGTTTCGAGCCGGCGGCGATCTACGCGGTGGACACGGTGTCGGAGCGTCTCGAGATGGCCCAAACGCTCGGCGCGATACCGGTGAACGCCAACGACGTGCACGCCCCGAGCTTCATCCAGGATCGAACCGGCGGCCGCGGCGCCGACGCCGTCCTGGAGTGCGTTGGGCTGGTGCCGGCGCTCCTCGAGTGCATCGACATCACGCGCGCAGGCGGGCGGATCAGCGTCATCGGCGTGCACAGCGACCAGGAGCTCGAGTTGCCGCTCAACACCACGTTCATCAAGGCGATCGACCTCAAGTTCTGCGGCACCGCGAACATCATCGGGCGCTGGGACGAGTCGCTTGCCATGGTGTCGAGCGGCGCCGTCCACCCCGAGGCGATCATCTCGCATCGAATGGCGCTCGAAGACGGGGTGCGCGGTTACCGATTGTTCGACCGGCGTGAGGCCCTCAAGGTCGTGCTCACGCCCTGAAGCGTGTGATCACCCGGTGACGCGACCACCGGTGAGGTCGATGGTGATGCCTGTGATCCACGATGACTGCGGCGTGGCGAGAAAGAGCGCAGCGTCCGCGACATCGTCGACGGTGCCGAGACGCCGTAGAGGAAATGCCTGAGCGAGCTGCTCGCGGGCGGACGCGGGCATGAGCGCGACGAGACGATCGGTCTCGATCGCAGACGGAGCGATGCAGTTGATGCGCACATCGTGCGGCGCGAAATCGACTGCCAGATGCCGGGTCAGCATCACGATGCCGGCCTTGGCGGCGGCGTATGCGACGGAGGCGCCACCCGGCTGCCGTCCAGCTGTCGAGGACATCGTCACGATGGCTCCGCGGCGCCGGTCGATCATGCCGAGCGCGAAGGTGCGGACAGTGATGTACGCGGCGGTGAGATTGGTGTCGATGACCGCGCGCCACCGCGTCGCATCGAGTTCGCCGATCGGTTCGGGGCGTCCGTCCCCACCGGCAAACGCCAGGAGCACCGTCGCCGGCCCGAACGCCGCCTCGGCGCCGGCACGGAGCGCGTCGACGTCCTCCTGACTGGTGCACTCGGCCGCGATGCCGACGGCACGGCCACCGCTGGAGATGATCGACGCCACCACCGAATCGAGCGCAGCCCGATCACGCCCTGACACCACCACGGCGGCGCCGAGCTGGGCGAAGCGGCGAGCCGACCCAGCGCCGATGCCACGGGATCCACCGGTGACCACGACCACCTCATCAGTGAGGTCGGGACCGGCGTGAGCGGCTGGGGTTGCCATGATATTGACCTTACGCTATGTACAGTGAAAGATGCAATCCGAGTCGGCGGTTAGGTCGTAGACCCGGCGCCGCACCCTGGCTCTGTAGCCGAGGCGCCAAGTTGGCTCAGGGTGAGCTTGACATGACACCATCAGTGGTGCCATAGTGGCGCCATGGACCTGCGCCCCTACATCGAGGACATTCAGCAGCAGCTAGCCGATGCGGCCGAAGCCGCGGGCGATGAGGCGCGCGCCGTGGCCGAGCGCCTCGCCGCGCCGCTCAGCGCGGCGATCAGGCTTGCGCTGCAGGATGCCCTGACCGTCGCTGCCGAGGAGATCACGGTTGATCTCGCCCCAGGCTCGGTCGAGTTGCGGCTGCATGGTCGCGACATCGACTTCGTCGTCACCCATCCGCCGGCCGACGTTGCCTCCGCAGACACCGCCGGAGCGGAAGTGCCGACACACGCCTGGACGGCACGTCCCTCGACCGACGTGGACGACGCTGAAGGCGGGATGTCGCGGATCAACCTGCGCCTGCCTGAGCAGTTGAAGGTCCGGATCGAGCGTGCCGCGGGCACCGAGGGGCTGTCTGTCAACGCCTGGCTCGTCCGCGTCGTCGGTGCCCGGGTGGACGGAGCCGACCCGGGCCGCCAACAGGAGACGCGCGTAGCGCACAGCGGCAATCGCTACACAGGGTGGGTTCGCTGAGTCACGCGGACCTGCACATTTGAGGAGCCAGAACCATGCCTACCTTTGACACGCCAGCAGCGATCTCCGTCACCGTGGAACTCAGCGTCGGTGACCTCCGGGTCAATGCGACTGACCGGACCGACACGGTGGTCGAGGTCCGTCCGTCCGATCCCGGCAAGAAAGCGGACATGGCGGCCGCCGAACAGACTCGCGTCGAGTATGCGAACGGCTCGCTGCTCATCAAGACACCGACTGGCTGGCGACCGTTTGGCCCTCGCAAGGGCGCCGACTCGGTCGACATAGTCGTCAACGTGCCTGCCGGGTCGCAGGTACATGCCACCTGCGGCATCGCCTCGTTGCACTGCGCCGGCCGGCTCGGCGACAGCCGCTTGAACACAGGTGTCGGCGACGTGCAAGTCACCGAGGCTTCCCCGGTCACGATTCGGACCGGCGCCGGTGACATCACTGTCGACCGCACGACCGGCCATGCGGACATCAAGACAGGGACTGGCCGCGTTCGGATCGGCAGCATCAGCGGGACGGCGGTGGTCCGGAACTCCAACGGCGACAACTGGATCGGCGACGTGAGCGATGACCTCCGGGTGAGTTCAGCCAACGGCCGGATCGTCGTCGACCAGGCGGGAGCGACGGTCACCGCAAAGACTGCCAACGGCGACATTCGCATCGGGGGGGTGAGGAGCGGCGCGATCGTCGCGCAGACGTCCATGGGCGTGATCGACATCAGCGTCCGCGAAGGGGTCGCGGCCTGGCTCGAACTCCACACCTCCTTCGGCAACATCGCCAACGGCCTTGATGCAACGGCCAAGCCTGAACCGGGCGTTGAGTCCGTCGAGGTTCGCGCGCGCACTTCCTTCGGTGACATCAGGATCCATCGAGCCGAGGCTGCTGCCGCCGTGGGAATCGGCTAATGGTCGCAACTCAGGTCCAAGCTCCTGCGATCCACGTGCACGGCCTGGAGAAGTCGTACCAGAAGCTCGAGGTGCTCCGCGGCGTGGACTTCGACGTGGCGCGGGGCAGTATTTTCGCCCTGCTCGGCTCGAACGGGGCGGGCAAGACGACGATCATCAAAATCCTGTCCACCCTGCTCAAGGCCTACTCGGGAACGGCAAACGTCAACGGTTTCGACGTCGCTACGCAGGCTGCCGACGTGCGGGGGTCCATCAGCCTCACTGGACAGTTCGCGGCGGTCGACGAGATCCTTACGGGGCGAGAGAACCTCGTGCTGGTCGCGCGGTTGCGACACCTCCAGGAGCCGGGCACGATCGCGGATACCCTGCTCAATCGTTTCTCGCTCGCCGACGCGGCCGCGCGGAAGGTGTCGACCTATTCAGGTGGCATGCGCCGCCGCCTCGACATCGCGATGAGCCTCATCGGGAGTCCGCCGGTCATCTTCCTCGACGAGCCGACGGCCGGGCTCGACCCCCAGGCGCGCATCGAGGTATGGCAGGCGGTCCGGGAGCTTGCCGCACAGGGCACGACGGTGCTGCTCACCACACAGTATCTGGAGGAGGCCGAACAACTCGCCGACCGCATCGCGATCCTCCACGGGGGTCGGATCATCGTGAACGGCACGCTGCTCGAGCTCAAGCAACTGCTCCCGCCCGCCAAGGTCGAATACGTCGAGAAGCAGCCGACCCTCGAGGACGTCTTCTTTGCCATCGTCGGCGACAACGGCAAGGCGGCTTCGCCGGCGATGACCGCGGCGCCGGCACGCACGAGTGAGGAACAACGATGACCAATTATTTCTTCGGCGACACCACCGTCCTGCTCGGACGATCCCTCCGCCATGTCACGCGCAGCCTGGACACCATCATCACAACCACGATCATGCCGATCGGCTTCATGCTGCTCTTCGTCTACGTGTTCGGCGGCGCGATCAAGTCAGGGTCGGCTTCGTACGTGAACTACCTGCTGCCCGGCATTCTGATCATCACGATTGCGTCGGGCATCTCCTACACCGCATTCAGGCTCTTTCTGGATATGAAGAGCGGCATCTTCGAGCGATTCCAATCGATGCCGATCGCGCGGTCGTCCGTGTTGTGGGCGCATGTGCTGACATCGGTGGTCGCCAATGTGATCTCGCTCGTGGTAGTCGTGCTCGTCGCCCTCCTCATGGGTTTCCGCTCGGGCGCGGGAGTGCTGGCGTGGCTCGCGGTCGCCGGCATCCTGGTCCTGTTCACACTGGCGTTGACGTGGATCGCCGTCATCCCCGGTCTCTCAGCGAAGACCGCGGACGGAGCGAGCGTGTTCGCCTACCCGCTCATCTTCCTGCCGTTCATCAGCTCGGCATTCGTGCCTACCAAAACCATGCCCGGACCGGTGCGTGCTTTCGCCGAGCACCAGCCTGTGACGTCCATTGTCAATACGATCCGCGACCTTTTCGAGCAGCAGCCGATCAGCTCCGACATCTGGATCGCCCTTGCCTGGTGTGTCGGCATTCTCATCGTCGCCTACATGTTCTCCATGGTCATTTACCGGCGCAGGATCTCGTAGCAGACAGTCGCGCGGACGCATGCATCAACGACGCGACGCGGCGATGTCACCGCGAGAGAGCGTGACCCTGGGGTCGATGACCCCGTAGAGAGCGTCGACCACGATATTGGCGACGACGACAAAGGCCGAGATGGCGAGGACGATTCCCTGCACGGCCGGCCGATCCTGGCTGAAGATCGCCTGGACCACCGCTCTTCCCAACCCGGGAAGGTCAAAGACGATCTCGGTGACAATCGCTCCACCGAGCACGGCGGCGAGGTCGATCCCGAACTGGGTCATGATTGGTGACACCGCCGCATGTATCGCGTGCCGGTAGAGCACTCGCCGCTCAGAGAGTCCCCTGGCGCGCGCCGCCGTGATGTAGTCCTCACCGAGCACGTCGCGTAGCGAACTTCGCCAGAGGCGGACATACGTGGCCGACGAGACGAAGGCCAGCGTGAGCCAGGGCAGGACCAGGCCGTGCGCCCACTCGAGCGGGTTCACCTGAAATGGTGTCCAACTCAAGCCGGGGCGTGGGAAGAGATCGAGCCCGGGAATCAGGACGCCGCAGAACAGGTAGATGAGCGCGATCCCGAGCACGAAGGTGGGGACGGAGAGCCCGGCGAGGATGAACAGCGTCGCGCTCCGCGCACCGACGCTCGTGGAGCGCCGAGCCGCTCGACTCCCGACCAGCAGGCCGACGCCCATCCAGATGATCCCGGCCGGGATGGCCAGCGAGAGATCGACCGGCAGGGCCCGCAGGATGAGGCTCGTGACCGGCTGACCGCTGGCGTACGAGTACCCGAGGTTGCCGTGGAAGATGCGGCCGAAGTAGTCGAGGTACTGCTGCCACAGCGGGAGGTTGAGGCCGAGGCTCCGGCGGATTTCCTGGAGCACCCACACCGGGCAGCCCGGTCTGCAGTACTCCGCCGCCGGGTCGCCCGGTGCCACGAAGTACGCGACAAAGATGAGGGACCAGATCACCCAGAGGGTGATGACGCCCTGGAACGTGCGGCGGATCAGGTACGAAGCCACGGTCTCATGAAGCTTTCAAGGCGTGGGATTGGTGGTCCCATGGGATGGAGTCGAACCATCGGTACACGGTTTTACAGACCGCTGCCTTGACCACTTGGCTACCCTGGGTCGGCCGCTCACCGCGCGCGCTCGATCGCGGCAACGGGTAAGGATACGGGCGCGCTACACCCTCAGCGACGAGTCACCGGAAGCATCGCTCTGAGGTCCGGCTCCCTCAGGTAGCGGGTCACGACCGCGAGCGCCTCATCCGGACCCCCGGCGAGCGAATCGGCGAACCATCCGCCGTCGTAGGGAGCGTCGACCGCCAGAAGCAGATCCCGAGCCGGCTGGTGCCGGGGTGGAGGGACACCGGGGACGAGCTTGTAAGCGAGGATCACGCGGTTGCCGGCCCTGGCGATGCCCACTTCCGCGATGACATCCCAGCGGGTGAGGCTGCTGTACGGGTACTGGCGCTGGACAAGGCCGTCGCGCGTCAGTTCAAGCGCTGGGCGGAGCACCACCGCGGTGGTAACCAGACCAATCACTGGGGCGGCGATGATGAACCACCCGATGGTTGCGCCGATGAGCAGGCAGATCACGCCGGCGATCTCGGTGACCGCCAGCAGCGGAAGCACCAGCGCGACCGGCCGGCGAGCGCGAAACACGATCCGTCCGCGTCGAATCGTCAGTGATGCGGGGAGCTCCGCGGAGCCGGGTGTCTCGGCCATCGGATCGATCGTAGCCGTGCCTGCCATCCTTGCCGGATGGCTGCCCAGCCGCTTGCCCCGATGGATCCACGGATGCTTCTCGACATCGGTGCAGTGCTGGGCGGCCTCGGGTTGGCCGTGGTCGCGTTCGTCGTGGTGATCCTGGTCTGCGTGGTGATCCTCCGGCTGCTCGCAGCCATCCTCCCTTCCTATGAGGCGCGCGACGCGGCACGTCTCGCGGCGACCGAGGCACCGATCCCGGGCGGCGACGACGCCGAGGCGGCGAACGAGGAGACGGTGTCCGTCGCCGACCCCGACCCTGCGAGCGAGGCGCCGGTGGCCGACACCGCCGAGCCCGGCACCTATCGGACCGGTGCCGACGAACCATCAGGCAGCTGACCGGGGACTTGCGCTGAGGGCTCGGACCGGTCTAACATTCATAAGCGATCCTTTATGAAAGATTCCTTTATGGGTTCCGACGCCCCGTCGCGGCCGCCGCGGCGAGCCCTCCCGGGGAGCATCGCCATCGGCGCGAGCGACCTCTCGGTGCATTTCGAGGGACTTGCCAATCCCACGAGGCTGCTCATCGTCGAGCGCCTGGCGGCGACCTCCGAGATGCGCGTCTCCGAGCTCGCGGACTTTTGCCAGGTGAGCCAGCCTCGCATGAGCTGGCATCTGCGCATCCTCCGCAAGGCGGAGGTGATCCGGACCCGTCGCGAAGGCCGTGAGGTGTTCTGCCGCCTCGATCGCGACGCCATTGCCAACCACTTCAAGAGCTTCTCTCGGCTGATCTCCTCAGCAGGGGTGCCCACCGAGATCACATCACCAACACCGATACACGAGGGCGCGTCGTGAGCAACAAGGTAAGAGTCGCGATCATCGGCGTGGGCAACTGCGCCTCGTCGTTCGTTCAGGGACTCGAGTACTACAAGAACGCTGATCCGAACGACACCGTGCCGGGCCTCATGCACGTGAGCCTCGGTGGCTACCACATCTCCGACATCGAGATCTCAGCAGCATTCGACATCGACAGGGAGAAGGTCGGCAAGGATGTTTCCGAAGCGATCTTCAGCGGGCTGAACAACACCGTGAAGTTCAGCGATGTTCCGAGGCTGAACATTCCCGTGCAGCGCGGGATGACCCACGACGGGCTCGGCAAGTACCTGTCCGAGGTGATCACCAAGGCGCCCGGCTCCACGGTGGACATCGCCCAGGTGCTCAAGGACACCGGTACCGACGTGGTGGTCAACTACCTGCCGGTTGGCAGCGAAGCCGCCACCCGCTGGTACACTGAGCAGATCCTCGAAGCGCCGTGCGCGATGGTGAACTGCATGCCGGTGTTCATCGCTCGCGAGGACTACTGGCAAGCGCGCTTCCGCAAGGCCGGTGTGCCGATCATCGGTGACGACATCAAGTCGCAGGTCGGCGCCACGATCGTCCATCGCGTCCTGACGCACCTGTTCCGGGAGCGTGGGGTTGAGCTGGAGAACACGTACCAGTTGAACTTCGGCGGCAACACCGACTTCCTCAACATGCTCGAGCGCGAGCGGCTGATGAGCAAGAAGATCAGCAAGACCAACAGCGTGCAGTCGCAGCTGGCCACGCCCATGGCCAAGGAGCACATCCACATCGGACCGTCGGACTACGTGCCCTGGCTCAACGACCGCAAGTGGGCGTTCATCCGCCTCGAGGGCAAGTCCTTCGGCGACGTGCCGCTCAACGTCGAGCTGAAGCTCGAGGTCCACGACTCGCCGAACAGCGCGGGCATCGTCATCGACGCGGTGCGCTGCTGCAAGCTCGGCCTCGATCGCGGCCTCAGCGGCACGCTCGAAGGACCGGCCTCGTACTTCATGAAGTCACCGCCGCGCCAGGTCTCGGACGACGAGGCGCACCGTGCGACTGAGGAATTCATCGCCGGCGTCGAGGTCACCGGAGAGCGTCGCAATGGGCGCACCGCCGAGGTCCTTGCCGGCGCAGCGGAGGCGGAACCCGCCACACCCGCGACGAATTAACCACCGACCAACCGGGGAGAGCCGACAGCGTTGACGCAGGCCGGCGATGTGGCGGCGAGACCGCGCGCACGTGAGGGTGCTCCGCGGGATCCGATGCTGCCGTATTACGCCTACCGCGGCGCCGAGGCCCTGGTTGGTGCGCTCCCGCAGTCGGTGTCGTACTGGCTCGGCGACCGCGCAGCCGACGCGCTGCTCGCCACTGTGCCGGACCGGTTCGACGGGCTCCGCGACAACCTCCGCCACGTCATCCCCGGCATCGGCGACAGGGCGCTCAAGCGCCTGGTGCGCCGGAACCTTCGCAACCTCACGCATTGCTGGGTCGACGTGATGGAGATGTCGTCGCGGCGCACCGACCTGCCGTCGCGGATCGACATGATCGACCTGCATCACTTCGAGGAGGCAATCGCGCGGGGGAATGGCGTGGTCGTCGCGTCGATGCACTTCGGTTCCTGGGAGGTCGGCCTCGCGGGGTGGAACAAGATGGGCGGCAAGATGGCGCTGCTCGCCGAGGTCCTGCGGCCGAAGGAGCTCTTCGAGCGAGTGATCGGGGCCCGGCGCGCCCAGGGTGTCCACATCATCCCGATCGACACCCAGGCGATGCGCGAGGGCGATCCCCAGGCTGCCCGGCGCCTCGGCGCGGCGTCGATGCGCGAGGTCTTCAAGGTCTTGCGGTCCGGCGGTGTCGTGGCGATGGCGCTCGACCGCGATCTCATCGGAAACGGCGAGCCACTCGACTTCTTCGGCCGGCCGGCGCCGATCCCGATCGGTGCGGTGGAGATCGCCATCCGCGCCGGCGCCGCGATCGTCCCGATCCTCCTGTTCCGCAACCGCTACCGGGTGCGGGCCGTGGTGCACCCGGAGATCCGGTACTCGCCTGATGCGCCCAGGGACGCCGAGGTGCGCAAGACTGCACAGATGCTGCTCGGCATCTTCGAGGACGCCATCCGCCTGCATCCCGAGCAGTGGCACGTGCTTGACCCCATCTGGCCGGCGACCGCGCAGCGATGAAGATCTGCCTCGTCTCCCCCTACGACTTCATGCACCCGGGGGGCGTCACCGAGCATGTCCGGCACCTGTCCGCCAAGCTCCGGGCCCGCGGCCACGATGTGACCGTGCTCGCGCCGTCGAGCCGCGTCGGCGACGACCACGGCATTCCCGGGTACGTGCGCATCGGCCGCAGCGTGCCGGTACGGACCAACGGCTCCGTGGCTCGTATCGCGCTGTCGTTCCACCTCGTGCGCCGGGTGCGCGCGCTGCTCGACGAGAACCACTTCGACGTCGTGCACTATCACGAGCCGCTCGTGCCCTCGCTGCCGATCACCGTGCTGCGGTTTCACAGCGGCGCGAATGTCGGCACCTTTCACGCGATGGCCCGGCGCAACCTCGGCTACTACTATGGGAGGCCGTTCCTCAAACGCTATTTCAACCGGCTTCACGTCCACGTGGCGGTGAGCGTGCCGGCGCGTGACTTCATCGCACGGTACTTCGAAGGCGAGTACCGGGTCGTCCCCAACGGCATCGACTGCTCGCGATTCAATCCGAATCATCCACAGCTCGACGAGCTGCGAACGCCCGGCAAGGCCACGATTCTGTTCGTCGGCCGGCTCGAGTCACGCAAGGGCCTGCCGACATTGCTGGAGGCGTACGGACAGCTCCGCCGGGTTCGCGATGATGCGCGCCTCGTCGTGGTCGGCGATGGGCCGATGCGCTGGGGCTACGAGAGCCAGGTCGCCGCGATGGGCATCCCCGACGTGGAGTTCGCGGGCCGGGTCTCCTCCGAGCTGCTGCCGAGGTACTACGCGTCGGCCGACATCTTCTGCGCTCCGGCCACGGGTGGCGAGAGCTTCGGCATCGTGCTCCTGGAGGCGATGGCCAGCGGCGTGCCGGTGGTCGCATCGTCGATTCCCGGCTTCAGCAGCGTGATCGCGCATGAGGTCGACGGCGTGCTGGTTCCACCGCGCCACCCCAAGGAATGGGCAGCAGCACTGGGCACGCTGCTCGACGATCCGTCGCGACGCACGGCGATGAGCGAGCGGGGACTCGCCAAGGCGCAGCTGTACGACTGGGAACATGTTGTCGACGAGGTTCTCGACGTGTATCGCGTGGCACGCGAACGTGCCGGAGCGAGCACGGTGGTATCCGGTGTTCACGTCCAGGCTCCAGGACTGGGTTAGGTCCGGCGCGCGGCGCGTCGTTCCTGCTCTTCGTGCACTGCACCTGACACCGAACATCCTGACCATGCTCGGGCTCTGCATCTGCGCCGGCTCGGCGGTCCTCATCGCGCTCGGCTATCTCCTTCCCGGCGGTTTCCTGCTGCTGATCGCGAGCGGGTTCGACATCCTCGACGGCGCCCTCGCCCGGGTCAGCGGCCGCGAGCAGCGCTACGGCGCCTTCCTCGACTCCACGGTGGACCGCTACGCCGAGGCGATGACCTCGATCGCGCTCCTCTATTACTTCATCTTCCACGGCCACCACACGCTCGAGCCGATGCTCGTCGTGTTCGCGCTCACCGGCTCGCTGCTGGTGTCTTACGTCCGTGCGCGTGCCCAGTCGCTCGGCTTCAACGGTGACGGTGGTCTGCTGGCCCGACCGGAGCGCGTCGTGATCACGGTCATCGGTCTGGTGATCGCGCCGCTGCTCATCTGGGCGCTCTGGATCCTTGCCATCCTCACCAACGTCACCGCCGTGCAGCGGATCTGGGTGGTGTGGAAGCAAGCGAGGCGCATCGCAGCCGAGAGCCGTAGTGTGACCGGAGTGCCCACCGGCTAGACGTCTCACGGGAGCGCGAGGTCCAGGCGTGGATCCTCGGCGATCCCGTCACGCCGTATCTCGAAGTGCAGATGGGGTCCGGTGGCATTCCCGGTCGACCCGACGGTTCCGATGACCTCGGCGCCGAGCACGAGCTCACCACTCGCGATCAGCACCGTGTCGAGATGTCCGTAGAGACTGCTCAAGCCATCACCGTGATCGATGATCACGTGCAGGCCATAGCCTGTGGCGGACACCAGGACGGTCGCGATGCCGGGCAGCGTTGCCATCACCGGAGTCCCGCGTGACGCTGCCAGGTCGATGCCCGAATGCCAGTGTCCACCCGGACACGCGAGGTCGATTGGCTCGAACGCGAAACTGGTGCAGCCGAAGCCCTGCGACACCCAGGAATGGGCGATCGGCTTCACGAAGGTGACCCCCGACGGTTTGCTGACGACCACACCACCGGCGACCGCGGTGCCCCCGCAAAGGCCGACGGCGATGAACGCAGTGAGGGCCGCGAAAGCGCGAATCACAGCGAGGTCCGATGACGCAGCACGTGGTGCGCCGGGGCCAGCGCGCGGTGCATCGACCGGTTGACGTGCCGCATCGCGGTGCGCGCATGCGTCTCGACGTGGGAGGCTGAGTGCAGCGTTCCCGGAACCTTGAGAACGATCCAGAGAATCGCAAGCGCGAAGAGGCTCTCGGCGATGCCGCTCCCCGCACCGAATCCGACCGCCATCGCGACCCGCAGGATGATCAGCTGGACCGCCTGCATGAACACCGCGACCATGAAGAGCCGCAGCCATGTGACGGCATATCGCCGGCTGTCGGGAAGCACCGAGCACAGCGCGGCCAGGGGTGCGAGCACGATGAGGATGTCCAGCATCGCGGTGCGGATGACATATGAGAGGACGAGAATCACCACCGCCACGACGACACCGAGCGCGAAGAGCGCGTGGAAGAGGTCCTGCGACCCCTGGATGATCGAGACCGTCGCCGGGCTCATCGACCCGGACCAGGGCAGGGTGTCGATGGTCAGCGATCCGCCGAGCGACTGCACCACACCGCCGATCGCGTTGTTCAGGTCGACTGCCATCTGGATGAAATAGATCGACCCGTGCACCATCACGATCGCCGCCATGACCCGCGGGATCGCGATGTGAAGGGCGTAGCGAGCATGGCTCGTGTGCTCGAAGATGCTCCGAAGCGACGTGTAGAGGATGACGCCGCCGACGAGCACGTCGGCGATCAATGCCATGGAGCCGTTCAGGTGCGCGATCGCCGGGTTCGACGTCAGCGGCCGGATGCCCGCGGCGGTCGGATCGACGGTCGTGAACAGGTAGCGACTCAGCTCGGAGTTGAGATCGGCACGAGCGGTCGCGATGAAGTGCGAGAGCACGCCGGTCAACAGCTGGAGGATCGTGCCGAGGGGATCGCGGATCCCCTGCACGATGCCCGGAAGCACTTGCATCCGGCAGGCTCAGTGAATCGTCGTTGGGACGCTGGCGATCAGCGCATGAGTGAGCGTGCCGGCAACCTCGACGCCGATGGTGCCGAAGACGATCCGGCCGATCCACTTCTTGGCCTGAGCGACGCTCGCCGGGTCGACGGCCACGATCTTGTACATGAACGCGACCAGGAACGCGAGCGCGCCGACGCTGGCGAGCAGACCTTGGGCGATGAGGATCCAGTTGTCGATGAGCGCCTTGAGCTGAACCACGATGGGCGACCTCCGATGCGCGCGTTTTCGGTATCGGTCGCCCCTCCGGCCGTTCCGGGTGAGCACCCGGACAATCAGCAGACTATACGGATTTGTGTATGTCTGTCAAGCGCGGCACGGACGGAGGTTGCTCAGGCGGCATCTCCATCATGCGGAGCATCATCAGGCCGCCCGTGCGGAGGAACCGCACTCCGAGTGCCGCGATGACGGCAAGGAAGGCGATGTTCAGAAACGTGTCGTAATTCCAACTGATCGTCGTATCGAAGACGATGATGTTGCGGTTGGTCGGCACGGCGCCGGCGACGTTGAAGACAAGTCCAACGATCAGGCCTGCAAGCACCATGGCGGCGTACGACACCGTGAAGAGATAGACGCTCACGCGGGCGCCGTAGTACTTGCGATAGATGTTGAGGATGGGAAGGATGACCAGGTCGGCGAAGATGAAGGCGATCACCCCGGCGAAGCTGATGCCGCCTCTCCAGAGCACGGCCGCCAGCGGGACGTTTCCAACGGAACAGACGAAGCTGACCACAGCGATCAGTGGACCGATGAAAGCGCCCCAGATCTGGGTCGCAGCACCGTGACCGGTGAAGAACACGCTTGACCACACCGAATCGGGGACCCACGCGCCAAGAGCGCCGGCGATCAGGAATCCGAGAACCAAATCAATCCACAAGCCGGCCACATTCATGAAGAAGTAGTGGCTGATGGACGTGAGTGCACGCGCCGAGAAGAGACGGCGCAGGAATGGCCCCCCGCTGACAGACATGTCCATTGCGCCGTGACCTTCCATCCTGCCCAGCAAGCCGCGGTCAGCCTGCCGGCGCGCCTGATCGACGAGGCGCCGGCGCAGTGTGAATCTGAAGATGACTGCGAGCAGCACGATCATCACCAGGCCGCCGCTGAACTCCGCCGCCAGGAATTGCCAGCCGAGAAGGATGAGGAGCACGAGGCCGAGCTCAAAGACCAGGTTGGTTGACGCGAACTCGAAGATGACGGCATTTCCGAGCGTCGAGCCTTTTCGGAACAGGGTTCGCGCCACAGCCACTGCGGCGTATGAGCAGGACGAGGACGCGGCTCCAAAGACAGTCGCCAGCGCAACTGATTTCGGCCTGTCCCGGCCCAACAAACGAGAGACGGCTTGCTTGGAAACGAGCGTCTCCACGACTGCCGACAACAGGAAACCGAGAGTCAATGGCCAGAGGACCTGCCAGAACATTGTGAACGACAGTCGGAGCGCCGAGCCGATGTGTTCAAGGATGAACCCGATCGCGGTCATCCTTCGACGAAGCGGCCGATCGCCTGGCTCAGCTCACGAAGCTTTTCGGCTCCATCACCGCTCTTGACCGCATCCGCGACACAATGCTCAACGTGGTCGTCGAGCAACAGAAGGGCGACCCGATCGAGAGCAGCTTTCATGGACTTGACCTGGGTCAGGATGTCGATGCAGTAGCGTTCGTCAGCCACCATTTTCTGGAGGCCTCGCGCCTGGCCCTCGATTCGGGCCAGTCGCCTCTGGATGTCTTCCTTGTGGACGATGTAGCCTGGCATGGCCTCCGAGTATACCCCTAGTGGGTATGGGTACAGAGCCGCTCTGGGCGGACATCTCGGTTAGGCGATAGACTTGCCAGCCGTCAACTCTCCGGGAGACCTATGAAACTCGCCGCGTTTGCTCGCGAGCCGCTGCTCTTCGGTCCATCTCCCGTGCATCCGCTCGAGCGGCTCAGCCGGCACTTGGGGGGCGCCGACGTGTGGGCGAAACGCGAAGATTGCAACAGCGGTCTCGCGTTCGGGGGAAACAAAACTCGGAAGCTCGAGTACCTGGTTGCCGACGCTCTCGCTCAGGGCTGCGACACGCTGGTCTCGATCGGCGGTGTGCAGTCCAACCACACCCGCCAGGTCGCAGCGGTCGCAGCACGAACGGGCATGCGCTGCGTGCTCGTCCAGGAGAGCTGGGTGGACTGGCCCGACCCGGTCTACGACAAGGTTGGCAATATCCTGCTCTCTCGTATCCTCGGTGCGGATATCCGGATGGTGCGTGAGGGATTCGGTATCGGCTTCAAAGCGAGCTGGGAGCAGGCGCTCGAGGACGTCAGGGCTGCCGGCGGGACTCCGTACCCAATTCCGGCGGGCGCGTCCGATCACCCACTTGGCGGCCTGGGATTCGCGCGCTGGGCCCAGGAGGTCGAAGAGCAGGAGCGAGCCCTCGGCATCTTCTTCGACACGGTGATCGTCTGTTCGGTGACGGGCAGCACGCAGGCGGGCATGATCGCCGGATTCGCGGCCCAGGATCGACCCCGCCGTGTCATCGGGATCGACGCGTCGGCGAAGCCCACCGAAACCCTCGACCAGGTCACGCGGATCGCTCGCCAGACAGCGTCGCTGATCGAGATCGGTCGTGACTTGCACAGCGACGAGATCGTCCTCGATGCTCGCTACCATGCGGGGACGTATGGCATCGCCGACGTGCGGACGGTTGAGGCCATCAAGCTCGGTGCGCGTCTGGAGGGGATGATCACGGACCCCGTCTATGAGGGCAAATCACTTGCGGGCATGATCGGCATGATCACCAGCAAAGAGATTGCGCCCGACTCGAAGGTGCTCTACGCGCACCTTGGTGGCCAGCCGGCGCTCAACGGCTACAGTTCGCTGTTCTCCTGATCCCGGGACCCGCCGGAATTCGCCGGTGGGCGCAGCGACGCCCGCGAGCTGAGTCCCATCGGCATCCGCCGGCACGGTCTGCCGGCACAATGTCGCTTCCTTCTCGCACCCGGCGCGGCAAAACTTGTACTAATCTCAAAGCCAGCAGACAGCATCGATGTGGAGTGAACGCCATGGCCAGTGAGAAGACCCGGGGAGCCCCCAAGCGCAACGCGAAGAAGCCCAAGGCTGCCGCCATCGCCAAGGCAGCGAAGAAGGCGGCTGCCCAGACCGCGGCCCAGTCGCCCGCCGAGCGCTGACCTGCTCTGACGCGCCCGGCCGAGCCTAACTGGCTTCGGCGGCCATCGAACGCTTGCGGAGCTTGTTGCGTTCGTCCGCGTTGAGCACTCGCTTGCGCATCCGGATGCCCACGGGGGTGACCTCGACGAGCTCGTCGTCGATGATGAAGTCGAGGCACTCCTCGAGCGACATCTTCCGTGGCGGGACCAGGCGGATCGTCATATCCTCGGTGGACGACCGGATGTTGGTCTTCTGCTTCTGCTTGGTCACGTTGAGGTGGATGTCACCCGGCCGGCGGTTGAGCCCGACGATCATGCCCTCGTAGACGGGCGTGCCCGGCGCGATCAGCGGCTGACCCCGCTCCTGCAGGGTCACCAGCCCGTAGGCGACCGCGACTCCCGGCTGGCTGGCGGTGAGCACACCGGTCCGCGTGGTGGTCGGCAGAGCCCAGGTGCGCTCCCATCCGATCAGTCGCGTCGCCATCACGCCGGTGCCGCGCGTGAGGGTGAGGATCTGGCTCCGCAATCCGATGAGCGCGCGCGTCGGCGCGTGGTACGTGAGCCGCACTCCGCCACCGGCGTCGGTCCGCATCGCGGTCATCTTTGCCCCACGCGTGCCGAGCGCGTCGGTCATTGCGCCGACGACGTCGGCGGAGCAGTCGATGACGCAATCCTCGACGGGTTCCACGCGGTCGCCGTCGATCTCCTTGGTGATGACCGCGGGACGCGATACCTCGAATTCATAGCCCTCGCGGCGCATCGTCTCGATGAGAATGGCGAGGTGCAGCTCGCCGCGGCCGCTCACATCGAAGATGTCGGCAGTCGGTCCGTCCTCGACACGCAACGCCACGTTGGTGAGCAGCTCGCGCTCGAGACGTGCCCGCAGCTGTCGTGACGTGCTGCTGACGGTTGCCTCGCGTCCCGCGAGCGGCGACTGGTTGACCGAGAACTGCATCCGCAGGGTCGGTTCGCCGATCTCCAGGCGTGGCAGCGCCTCGGGATGCTCGGCGTCCGCGATGGTGTCGCCGATTGCGACCGCGGAGAGCCCGGACAGATAGACGATCTCACCGGCGGTCGCGGAGTCCACGGAGAGCCGTTGCAGCGCCTCCACGGTCAGGACCGTGGCGATGCGCTCGATCTTCCCCGCACCCGACGCCGTGAAGCACACCACGCTCTGGCCCTGGTGGACGGTGCCGCGTTGAATCCGCCCCAACGCCAGCCGCCCGCTCCAGTTGTCGTGATCGAGGTTGCTGACCAGCATCTGCAGGGGGCCGTCCGGGTCGGCGAGCGGTGGTGGAACGTTCTGAAGGATGGCGTCGAGGAGTGGCTCGAGGGTGGCGCCCGGGTGGGTGAGGTCGGCCGTCGCCGTGCCCTCACGCGCATTGGTGTAGAGAACCGGCGCGTCCAGCTGCCAGG
>JBAQGL010000084.1:0-5592 GCA_049287785.1 Candidatus Dormiibacterota bacterium | reverse complement strand
ACCTTCGCCGGCTGGAGCGTGCGTCAGCCCAATGAAGAGCCGCAACCGGTGTGGCAGCGGTCACACGACGTTCTCGAAGCGTCGCAGCCGCCGAGCCCGGGCGCCGAAGCCGAAGCCGAAGCCGTCGGCGATGACACACCGGATGCAACAGCGGCGGTCGCTGATGGCGAGGACGAGCCAACAACAGACTTCACGCCATCGATCGAAGGCGACTTCCCTGTCTCCGCCGAGGACCAGACAGACACCGCGACCGCGCCGAACGGCGCCGCTGCCGAATACGACGCCGAGGATCCCCACGACATCGCGCAGCAGCACGACGTCCACGTCGCGGAGGAGCACGGCGGCGATCCCGTGCCGGAGACCGCCGCCGGCGACGATGGCTTCGCGTTTGCATCGTTGGATGTGCCACCACCGGAGCCGGCGGCGCCGGTCACCTCGGAGAGCTGGCTCTCGGACTCATGGCTCGACGATGTCGTGAGCGGCGATGACCCTTCGGAGCCGGAGGCGCAGGCCGCGCCGGAAACCGACGCCGAGGAGGCTGAACCCGAGGAAGCCGCCGGTGACGTGAATCACGTCATCCTCGAACTCCCAACGTCCGCGCCGGTCCTTCGGAAGCCAGGACCCTGGAGCTGGCCGCTTGCCGAGCCGGACGATGAGGCCCGCGACTCGGGAGCATCTGGTGAGACGACCGACGAGCCGAGTGCTTCGGAGATGGAGCCGGCCGTGGTTGCGGCGCCGAGACACGAGGAGACCGCGGCCGCATTCGAGAGCGGCGTCGACTCCGGCTTTTTTCAGCGCGACGAGCCGGTCGGCTCCCAGTACGTGGACTTCGACGAGGTGCGCAACGAGCTGGTGCAGATCGGCGTCGTGTGGCTCGGTGAGGCCAACGCCGTGCAGGTGACCGCGCTCCTCAGCGGCACGCGATCGACCATCGACGACTTTGTCGCCACCATCGACGCCATTCGCGGGCTGCACATCGACGGACAGGACCCCGCGTCGATCCAGGCGATGGCTCGGGAGATGCACCAGCAGGCTGCCGAGCGGCTGTGCGGGGCATGATCCGGTGACCAACCAGCTGGTGAGCTGGATCCAGGATCATTCCGTGCTGATCCTGGCCGGGCTCGCGGTGGTCGAGGGTCTCATCAGTCTTGGGTTGATCCGCAGCGCGCGTCGCGCGCGCCATGAGATGAAGGCGGCCCAGGCTGCAGCTCTCGAGTCCGCTCGAGCCGCCGCGCTCGCGGCGCCCGGCGCCATCGATCCCGAGGCGGTGCTTGCGCTGCTGCGCCAGGGCCATGCACCAACACTCGACAACGTCTACGCAATGATGGCCCGCCGCGAACGCGAGGGTGCCGGCAATTCCGATGAGTCGGGGACGGTGCCGGGCCGTTCCTCGTCAACGTCGGCCGCGACGGGGATTCCCACCCGGGGCAGACCTGAGGCGCCAACGTCGCTGACCACATCTCAGGTGGAAGAGCGGCTCCGCCAGTACGAGCGCTGACGGACGGCTACCTCGGGTGGCTGCGCCGTTCGAGGGAGCTGGGCCGGCCCCGGCCGCAGGCTTCGGCCGCCGCCAGGAACGCCATCGCGACGGCCTCCTCGCGAAGATGCGCAATTGCCTCCTCGGTCCGGTGCAGCACGGCAACGCTGTTGCGAATCGTCCAGCCTGACCGGCCGGAGACCGTCGGAGGGAGCAGCTGCTCACCCGGCTTGCGCACTGACCACGACGCGGAAGCGGTCGTGGCGGTCCTCGCAGCGCTGGGCGGGGAGCCAGAACGCCGCGCGCCGTCCAGGCTCCCGGTGCGTGCAACCTCGACGAAGTCGGAATCACCCTCCGGGACCCTGAGGTCCTCGATCGCTGCCGGCCAGACGGTTTCCGCCTTGGGGATTGAATCGATGCGGGTGGTTCCGGCAAGCGCGAACAGCGCCGCGGCGAGGTCTTCCCCGGAGTCGAAGGCGCTCCCCTCTCCGAACCACTCGTCGTCCTGGACCGAGGCCTCCCCCACTGTCGTCATCGTCCCCGTACTTATCACAGCGAGCTGATCGTACCCGGACGAGTTAACGAGTCGTGGATGTCTGGAACGCTGGCGGAATCGAACGTGTATCGAACCGGTTGCCACCGGCAGAACGTCCTGCCGCCGCGCACACAATCGGCGCGGAACCGCCTTCCGTCCGAAACCCAAGGAGCATTCTCACGTGAGCATGGCAGCCGTCCCGCAGAAGCTCGACAGCCGATATCTCGAGGCTCTCGGTCCACTGCGTCCACTCGTCGACGACGACAGCCTGACTGAGATCATGGTCAACGGACCCGAGATGGTCTACGTGGAACGCAAGGGCAAGATCCTTCTCACCGACATCCGCTTCGACGATGAGGCGCATCTGATGCGCGTGATCGATACGATCGGCGCCGCTGTCGGCCGCCGCATCGACTCGCGGACTCCGCTCATGGATGCCCGGCTCCTCGACGGATCCCGCGTGAACGCCGCGATTCCGCCGGTCGCGCTCGACGGGCCGATTCTCACGATTCGTAAGTTCAGCAAGGATCCATATCAGGTCTCGGACCTCATCGGATTCGGCACGCTGACCCAGGAATCCGCAGCGTTCATCCAGGCATGCGTGCTCGCGCGAGCCAACATCCTGGTGTCCGGTGGAACCGGTACCGGTAAGACGACCCTCCTCAACGTGTGCTCGGGTTTCATCCCCATCGACGAGCGCATCGTGACCATCGAGGATGCGGCCGAGCTGCAGCTCCACCAGGAGCACGTCTGCCGTCTCGAGGCTCGTCCTGCGGATGTGAACGGCGAAGGCCGGATCGCGATTCGCGAGCTGGTCATCAACTCGCTGCGCATGCGACCCGATCGCATCGTCGTCGGAGAGTGCCGTGGTGGCGAAGCGCTCGACATGCTCCAGGCGATGAACACCGGTCACGACGGCTCGCTGACCACCATCCATGCAAACAGCCCACGCGAGACGCTCTCGAGGCTCGAGACCCTGGTTCTCATGGCGGGGCTGGACCTGCCCCTCAAGGCAATCCGTCAGCAGATCGCCGGCGCGATCAACCTGATCATCCAGCTGAACCGCCTCAAGGACGGCTCGCGCAAGGTCGTCTCGGTGACCGAGGTCATCGGGATGGAGGGCGAGATGATCACCGTGCAGGAGATCTTCAAGTTCGAGTCGCGCGGCGCTGATCCATCGACTGGAAAGATCATCGGCGACTTCGAGCCGACGGGCATCCGGCCGCGCATCATCGACAGGCTGTTCGACATGGGTATCCCGCTCCCTCCGCGTCTCGCGCAGATCTTCCCGGACCGGCGTCAGGTTGGCGTCGTCACCGAGAAGAACGGACACCTGAGCGGGGTGGCATAGCCACCTCCCGGGCCCCCGTTGCCGGAGTCGCGCTGCTCGCGCTCCCGTTGCTTGCAGCGTGCGGTGGCACCGGTGCCGTCGCAATCGCAAGCGTGGCATCCGTGCCGACGGCGATCAGCACACCGACACCGGTACCAACTGCGGTGCCAAGCGCAGGACCGGCGATCGGCGACGCCTGCGTCGTCGGGACGTGGCGAGTCGTCAAGGACACGCTGAGGATGTCGTTCGAGACGCCGCAGGGCGTCGTGACCGTTGCTGTCGCCGGTGGCGCAGGCGAGCTCGACCGCTACTTCAGCAACGCGACGGTGGTTGAAAACCTTGCGGGAACTGCATTCACCGGCGCCGCGCGCGGGTACCGCGTGGTGGCGCGTTTCAGCGGCACGCTGCGCTCGCCGGTCGTGTTCGCCAACGGTCGCGAGACCGTGGAACCGATCGACTCGTCCGGCGCACGTGCGACGGTCTCCGTCAACGGGAGCGCGCCCCGGGTGTATCCCCTGGCCTCGTACCTGAGCCTCACCTATACCTGCAGCGGCGACGCCCTGACGGAGACGGACGGCATCGGCGACGTGTACACGTATCGGCGCGTCTCGTCCATCCCTTAGCCGGCCGACGTCAGGCGGCTGGTGGCGGAAGGTTCACAGGCTCGTAGATGAGGCCCTCGCCGCAGCACCGGCCGCACTCATCGTCCGCTCCGGCTCTCGAAGCCCAGACGCCCACGGTACCCTGGCGAAACTCCACCTTGCGATTCCGGTCGCCCGAGCCGTTGCAGTTCGGGCAGCGGACGAGACGCTCGTCTGCGGCATGCATGGGTGAAGACTGCGCGCACTCACATGAAACATCTGTACGCCCGCGCACCTATGGCGCTGCCTCTCACACGGGCTGTGAGGACGAGATCAGGCGGAGCCGACCCCGTCCATCACGTGGATCGGCTGGAAGACGTCCTCGGACAGCTCCTCGCCTGAGGTGGTCAGGTGCTCGAGGAATGTGGGGAGCACACCGGTCGGCATGTACGAACCGACCACCTTGCCGTCCTCATCGACGCCCGCCTGCTTGTACACAAAGATGTCCTGCAGTCGTACCTCGTTGTTCTCGGTCCCGAGCACCTCGGTGATGCTGACGATCTTGCGCGTACCGTCGCGGAGGCGGGACTGCTGCACGATGACGTTGACCGCCGAGCCGATCTGCTCACGGATAGCACGCGACGGCAACTCTGCGCCGGCCATGAGCACCAGCGTCTCGAGACGGCTGATGCAGTCGTGCGCGTTGTTCGCATGGAGCGTGGTCAATGAACCATCGTGACCGGTGTTCATCGCCTGGAGCATGTCGAGTGCTTCACCACCACGACACTCTCCGACGACGATACGGTCCGGCCGCATGCGCAACGAGTTGATGACCAGGTCTCGAATCGAGACGCGGCCACGACCTTCCACGTTGGCGGGCCGCGTCTCCAGCGTGACCACATGCTCCTGACGGAGCTGAAGCTCGGCCGCGTCCTCGATGGTGACGATGCGCTCGTCCTCGGGGATGAAGCTGCTCAGGATGTTGAGCGTCGTGGTCTTTCCAGAGCCGGTGCCGCCGCTCACGACCACGTTCATCTTTCCGCGAACACAGGCGCGAAGAAAACGCACCATGTCCTCGGTGATCGACCCGTACTTGACGAGGTCGCCGATGGTGAGCGCCTCCTTGGCGAACTTCCGGATGGTCATGGTCGGCCCGCGAAGCGCCAGCGGTGGAATGATCACGTTGACACGGGATCCATCCTTGAGGCGCGCATCGACCATCGGCGACGATTCGTCGACGCGCCGGCCGATGCTGCTGACGATCCTGTCGATGACCTGCATCAACTGCTGGTCACTTTCGAAGGTGACCGGGCTCAAGGTCAGCTTGCCATGCTGCTCGACGTAGATCTGCTTGTAGCTGTTGATCATGATTTCAGTGATCTCATCGCTGGCGAGCAGCTCCTCGAGCGGACCGAGACCGAGGACGTCGTTGGTCAGGATCTCCACGAGCCGGAGCCGGTCCGGCCTGCTCATCGTGATGTTCTGCTCGGTGATCACGTCGTTGAGCAGCTCGCCGATGCGCTGGCGAACGACCTCGGGCGGTACCGAGTCGGTGCCCTGGGCGAGCTCCTCGACGAGTCGCTGGTGCACCTTGCCGCGCAGCGCGACGTGGGTGTTCACGTGACCGCCCATCTTGCTGAGCCCGCCCCGTGCGTTCGCACCACCGGTG
>JBAQGL010000083.1:0-2437 GCA_049287785.1 Candidatus Dormiibacterota bacterium | reverse complement strand
TTCCCGGAGTCCGCGTGCACCTCGCCGGCAGCCGTGTCGAACGCGTGGTGCCGGCCGATGACGTGGTGCTCAGCGTCGGCGGGGAGTAGCGCCCTTTTTCGTCAGTGCCGGGTATCTGCTTTCACCGAGCTTCGACAACCCGGTCGAGTTGTCGATGGATCAGCCGACCGGCGCGCTGCCGTAGGAGCTCGGCTCGAAGCCTCCAGAATTCCGTATCGGAGGTGACGAGGGCGCCGGCGCCGGGAGGCGCTGCACGATCACCTTCTCGACCTCGCGCGAGACGATGATCGCGGGTCGCGTCGCATCGATGCGCACGAACCTGCGCGGATGCTGCGCCGCGAGTTGCTCGAACCCTGCTTCGACAGCGGCGTGGAAGGTCTCAGGGGCGACCTCGAAGCGGTCGAGTGGAAGCTGCTGGGCACGCTGCCGTTGGGCCGCTGTCGAGGCGGGTATCGCCAGGTAGAGCGTCAGGTCAGGCCAGACGTCCCCACATGCGGCGGCGTGCAGTCGAAGGAGATCCTCTGTGGGAATGCCCCTCCCGCCACCCTGGTAGGCGATCGTGGAGTCCGCGTAGCGATCCGCGATCACGACTGCCCCACGGCGAAGCGCGGGCAGGATGGTCTCGTGCAGCAACTGCACGCGCTCGGCGGTGAAGAGGAGCGCCTCGGCCCAGGCCTCGAGCGCCGGACCACGCTGGTGCTGGAGTACGAAGCTGTGCAGGATCTCTCCGAGATGCGTCTCGTCGGGTCGAACGGTGACGACGTCATGGCCCTGCTGCCGCAGCGCGCCCGCCAGCGACGCGACCTGCGTGCTCTTACCTGCACCGTCGAGGCCTTCGAACGAGATGAAGAAGCCACGCCATGCGCCCATTTCGATCACCACTCCCCCGCCGTCGGGCCCCTCGCCCGAACGGCTCATTCCGAGGGTCGCAGTATGACGAGTCGGCGGTTGGGTTCGTCACCGGTGCTGCGTGCGGTGAGCGCGTGCTCTTCAACAAGTTGATGCTGAAGCCGGCGCACGTACGCGTTCTGCGGTGTGAGCTCGACGTCGTTACCGGTTCGTTGCATCTGCTCGATCCCTTCGAGGACATCCTGCATCGCCGGTTCGGTGTCGTCGGGAGTTTCCGCAGGCGCTTCGACGCCGTAGACGCGTGCGAGCGCTCCTTTGATCTGCGCCACGGTGTTGCTGCGCAGAACATGGATCGGGATGCCGGACGACTCGGCGGCGCGCACCGGAGAATCGTGGCGCCGGTAGTAGTTCTTCAAGGTGAGCACGAGGTCGGCGTCATCGACGTGATGCTGGATCCGCACGGGAAGGCGCATCTCGCGAAGCGACTGCTCGAGATAGTTGCGTGAGACCCCGTACGGAAAGATCGAGAGCGGCGGCCCTGCGCGCACCGCGGGGGCGGGCGGCTCCCACTCTCGCTCGCGTCGCTGCTGACCGGCGATGTACTCGTCGACGTCGAAACGCCGCCGGCGCTCGCGTGTCCGCCTGCCACCACGTGCGCCACCCTGGAACGGGGCGGGCTCGAACGGCGACGGCCGGGTTGCAGCAGCGCTCGTGTCGACGCGGCTCACGATGGCGCCGGCCTCGTCGCGAGTGCGCAGCTGCGGCGGCCGGACCCTCCCGCGCAGCGCCTCGTCGACCGTCTCCGCAAGCGGTGCGTGCACGACGACTCGATCGCGCTCCTGGATCTCGATGAGCACATCGAATGTCGGCGGCGACTTGCGTTCGAGCACTGACTTCTGTGTCCCGCGGCGCCGAGCCTCCTCATCCGACAGCGTCACCGTCTGGATCCCGCCGAGCAGGTCGTTGAGCGTCGGGTTGACCAGCAGCGAATCGATGTTGGAGCCATGTGCGGTGCCCACGAGCTGGACGCCGCGCTCGGCGATGGTCCTGGCCGCGACGGCCTCCAGCTCGGTGCCGATCTCGTCGATGACGATGCACTGCGGCATGTGGTTCTCGACAGCCTCGATCATCACCGCGTGCTGCAGCGCCGGGGTGCGCACCTGCATCCGGCGGGACCGGCCAATGCCCGGGTGCGGGATGTCGCCGTCGCCGGCGATCTCATTCGAGGTGTCGACGATGACCACGCGCTTGCCGCACTCGTCACTGAGCACGCGCGCACACTCGCGCAGCATGGTTGTCTTGCCGATGCCCGGCGGCCCGAGCAGCAGGATCGACTGCCCGCTGATGACCATGTCCTTGATGATGTCGATGGTTCCGGTGACCGCGCGACCGACCCGGCACGTGAGGCCGACGATGGTGCCCTTGCGGTTTCGGATTGCGCTGATCCGGTGCAGGGTCCGCTCGATCCCGGCGCGGTTGTCGTCACCAAAGAGACCGACATGCTCGGTCACGTAGTCGATCTCGGCGTTCCCGATGTTTGCCGAGTCGAGGATCGCCTCACCGTCGGTGAACCGTGCTTCGGGCTCGC
>JBAQGL010000082.1:0-6589 GCA_049287785.1 Candidatus Dormiibacterota bacterium | reverse complement strand
GCCCAACGCCGTTGTCGAGGTCGAGCACCGGCGCGAGGTCCATGGTGATCCCCGCCGCGTGCATGCGGAGTGCCACGCCGGTGACGAGCTGGCGGATCTGCGCCGCCGACATGGTCGCCGCCATCTGCCTCGCCGAGGGCATCGAGCCGACGAGGTTCGCCATGCGCTGCACCACGCCCCCTTCCTCATCGGTCATCACGAACGGCGCGATACCGCCGGGAGCGGCAAGCGAGAGCGTATGCAGGCTGGAGCCCAGGTTGGCCGGCGCGGAGGAGCCGAAGAGAATCACCCCGCCGGCCCCGGCGGCCACCTCGGTGGTGACCGCTGCGACATCCGATTCCGCGACCGGGACCACGAGAGTCTGTTCGGCGAGCCGGGTGAGGGTCCAGGTGGCAAGCACACTGGGGTTCGTGCAGACGTTGGGCGTCGGGGTCGGGGCGAGTGTCGGTGCGGGCGAGTCGGAGGGCGTCGAGGTCGGAGCCGTCGACCCGGTCGGGGTCGCGGTGGTGCCCGGCAAGGCACAAGAAGCCAGAATCGCGGTGATTGCGGCGACGGCGACGAGCCCGGGGACAACGCTGCGCATGCGGGTTATACGGGCCGCATGGCAAAAAGGGCTCGGATCCTCCCGCCTGGCGGTACTGGGACGAGAACAGTTCACGGAGCGAGAGCATGAAGTTCGGAGTGGTGCTCCCGGGGGGAACGGCGACGCAGCAACTCGAACAGGCGATCCTCGCGGAGCAATCCGGGTGGGACGGGGTCTTCGTGTGGGAAGCGGGCTACGGCGTCGACGCCTGGACGCTGCTGGCTGCGGTGGCCGCCCGGACCGAACGGGTGAGGCTCGGCACCATGCTCACTCCGCTTCCCTGGCGGCGACCCTGGAAGGTGGCCAGCCAGGTTGCGACCCTCGATCAACTGTCCGCCGGGCGGGCGGTGCTCACCGTCGGGCTCGGTGCGATCACGACCGACCTGCCGCTGACCGGCGAGGTCGTCGATCTGCCGATGCGTGCGGAGTTCCTCGACGAGGGCGTCGACCTCATCCGGACCCTCTGGGAGGGCGGGACGAAGTACCACGGCCGCCACTATCACTACGAGTGCGGCCGAACCGACCTCACCGACGTCGGGCAGCCGGTGCAGGAGCGTGTGCCGATCTGGGTCGTCGGCGTCTGGCCCAGGCCGAAATCGATGCGCCGGGTGCTCCGCTGCGACGGCGTCGTCCCCCAGATCGAGATCCCGGGACGGGCGGGATCCCCCGACGACATCCGCGACATCCGGGCCTGGCTGGCAGAACGAGGTCGTGAGGTGATCGATGTGGCCATCGACGGTGAGACGCCCTCCGCTGATCGGGCCGCCGCTGCCGCCCACGTCCAGCCATGGGCGGCGGCAGGCGCCACCTGGTGGCTCGAAACCCGATGGGAGATGCCCCACCACAGCGACGAGCGCATGCGCGAGATCCGCGAGCGCCTGGCGAGCGGACCGCCCTCGATCTGATCTCCGGCCGGCCGAGAGCGGTTACGCCTCGGAGAGCGACCCGGCTGTCTGCAGTGCGGGCTCCTCGCTGAAGTCTCGGTGCTTGCCCGCCAGCATTTGCGTCTCGCCGGAGATCTCGCGCAGGGTGCGGCCGCTGGCCCGGATGTACAACCAGGCGGCGCCGAGCCCGACCACGCAGGCCAGGAGCACGATCCCGATCCAGAGCGTCGGCACATTCACGAGCTTGAGCCCGGACACGAGCAGCACCGCCGCCAGGGCACCGCGCAGGAACGCGGTCGGCGCGTACGACGAAACGCTCGCCCCGATCACCACTCCGGGGATGCTCCCGATCAGGATCGACAGCGTCAGCCCGAGCTTGAAATCCCCGAACAGGATGTGCGCCAGCGCCGCGGAACCCACCATCGGGATCGCCTGCGCGAGATCGGTGCCCACCATCTGCGAGCCGCGCAGGCGCGGGTAGAGGAAGAGCAACAGGATGATCACCAGCGTCCCCGAGCCCACCGAGGTGATGCCCACGATGAAGCCGATGCTCGCGCCGATCGCCAGGGTCGGGACCTTCTTGATGCGCAGCTTCTCGTCCACCCCGGCGCCGGTGCCGTTGCGGTGGTCGAGGTACATCTTCACCACCAGGGCGCCGACCGCGAGGAGCAGGACCGCGCCCAGCGCCACGCTCACGATGGTCTGCACCCGGCTGCCGCTGCCGACCGACTTGAGGAACACCACGCCGAGGAAGGCCGAGGGCACCGAGCCGAGCGCCAACCAGCCGGCGAGGTTCCAGCGCACCGTGCCCCGGCCCGCGTGAACCGCTGCGCCGACCGGCTTCATGATCAACGAGGCGACCAGGTCGCTCGAGACCGCGGCGAGTGGGGCGATGCCGAAGACCAGTACCAGGATCGGGGTCATCAGCGCGCCCCCGCCCATCCCGGTGAGGCCAACGGCGAAGCCGACGATCAGTCCAGCCAGCGCCACATAGATATCGATATGCACCCCCGACTCCTCTCATTCCCCTGCCGCGTTTGACGCTCTTGCACTACTTTGCCGGATGGCGTCCCCCGCGTCAAGTTCCGTCGGATTTTGAACTACGCGGGCCGAATCGCGCGGTGGCGTACTCGATGCCGCGATCCCTAGGCTTGCGCCGACCATGCCTGAGACACCTCGCGATGATCATCCGATGGCTGATGCATCGCGCATGTCAGCGCGGCGGCGCATTCGCAACCGCGCCCTCGCGATCGGCCTCAGCGTCACGCCGTTCGGACTGTCATTCGGAGCCGTCTCTGTCGAGGCGCATCTCAGCCTTGTGCAGGTCTGTCTGCTCTCACTGGTGTTGTTTTCCGGTGCCTCCCAGTTCGCGCTCGTGAGCATCATCGGTGCCGGCGGTTCGTACGTCTCCGCCGTGGGGACCGCGCTGTTGCTCGGCGTCCGCAACGGCCTGTATGGGGCGCGGATCAACTCGCTGCTGCGTCCCGCCGGATGGCGGCGACTCATCATGGCTGAGGTAACCATCGACGAGAGCACAGCGATGGCGGTCAGTGAGGCGCCGTCCGGCCATGCCGCGCGTGCCTTCTGGACGACTGCGCTAAGTGTGTACGTGCTCTGGAACGTGTCGACGGTCATTGGCGCGCTGGTCGGCAATGCACTCGGCTCGCCGGCGACGACCGGCCTCGACGTCGCCGGTCCGGCCGCGTTCATCGCCCTGCTCGCTCCCCGCCTCACCACGGTGCGCATGCGGCTGGTGGCGCTCGGCTCCGGAGCGATCGCGCTGGTCACCGTGCCGATCGTCCCCGTCGGTGCCCCGATTCTCATCGGTGGGTTGACGGCGGTTGCCCTGCTCCTGGTGCTCGATCGATGAAGCTCTGGCTTGCGGTCCTCATCGCCTGCGGCGGCTGTGCCGCGTTGAAGCTCGCGGGTTTCGTGGTGCCCGCGCGTCTGCTGGAATCCGCCGTCGCTCGGAGGATCCTCGAAGCCCTTCCCGTGACCTTGCTCAGTGCGCTCATCGCTGTTTCGGTGTTCGCGACCGGTAGTCACTTGGTGCTCGACTCGCGAGCGGCGGGACTTGCGGTGGCGCTGATGCTGGTGGCCATCCGAGCCCCGTTTCTGGTCGTCGTGATTGCGGCGTGCGCCACGGCAGCCGGCGTGCACGCCCTCTGATCCGAGCACGACACCCGGCCCCTTGGTTCCAGCACGAGACCAGTGGCGCGTTGCGGCGATTCAGGGCGTCTGAGGGACTTCGCTCAGCTCGAGGAGGTGCCCGTCGGGGTCGCGGAAGAAGCAGCGCACCTCGTGCCCGTGGTCCACCGGCGGTGTGAGAAATCGCGCCCCGCGGGCCATCAGCAAGGCATACACACCCCGGCAGTCGCGGACACGGAAGGTCATCTCGCTACTCACCCTATCCGGGTTGTCGGGTGGCGCAAAGCTCACCGTCGGCTTGTCGGCGGTCGGCCCTCCCCCGGTGACGAGCAGCAACCACGTTCCCGCACAACGGAATACGGCGCTCGTGCCCCGTACTCGCGCACCAGTTCGGCGCCGAGCACGTCTCGATAGAAGGCCACAGAGCGATCGAGTTCGGCAACCACGAGCAGATGCGTGAGGGCTGCATCGCCCGGGAAGATCACTGCCTCTGGGATACCGCTCACGAGGATCCTCCTGCGCGCACCCTACCAGCATGCCCACGCTGGGGACACACGCAGATCCTCGCGGGATGTACCGCCTGAAATTGCGGAGTAGGGTGAGGTGATGCACGATCACGGGCCTGGCCCTCAATCTCACGAGATCGGCGCCGACGATCAGGGACGGCTGGTGGCGGCGCTGTGCCTCATCGCCCTGTTCATCGCGGCCGAGGTCGTGGTCGCGGTGCTCGCCCGATCGCTCGCGCTTCTCTCCGACGCGGGGCACATGCTCACGGACGTCGC
This sequence comes from Candidatus Dormiibacterota bacterium, assembly GCA_049287785.1. GTDB lineage: Bacteria > Chloroflexota > Dormibacteria > Aeolococcales > Aeolococcaceae > Palsa-851. The sequence goes on along the minus strand of JBAQGL010000082.1, from coordinate 2,192 downwards.
AGCCCTCGGGGTATCGCTGATCGCCCTGCGTCTGGCTCAGCGGCCGCCGAAAGGTGGCCTGACCTTCGGCCTCAAGCGCGCCGAGGTGCTTGCCGCGCTGATCAGCGGCGCGACCCTCCTCGTGCTCGCCGCCGTGCTGGTGTTCGAGGCGGTGCTGCGCTTCGCCTCGCCGCTGCCGGTGCAGGGCGGTGCGGTCATCGCGATTGCGGTAGTGGGGATCGGGGTCAACCTGGCCGTCACCTATCAACTCTCGCGCGCCAGCCGCCGCAGCCTCAACATCGAGGCGAGCTTCCGGCACATCCTCACCGACCTCTACGCACTGATCGGGACGCTGATCGCCGGCATTGTGATCGTCACCACTGGATTCGAGCGCGCCGCCGCGATCGCGTCGGTCGTGGTCGCCGGGCTCATGGTTTAAGCGGGCGTTCGCTTTCTCGGCAAGGCGGGTCGCGTGCTCCTCGAGGCATCGCCCGCCGACCTCGATCCCGAGACCATCGGTAGCGCGCTCGCCGCCCATCCCCACGTCGTCAACGTTCATGACCTGCACGTCTGGGAGCTGACGTCGGGATTCCCATCGCTCTCCGCCCACGTGCTCGTCCACCCCAGGGACGACTGTCACGCGATCCGTCTCGACCTGGAGCGATTCCTCGAGGAGCGCTTCCATATCGAGCACACAACCCTCCAGGTCGACCACGCACCGGAGGAGTTTCTGCGCGTCGAGCGGCTGGTACCCGATCACACGCGGAGCGCCGGCTGAGGGTTATCTGTTGTAGCCCTGGGCTCAGCCGGTCTGGGCGCTCGCGGCGCATTCGGCGCAGACGCCGAGGACCGCGAAGTGATAGGGGCGAAGCTCGAAGCCGAGCCGCCGTTTGGCCCCATCGGCCATCGCCTCGAACAGATCCTCGGGTGCCTCAACGGTGGCGCCGCAGACCTCGCACACCAGGTGGCCGTGAGCTTCGGTGGCCAGGTGGTAGGTCGCGGCGCCATGTCCGAGGTGGGTGTGGACCACCACCCCCAGGCGCTCGAGCTCCTCGAGGTTGCGGTAGACAGTGGAGGCGTGAACGTCCGGCGCCAGTTCCCGGACAACCAGCAGCAGCTCCTCGGCGGTCGGGTGGTCAGCACCTTTCACGAGCGCCGTGAGCACCAGGCGGCGGGCGGTCGTGACCCGGGACCCTCCGTCCCTGAGCTGGGCGACGAGTTCATCAACCGTGCTGGTCATGACTCAAGAATAGCGGCGACCGGCTCCCATCGCCCGGACGAAGCATCTGGCTCCTGGACGCTGTTGCAAGCTGGTCGCGTTTTGATATTCTGCTGTGGCTCCTGACGTTGACGGAACCCAAGGAGGGAACCCATGGCCGCGACCGCGTCTCGTCTGGCCCGGATCCGCGGCTCGCTGTCCCCTCGGGAGTGGGGACGGGTAGGCGGCATGGTCGGCTTCATCATCGGCCTCTACGTCGTCGGCTGGGGCGTCTTCATCCTGGCGATCCTTCCCGAGCATTCCAAATTCCTGGGCATCGGCGTCGCGGTCACCGCGTACACGCTCGGTCTCCGTCATGCGTTCGACGCCGACCACATCTCCGCGATCGACAACACGACACGCAAGTTGATGTCCGAGGGCAAGCGGCCGCTCTCGGTCGGGTTCTGGTTCTCGCTCGGCCACTCATCGGTCGTGTTCGCGCTCGGGATCGGGCTCACGTTTGCGGCCCGGGCGATCATCGGCCAGCTCAGCAGCTCGAACTCGACGGTGGCCACCTTCGGGGGGATCATCGGCACCCTCGTATCGGGAACGTTCCTTTACCTGATCGCCATCCTCAACCTGGTGATCCTGGTCGGGATCGTCAAGGTCTTCCTCGAGATGCGCCGCGGTCGCTACAACGATGAGGAGCTCGAGCAGCATCTCAACGCGCGCGGGTTGATGACCCGGTTCTTCGGCAAGCTGATGCGCTCCATCCGCAAGCCGTGGCAGATGTACCCGGTCGGCGTGTTGTTCGGATTGGGTTTCGATACCGCGACCGTGGTGGCCCTGCTGGCGGCCACCGCGGGCGCCGCGACCGCCGGGCTCCCCTGGTACGCGGTCCTGAGCCTGCCGATCCTCTTCGCTGCGGGCATGGCCACCCTCGACACGCTCGACGGGTCCTTCATGAATTTCGCCTATGGATGGGCGTTCTCCAAGCCGGTGCGCAAGGTCTACT
>JBAQGL010000081.1:0-1642 GCA_049287785.1 Candidatus Dormiibacterota bacterium | reverse complement strand
GTCCAGGAGTACCTCCGCCGCCGCCGGCGCTCGCCGCAGGTGGTGCGGCTCGAGATCGACGACAGCATGACCGAGGAGGTCAAGCGCCTCCTCATGCGTGAGCTCGAACTCTCGGGAGAGGACGTCTACACGGTTGCGGGGCCGCTCGATCTGAGCGGTCTCTGGGGGCTCTACGAGCTCAACCGGCCCGACCTCAAGGAGCGGCTGCCCGCCCCGGTGATCCCGCCCGCCCTGGCCAAGTCCACCAGCGACGACGGCGAGGTCGACATCTTCCGTGTGATCGATGAGGGCGACATCCTCGTCCACCACCCCTACGAGTCCTTCGCGAGCAGCGTCGAGGCCTTCGTCGACCAGGCGGTGAGCGATCCAGACGTGCTGGCCATCAAGCAGACGCTGTACAGGACGTCCGGCCCGGACAGCCCGATCGTCCGCTCTCTCATCCGCGCAGCCGAGTCCGGCAAGCAGGTGGTCGCGCTCGTGGAACTCACGGCACGCTTCGACGAGGAGGCGAACATCACCTGGGCCGCCGAGCTCGAGAAGGCGGGCGTCCACGTCGTCTACGGCGTCGTCGGCCTCAAGACGCACGCCAAGGCCACCCTGGTGGTCCGGCGGACGGGCACCGGCATCCGCCGCTACTGCCACATGGGCACCGGGAACTACAACTCGCAGACCGCCCGCCTCTACGAGGACATCGGTCTGCTGTCGTCCGACACCGAGCTGGGCGAGGACCTCACCGACCTCTTCAACTACCTGACCGGGTACAGCCGTCAGCGCCAGTACCGGCGACTCCTGGTTGCCCCGGTGACGCTGCGCACCGGAATCGTCGAGCTGATTCGCACGCAGACCAACGCGGACGGCCGGATCATCATCAAGTGCAACCACCTCATCGACCCCGAGGTCATCGAGGCGCTCTACGCGGCGTCGTGTGCCGGCGCGCGGATCGATCTGATCGTACGCAGCTCCTGCGGAGTGCGTCCCGGCGTCAGGGGCATGTCCGAGAACATCTGGGTGCGCTCACTGGTCGGCCGCTATCTCGAGCACTCGCGGATCTACCACTTCGGTGACGACCGCTGGTACATCGGATCCGCCGACCTGATGGGGCGGAACCTGGACGGGAGAATCGAGACCGTGGTGCCGGTGATCGACCCTCGACTCCAGGCGCGCCTCGCCGAGGTGGTGGAGGTGCTCCTCGCCGACGACGTGCTCGCCTCCGAGCTCACCCCCGACGGGAGCTGGCACAAGGTGCCGACGGTTCGCCACCTCGACGCACAGGAAGAGCTGCACAGGCTCGCGGTCGAGCGCACCGCACGGTGAGTGCCCCGGAGGGGGCAGAGCTGGGCCGCGCCCTCCGCCTGGAGGTGCCGATAACGTTCTCGCCCGAGCCGCTCGAAGGCATCGACGAGTCCGCCGCCGTGATCGCCGAGCCGGCTCGCAAGCTGCGGAACACGCACTGGGATACCGCCGATCTCCGCCTGGCTCGCTGGGGCGTCTCACTCGAGTATTCGGGGGACTCGGGTTGGGTGCTGCGACTGCCGTCGACCGCCGAAGGGATGGCCGCGCCGGACGGTGCCGAGCTGGGCTTCGACGGCGCCCCGGATCGCCCCCCGGACCAGGCGCTGCAGCTCGTGCGCGTGTACGCACG
>JBAQGL010000080.1:0-6557 GCA_049287785.1 Candidatus Dormiibacterota bacterium | reverse complement strand
ATGGAACGCGTCTGGGAGTACCTCACCACAGATCTTCCCGCTCTTCGAGATCTCGTCGACCACGAACGGGCCTGACCGCTAGTTGCGAACCTCAACCCGCACCGTGTCGCCCGAATTCCATGCAGTTGCAGTCGATTCCAGCGCTTTCCAACATGGAGGGACTAGTGGTCTTTCCAACCATTGCCGGACGAAACCACTCGAAATCGAACTCAGCCCACATCGGGAAATGAGGACTAGTCTGGGGGACCAGGGGTCGCAGGTTCGAGTCCTGTCTCCCCGACGGACGCGCAATTTGAGTCCGCGACGTGCGGTTGCGCGGTGCGTTGGGGCCTGTCGGCTGACGGGGTGTAGTGCTCTAACCAGGAATGATGACTTTTCCTGCAAAAGGCATCACTCCCCACAGTTGAGCCGGATGCCGCTGCTCATACCTAGAGATTGTGGCAGTCCAGCGCATACATAGCGCTTACAGTTTTGACGGCGAGCGTCCGGCTCCTTATGGCCGTGCAAGGAATGAGCCTGGCGCGACAGCGCTGGGGATTGAGGTGGATCGACCCGCCGAATTGCATCAGTGATGCCGCGCCGGCGTCCTGGCGTTGACCAAGGAGCTCGCCCGACAGCTTGCCGGGCCGGCGTCACTGCAAACAATGTGCACCCCGGCGTCGTGCCCACGAACTTCGGCGCCGAGGATGAAGCCTGGTACTTCGCGCCCATCAACGGGTTGGTTTGCGCGGTCTAAAGACGCCGGCGCAGGGCGTCGCCGCACCGATCTCCTTGGCGTCTTCACCCGACTGGGACGGCGGCACCGGACCAGTTCTTTACCAACCGCAAACCCAAGACGGCCAACAAGCCCGCCGATGGCACTGATGAGGCAGCCAGACTCGGGAGGCCAGCGCCGACCTGGTGGGTATGGGAAAAGCGGCTCGGTGAGCCGACCCACCTCACCTGAAGTCCGAACCCGATCTACCCACTGATCAGAGTGTGGCGGTGGTATCCGGCGATGACGTGTACGGGGGCGCTGCTTCCACCCGACGGCGAGAGAGCGAGGTAGGTGTCACCGACGGCCGTGAACTCAGCTTCCGGCCGGATAACGCCTGGGCAAGCAACACCGCCACCACGACTGTGATCAGCTTGTCTGGAAGGTCGACGATTGCCTCGCCCAGAAACGCCGGATTTGACATCTGGCCCTTGGTTCGCTAGCGTACCAAGCGGCGTTTCGCCGTACCCAAGGCGGAGTGTCGGTGTTCAGTGCGGAGACAGGGGATGGTCCGAGAGCATCTCAAGGTCCTCATCGTCGACGACGATCCTTTCATCGCAGAGATGTATCGGCTGCGCCTCGAGGCCGAAGGCTACGAGGTCATCACTGCCCGTGATGGCGAAGAGGGTCTCGCCACGGCAGGCAGCGAGGCTCCCAGGTTCATCTGCCTGGACTACCGCCTGCCTGGCATCAATGGTCTCGACGTACTCGAACGTCTCCAGGCGGATCCCTCCACGAAGTCGATCCCGGTGATCATGTTGAGCAACGACGCCGATCCGGCAGTGCGGGATCGGGGACTGCGCCTTGGCGCGCTCATGTTCGGCGTCAAGGCGGAGATGACGCCTTCCCAGCTCGCTGAAGCGATTGGCCAGATACTGCATCAATCGCCTCGAGCCGTAGCTTAGGCAGCGGCCACCCTCTCGCGGACACGAGGTTTCACTTCTCGCTCAAAGAAGCGCAAAAATCCAACCTGGTCCTTGCCGATCTGGTTGATGTACAGCTCGTCAAAGCCGGCATCGATGTACTTGTTGATGGCGTTGGCGTGAGCATCTGGATCGGGTCCACAGGCGATTGACTGACCGACCATGTCTTTGGTCACCAGTTCCGCAGCCTGGGTGAAGTGTTCCGGGATTGGCAGCTCCTGCGCGAGCTGGCCCGGCAAGGCTTCAGTCCGCCAGAGACGGTATGCGGTCCGTAAGGCCTCTTCTCGGGTGCTTGCCCAACAGACCTTGAGCGCCGCAACGGCCGGCCCGCGGCCTCCCATCTGGCGGTAGCGCTTAGTCGCATCGGCGTCCGGTTTGGTGGTCATGAACCCGTTCCCAATTCGAGCGGCGACTTCGGTTGCCTTGGCTCCAAATGCAGAGACCAGCACAGGAGGCGGTTCTTCGGGCAACGTGTAAAGCCGAGCGTTCTCCACCGTGTAGTGGTCGGTATGCTCGGTAACGATGCCACCCTCCCAGAGGCGCCGCATGATCCCTACCGCCTCCTCGAGCATCTGCAAGCGAACTCGGACCGGCGGCCACCCATTCCCGAGGATGTGCTCATTTAAATTCTCACCACTGCCAACGCCTAAGCGAAAGCGTCCCGGCATCATGGCGGCGCTCGTCGCCGCGGCCTGTGCGATCACGGCGGGATGAATGCGCACCGTCGGGCAGGTGACGCCGGTGGTGACGCGTAGGTTGGTCGTCGCTGCCAAGGCACCGATCACGGACCAGACAAAGGGGCTCTGACCCTGCTCCTCCAACCACGGGTGGTAGTGGTCAGAGATGAGCGCTGATCGAAATCCCGCCGTCTCTGCCGCCTGCGCGAAGGCGATGAGATCGATGGGACCGTGCTCTTCGCTGGAGAGAAAGAACCCAAGCTCCATAAGACCTAAGCCTTCTCGCGCTTGACCTTATTGGCCTGCTTCGCAAGGGCGGTACGTGTCGACTTCGGCAGCTTGCTGATGGTTTTCTGCGACTGAGCGGCCGCAGATGCCTTCTTGATGTTCTTCTTGGCAGCGGCGCGTTGCGCCTCTGTCGCCATCAGTCGTTCTTATGGCTGTTCCGGCCACCCTTGCGTGACGACGCGTTGTCGTTGTTGGCATTGGCATTGCTGATCGCGGCCGCCCGCTGTTTGCTCATGCCCTTGTCACGCAGACCTTCGTATTGCTTGGGGTTCTTCACAGATGGACCGTGTTTCGATTCAGGCACCGTCATACCTCCGTATCAGTAGGTTTTGGAACGAACAGTCGCTAACGGGTAGACGCAGTGGCCTCCGCCTTGGACAACCGCTCTCCCATCACCCGCCGTTCGTCTTCGTCGCGCTCCTCGAGCACGCTGGGGAACTCATCGTTCTCCTCGTGCTCCGCATGATCGACCACGGCTTGCTTGAAGTTCGCGAACGTCCGGTCGAACTCCGAGCTGTTGACGTCCAACCTCTTGAGCTCGGCTATGACCTGATTCGCCTTCTGCTCTTCCTGCAGGCGTGCCTGAACGACGTCATCGCCAGCGGTCTCCCGGGTCACTGGGCGGAGCACCGACTGTTCAGCGGTTTCATGAGCGATGAGGAGGACTGTCAGCTCGTCAAAGGCTGTCTGCCGCCCAGCTCCCGTGGCTTTTTCGACGCGTTCGAAGAGATCTTGAATTTGAGCGTGCTGCTCATACAAGATGCGAATGACATCACCCTCCGGTAGGGTCGCTGCCTTCTTGCGGTCTTCTTCTGCACCGGACATGGCCACGCCTCCTTTGTACGTCCAACTGTCACCTTTTATGATAGAGGTACGTACCGATTCTGGAGTATCCGGGCCGAGTTCGTTGCGGGTGGCCGTGGCTGAGGGAGCTCGAGACGACGCGCCGGACCAGGTATACGTGGGGAAAGGGCATCCCAGGACAGGGCCCCCCAAGCGCCGAATGTCGTTGAACCTGCCTCCAGATGCAACGATTGCATCACCGACTGCACCACGATCTGTATCAGCGTAAGATTCAATGCATGAACCGAACGTACGCCAGGAATACCCCTGAACTCGAGCAAGCACTGGCGGCCGCGCCGGAGGCGCAGCTCGTCGAGGAGGACGCCTCCCAGGCCGAGCGTGTGACTGCTTGGGTTGAGTACGGTTATCACCGCTGGCAGGGGGATCAACTCCGACAGGCTAAGATCGAGGCCTACCGACAGATCGCCAGCGAAGAAGGCCGAAGCGAGGATATCCGGGCGTCCTTGGCGGCGGCCGTAGCCGAAGGGATTCTCTGAACGTTCGTCAGAACTCGGTCTACGAGTTCCGCCTTACGGGTAGCTCAGCAACGCATGCCTTGGTGCTTTCCGAGGACGATTGGAACGACTGGGCACAGGACTGCGTCATTGTCCCGATCTATCCCGGCGGGTCCATGCACGCCGGGACCAGTCTTCGCGTAGCGACGTCATGGGGCACAGCGGATTGCACTCGCGTCGTCTCCGTACCCGCCAGCAACATCGGCAGCGTCGTTGCGGTATGTCAACGGGAAACGCTGCAGGCGATCCGCGCTGGCGTGCGCTCCTTTCTCTGTGTGAACGCCCTGCTGGCTCGCACCCCCAGAACTGGTCCCGTTTCGAGCGCATGGTATCCGCGCTGGACCCACATCTACTACAGAGCCACGCCCATTCAAGGGCAACGAAAAATGCATGCGGTGCTCTCGGATGACGCATGGAATAGCCAGAGAGTGTCGGTGACGGCGACGAGGCTCACTAGCAGGTCAAAATCTTCACGCATTCGTTGGGAGGTACCGCTTGGCGGTGGGCCGGCTATCGTCAGTGATCTGCACCTCATTCCCTTTGCAGATGTCGTGCAGCGGCCGCCACGCCCTCCGAGGCCAACCCAACTCACGGATGCTGAGATGATGCATATGGGCCAAGCTCTCGAGCAACTTCTGGGCATCTGACTGAGGTTGACGAGAAGCGTTCCGGAGTTATCCAGCAGACCTGGTTAGAGGCGGAATGTCACGCCGCGGCGAACCGCGCTCCCCATTTGTCACCGTGCCGGTGAACATGGGTCCAAAGCAAAATGCATGCCGCCAGTCATGCAGCTTTGTATTCGATCCGCATCCTGGGCTGCGACCACTGGTCTGGGGGACCAGGGGTAGCAGGTTCGAGTCCTGTCTCCCCGACGGACGCGCAAGTTGATCTCGTGGCGGTCGGTTGTGCGGTGCGTCGAGCGCCTGTCGGCTAACGGGGCGTAGTGCTCCAACCAGGAATGATGGCTTTTCCTGCAAAAGGCATCATTCCCGACAGTGGAGGCCGGATGCCGCTGCTCGTACCTAGGGATTGTGGCAGTCCAGCGCATACATACCGCTTACAGTTTTGGACGGCGATCGATCTGTAAAACTCCCGCAGATCCTTGACACCGCGGGTCCAAGAGATGCTCGACGGTGTGCGGCGCGTCCGCGTGATGCTTGAAACAGCCGACCTCCCTCCAGTCCGCTCGTCCGCAAGGACTGAGCGCTATCGGAGGGCCAGGTTCGTGCTTGTGGAGTTAACCCGGTGAAGCAGCGCCACCGGGTCGTCGTGGAGGTTTTCGAGGATGCCTCACCATGAAGCCCGAGGCGCTTTACTCGGTCCCGACGCGATCCTCTCGCTTCTCGTACTCGCCTGCCACCTGACGATCGACCTCCTCCAGCGCGGCCTTCGCCTTGCCAACAATGCCTGCTCCCTCAGATGACTCTTGTTTGACCTTTTCGACGACCTCACGCGCGGTCTGAGGGTGAAACTGCGGCGTTTTCTCTTTGTCGATCGATGCGGGTAGTGCGGTGGCTCCCTTGTCACGGGCACCTGTAGCCTCCGGACGGTCGGGAGACTGAGTTTCTGCGTCGCGCCGAGTGTTGCTCATCGGGGCGTTCTCCTTGGCATGATTTGTTGCGTCTGCAAATCCATGGCCGGTCAGCGAAAGCCGAAGCGGCCCTCGTGGAAGTCGCCGGTGGCCGTCCATCGCCTGATCGTGTCGTCGAGGACTGTGTCGTCGACGAGGTCCTGATGCAGCCGCCGAGCCCCGCCCTCCACTGCCTCGATCACCTGACCGCGAACGAAGTCGGGCACGCGGTCCAGACGCGCGAGCGCGCTCGGGGTCCACGGGAGGCTCTGGCCGCCGCGGGCCTCAATCCGATGTGAGACCTCACCCCAGAGCTCGTACTTCGTTTCCATGGCGTCGGGGGTAATCACGGATCCAAGCCCCTTCTTGTGCGCAGTCCATTCAACTCGCCACCTGGTGAGCTCGCGGCAGAATTCCGGCACCTCCTTGAGCCGTTCTTCCGCCTCGGGCGTCCAGGTGAACTCGAGCGTCCCTGTGCGTCCGCTGAGCGGGTGCCCGTATCCGAGCTTCCCCCCGATCAGCGCGATGAAGCGTTCGTTGATCTCGTCCACCCCGCGATCGCCGGCGCGCTGATCCGCAACCGCGTGTGCCATCGACGCAGCACGCTCCGCCTCCAGATGGCTCGCTGCGGCGTGCGCCTGTGCCGTCTTCAGCGCCACCTGATGCCCGTCTTCCGTCCACTGGGCCCCCTGCGGGACGGGACATCCACCGGGCACAGATCCGGCCCCCGGGTCGTGGGAGACCGGGCAGCGGCGCGGATGATCTTCTGAGTGCGGTGTGTCGCTCATGTCTGTCACCTCAGTAGCCACCTATGGGCTCGGATCCCTACACATCATATGGTAGGCATCCTGTATCATTCGGGGCCGAGGGCGGCTTGTGTGTCGGCGGTCAATGGGGCACAGGAGTCCATGTACAAGAGCATCTACGTGGCACTCGACAACTCAGAGCACTCCGATGCTGGAACCACCGTGGCTCTCGACCTTGCGG
>JBAQGL010000079.1:0-3887 GCA_049287785.1 Candidatus Dormiibacterota bacterium | reverse complement strand
CATCATCGCGACGCCGGACGCGAGCATCGGCATGGCCGGACCGGCAATGATCGAGGGCGGCGGCCTCGGTGTGGTCGACGCAGACCAGGTGGGACCGTTCGACATGCAGGTGAAGAACGGCGTCATCGATGTCGCCGCTGCAGACGAAGCCGACGCGGTGCGGCTTGCGCGACATGCGCTGTCGTTCTTTCAAGGCCCGGTGGCTGAATGGGATACCCCCGATCAGCAGGCCCTGCGCGACGTCGTTCCAGAGAACCGGCGCCGAGCCTACGACGTGCACCGTGCAGTCGAGATCATCGTCGATGCGGGTTCGTCGCTCGAGCTGCGACCCAGGTTCGGCCGTGGCATGGTCACCACGTTCGCGCGCATCGAGGGCAACCCGGTCGGGATCGTCGCCAACAATCCGATGCATCTCGCCGGCGCGATCACGAGCGATTGCGCCGACAAGGCCGCGCGCTTTCTGCAACTCTGCGAGGCGTTCCGGCTGCCGGTCCTCTTCCTGTGCGATACGCCGGGAATCATGGTCGGACCCGACGCCGAGACGACCGCGCTCGTCCGGCACGCGAGCCGGCTGTTCCTCGCCGGAGCCGCGCTCACGGTTCCCTTCATGACCGTGGTGTTGCGCAAGGGATACGGCCTCGGCGCGCAGGCGATGGCGGGTGGAAGTTTCCGCGCGCCATTGATGACCGTCGCGTGGCCCACCGGCGAATTCGGCGGGATGGGGCTCGAGGGTGCGGTGAAGCTCGCCTACCGAAAGGAGTTGGAAGCGGTCGAGGACGGCGAGGAACGCAAGCAACGCTTCGATGCCATGGTCGCCGACGCATATGAACGAGGCACTGCGCTCAACACCGCAACGTATTTCGAGGTCGATGACGTGATCGACCCGGCCGCGACCCGGGCGCTGGTGACGGCGGTGATCCTCCGAGCCGGGGGTCCAGCTGCCGAGGAGCAGCGACGCCGTTACGTCGACTCGTGGTGACGTGACCGTGCGACGGCGCGCGACGCGGCGCCGCCGTCGATCAGATGTGTGACAGCTCTCGGAACACGTCGCGGAAGAATGGACGGCCCCACAATCCGATCGAAAGCACGCCGCCGAACAGCACGACCGCGTCAACACTTGCCCGTCCCTGCTTGGTCCAGTACACGTCCTCGAGGTCGAGCCAGAGCGCGAACTCGTCAAGCGTCAGCGCCGAGGCCCCGCCGTAGAGAATCGCCGTGAACTTCGCGAGGGCATCCTCGGTGCCGGATTTCTTCCCGGCAGTGTTGACCTCAATCAGCCAGAGGTAGCCGGTGCCCAGCAGCCCGGCGATGCCGAGCACGAGGTGATGGAAATGGCGACCGCCCACGGTCAGGTTGTGGAAGGGCCCCACCCCATCACGGATCGCGTGCGTGATCGCGCGGGTTGCCGCGAAGGTCGTGAAAAAGGACACGGACGACAGAAACAGTCGCTCCCGCCGCTCGTCGCTGAACGACTGGCGATAGATCTGTGCCGCGCGGTTTGGTGTCACGAGAGCGCGCCCCGGTGGGCCTTCAGGGGCTCAGGCGTTGAGCGACTTCGGCCGAGCGAAGTTTGCGGCGACCACGGCGAGCAGCGTAAGCACGGTGAAGACGATCGCATGCTTCCAGTGAATCGCCGGGCGTCCCGACGCGAGGAAGTTGGTCTTCTGGGTGAAGTAGAAGATCGCCGCGAGCGCGAAGACCACGGCCAGAGCAAGAAGGGCAAGTGCGAGTGGACGGCTACCCCGCATAACAGGTCTCCCGATGGGTGTGGTCCTGAGCCACCTGCGAACCCCTCTCCGAGTTCAACACGTCAGCTCGCGACCGTCAGTGGATGAAGACGAGGCCCGCGGCCCCGAGAGCCGCACAGTAATACGCGAAGGGGTCCAGACGTCCTAACCGAAGGTAACGAAGCAGGAAACGGGCGCTGGCATATGCCACCAGCCCGGACAGGGCCGCTGCGCCAATTCCCACCCCCAGGGTCGGCGCATCGGCACCGAGGTTGGGCACCTCGAGCAATCCCGCCGCAAGGATGATCGGGGTGGCCAGGAGGAACGCGAATCGTGCCGCCTCCTCGTGGCGGAGGCCGGCCACGAGCCCGGCTGCCATGGTGATCCCGGAGCGCGAGATTCCCGGTAGGAGCGCTCCCACCTGGAACAAACCGACGATCAGAGCGGTGCGAAGGCTGAGGCCGTCGACGCCTTGATAGGCCGGATCGTCCTCCTCGTGCGCCAGGATCGGCGCGCTGTCGACGCGCCGGCGGCGCTCGTCCCGGCGCCGGAACATCTCAGCCGCGAAGAGGATCCCGCCGTTGACGATGAGGAAAACCGACGCGGCTCGAGGATCACCGAACAGCGACTTCAGTGGATCCTGCAGCAGGAAGCCGATGACCCCGGTGGGGATGGTGCCGACCACCAGCATGATCGCGAGACGCTGATCGGGATTGTTGATGCGCCCGCTCACCGCGGCGCCGAAGAATCCTCGGACGATCCGGACCCAGTCGCGGCGATACAGGACGAGGAGCGCTCCTGCGGTCCCGATGTGCAGCAGTGCGAGCACCGGCACGAACGCGGGGCTCGTCTCGTTGAAATTGAGCCCCAGCAGCCGTGGGACGACCACAGCATGGCCCAGCGAGGACACCGGAAAAAGCTCAGTGACTCCCTGGAGCGCGGCGAGGAAGAGGATGAGTCCGGCGCCCAGCATTGGCCAGAGCCTACCAGCCCCTCGCGCGTAGTCTGATGCGATGAGTTCCACCACCGCACTCGCCGGCGCGTCCGTGAACCGTCAGTGGCGCCTCGCAGCACGCCCCAAGGGCCTACCCGTGCTCACCGACTGGGAGTACCGCAGCGAACCGCTGCCGGAGCCCGGCGAGGGTGAATTTCTGGTTCGCGTCCTCTATATCTCGCTCGACCCGGCCATGCGCGGATGGATGAACGATGGCCGCTCGTATGTGCCACCGGTCGGGCTCGGCGAGGTGATGCGGGCGGGCGGCCTGGGGCAGGTCGTCGCGTCGAAGCACCCCCAGTTCAAGACCGGCGAGCACGTGGTCGGCGTCTTCGGCGTCCAGGATTTCGCGATCAGTGACGGCCGCGGCGTCATCCCGGTGGCCGGCGATGCGGCTCCGCTGGTTCTGTACCTGAGCGCCCTCGGCATGCCTGGGATGACCGCGTACTTCGGGCTGCTCGAGATCGGCCGCCCGGTCGCCGGCGAGACCGTGGTCGTCTCGTCCGCGGCGGGTGCCGTCGGCCAGGTCGTCGGCCAGATCGCCCGGATCAAGGGGTGCCGGGTCGTCGGGATCGCCGGCGGTGCCGAGAAGTGCCGCTTCATCGTCGAGGAGCTCGGTTTCGACGCGGCCGTCGACTACAAGAACGAGGATGTGCGCGCGGCGCTCCGCGAGCGGTGTCCGGACCGGGTGGACGTGTATTTCGACAACGTCGGCGGCGAGATTCTCGACATCGTGCTGACCAGGCTCGCGCGCCATGCCCGCATCGTCCTCTGCGGTTCGATCTCGCAGTACAACAACCAGGGTCCTGCCGTCGGGCCGTCGAACTACATGGCGCTGCTCGTCGACCGGGCACGAATGGAGGGATTCCTGGTCTTCGACTACGCCCAGCGCTATGCCGAGGCCGCTCAGGAGATGGCCGGCTGGATCGCCGAGGGGCGGCTGAAGTCGGTCGAGCACGTCGTCGAAGGGATGGAGCACTTCCCGGAGACGCTCCTGAAGCTCTACAGCGGAGAGAACTTCGGGAAGCTGATCCTCAGCGTCGGCGGCGAGACGCCCTAGCGGCGAGAGGGAAAGGCGTGTGCTGCGGCGGGCACGCGGTCGAACGGCGAAGGCGTCCGACCGCGCTGAGAGAGGGAAGGGCGTGAGCGGAGGCGGGGCGTCTCGC
>JBAQGL010000078.1:0-8608 GCA_049287785.1 Candidatus Dormiibacterota bacterium | reverse complement strand
GTTTGGAGCAACCACCAAGGCCAGCATCGATGATCTGATCGCCGCCCTCGACAAGCCCCGCGGCGTGTGGATCATGGTGCCGTCCGGAAAGATCACCGACGATACGGTCGCCGCGCTGCAGTCGCTGCTCGAGAAGGGCGACACGATCATCGACGGCGGCAACAGCAACTACCAGGACTCGATCGCGCGGGCCACCGCCAGCGCCGAGCGCGGTATCAGCTACATCGATGCCGGTACCAGCGGCGGCATCTGGGGACTGCAGGTTGGATACTGCCTGATGGCCGGAGGCGAGAAGGAAGCCGTCGATCACTGGCGGCCCATCTTCGAGACCCTTGCGCCGCCCGACGGATTCCTCCACGTCGGGCCGTCCGGCTCCGGCCACTTCGTCAAGATGGTGCACAACGGCATCGAGTACGGCATGTTGCAGGCCTACGCCGAGGGCTTCGCCATCATGCAGGCCAAGCAGGATTTCGGCGAGCTCGACCTGCACGCGATCGCCCATCTCTGGAACCAGGGAAGCGTGGTGCGCTCGTGGCTCCTCGAGCTCGCTGAACGAGCATTCGAGCGTGACCCGCAGCTTGACCAGCTTCGCGGCTGGGTCGACGACTCCGGTGAGGGACGCTGGACCATGGAGGAGGCGATGCAGCTGTCGGTTCCCGCTCCCGTGCTCGCGCTCTCGCTCATCATGCGTTACCAGTCGCGTCTTCCCGACGGCTTCGGCAACAAGGTGATCGCGGCGCTGCGCAACGAATTCGGTGGGCATCCGGTGAAGGCCGAAGCCCCTGCGGGGAATCCGGCATCACACTGACCGCAGAGCCCCTGCTGCAAGAGCGACGCCGCGAACCGCGGACACCGGTCCCTTTCTGCGCGGTGATCTTCGGAGCGAGCGGCGACCTCACCAAGCGCAAGCTCGTTCCCGCCCTGTACGCGCTCGTTGCCGAGGGGAGCCTTCCGGAGGGATTCACTGTCATCGGCGCCGCGCGCAGTCATCTCTCCGACGACGAATTTCGTGCCGATATGCGTGAGGGCATCGAGAGGTACGGTCGTGTCCATCTCCGCGACGATGTGTGGGAACGATTCGCCGCGGGGCTGCGCTACGTGTGGTTCGACATGGATGCCGAGGGCGGCTTCGATCACCTCAAGCTGGCGCTCGAGGCGGCTGATCGCGAACGTGGCACCGCCGGAAATCGCCTCCTGTACTTCAGCACGCCGCCCGATGCGGTCATGCCGCTCGCGGAGAAGCTCAACGCTGCGGGGTTGACCACGCAGGCACCGGGAACGTTCGTGCGCGTGATCATCGAGAAGCCGTTTGGACGGAACCTCGCAACCGCGCGCGAGCTGAACGCACGCTTGCACACGGCGTTCGTCGAAGAGCAGATCTACCGCATCGACCACTACCTCGGCAAGGAGACCGTCCAGAATCTCCTTGTCTTCCGCTTTGCCAACGGCATCTTCGAGCCACTCTGGAACCGTCAGTACATCGACCATGTGCAGATCACGGTGGCGGAGGAGATCGGCGTCGAGGGCCGGGGCTCCTACTACGAGGAGGCCGGCGCGCTGCGCGACATCGTGCAGAACCACATCATGCAGCTGGTCGCCATCATGGGCATGGAGGCACCGTCGAACTTTCAAGCCGAGATGGTTCGCGATGAGAAGGTCAAGCTGCTCCGCGCGGTGCGGCCGATTCATCCGGATGACGCACTCTCGCACTCGGTCCGCGGCCAGTACTCCGCGGGCTATATCAATGGTCAACCGGTGCCGGGCTACCGCGAGGAGAGGGGGGTCGCGCCCGATTCACTCCGCGAGACGTTCGTCGCGATCAAGGTTGACATCGACAACTGGCGCTGGGCGGGCACGCCCTTCTACCTGCGCACCGGCAAGCGCTTGCCGAAGCGCTCCACGGAAATCGTGATCCAGTTCCGGCGCGTGCCCCACTCCCCGTTTGCGGGCAGCGTGCCGCTCGCGGCCGGCGCAGTACCGCAGGACGGCATCGATCCGAACCTGCTCATCCTGCGGATCCAGCCCGACGAGGGAATCAGTCTTCGCTTCGGGGCGAAGATCCCCGGTCAGGCCCTCCGAATCGAGTCGGTGAACATGGATTTCATGTACGGCACCGCGTTCCGCGAACAATCGCCGGATGCGTACGAGCGTCTCCTCCTCGACTGCATGCTCGGTGACCCGACGCTCTTCGCGCGCGAGGACGAGGTCGAGGAGGCGTGGCGGTTCTGCACCGCGATCCTCGACGGGTGGCGTGCGCATCCGCCGGATCGGACCAACTCTCCGAACTACCCGGCGGGGACGTGGGGACCCGAGGAATCCCACGCGTTCATGGCACGCGACGGACGCGCCTGGCACGTCCCCTGACGCGACCATGAGTTCCCTGGACGAGCTTGCCGGCGAGCGCGTCGTCAATCACACCCCCCAGGAGGTCGCGGACACGGTCGCGACCTGGATCGCGGCTGAGAGCCGTCGCGCGTTCGGTGATCACGGCAGCTTCTCCATCGCGCTCTCGGGCGGCACCACCCCGCGCCTCCTCAACGAGATCCTCAGCGGTCCGGGGTGGCGTGACCGGATGAACTGGAGCTGGTGGAACGTGTATTTCGCCGACGAGCGCGCCTGCGCCCCGGATGATCCCGCCAGCAATTATCACCTCGCCCTTACCACCCTGCTGAGTCGCGTTCCGATCGACCCCGCTCGCGTACATCGAATGCCTGCCGAGCGTCCCGACCTCGATGCGGCCGCCGCGGAATACTCGGACACGCTGGCAAGCTCGTTGCCCCCGGGTCGCAGCGGAGCACCACGGTTGGACGTGATCCTCCTCGGCCTCGGCGAGAACGGTCACACGGCGTCACTGTTCCCGGGGACGCCGGCGCTGGAGGTGGGCGACCGGTGGGCGACGCGTGGCCTCGCCGACTACGAGCCATTCGATCGAATCACCCTCACCTACCCGACCATCAATGCGGCGGCAGCGGTGGCGTTCATGGTCACCGGGGCCGCCAAACACGAGGCCCTGCTTGCCACCGCTCGCGGCGAGGTGCCGGCCTCCCGCGTCCATCCGATCGACGGGACGCTCGCCTGGTTTCTCGACGCCGCTGCCGCGGCCGGGTGACGGCTCGGACAATTCGGGGAGACTCTCGACCCGCGTCTGCCAGAATCCGCGGGATGCCCCGGTCGACCTGGAAGCCCTGCCGAGATGCCATCCGGATCGCGCCGAGCCTGCTCGCCGCTGATTTCGGACAGTTGACGAAGGCCGCGCACGACCTCGAGGACAGCGGTGCGGAACGCATCCATGTCGACGTGATGGACGGCGTGTTCGTTCCCAACTTCACCTTCGGCACCGACACGGTGCGTGTGCTCAAGCGAGTGACGACACTGCCGCTCGAGTTGCATCTCATGATCGTCAACCCCGACGCGCACCTGAGCACGTTCGCGACCGCCGGCGCCGACGCGATCACCGTGCACTACGAGGTGTGTCCGAACCTGCACCGCACCCTCTCCTCCATCCGCGCGCTCGACTGCCGCTCGGGCGCGGCGATCAATCCCGCCACGCCCTCGACGATGCTCGATGACATTCTCGAGTCGTGTGACCTCGCGCTGGTGATGACCATCGATCCGGGCTTCGGCGGTCAGACGCTGTTACCCCGGACGCTGCACAAGGTCGAGCACATACGGCGCGAGGTGCAACGTCAGGGTCTCGACACCGAGGTCGAGGTTGACGGCGGTGTCGACGCGACCAACGCCCGGGCCTGCGTCGACGCCGGCGCCGATGTGCTCGTGGCCGGAACCGCGGTCTTCCGCCATCCGGGTGGTCCGAAGGGCGGCGTCGAGGCGCTGCAGCAGGCGATCAGCGGGACCGCCGCGCAGTGACCGAGGTCGCAACCGCCACCGTGGCCGACGGCCACGAGGACATCGCGCGCGCTGCCGCGGATCTCGCGGCGCGGCTGCCGTCACCGCTCGAGCCGCTGGCGCGACTCGCCTACAACTACATGTGGTCGTGGTGGAAGGGCGGCGATGACGTCTTCCGGATGATCGACCCGGTGCGCTGGGAGGCGAGCAACCACAACCCGATTCGTCTGCTGGACGAGACCTCGTCCGCGACGCTCGAGCGCGCGGCGTCGGACGCCACGTTGCTGCACCGGCTGACCGGCTTGCTGGGCATGCTCGACCATGACCTCGCCCGACCAGCAATGCCGGGCAGGGCCTCGCCCCGGGAGCCCGTCGCATTTCTTTGCGCCGAGTTCGCAGTGCATCGCTCGCTGCCGATCTACGCGGGGGGCCTCGGCGTGCTGGCCGGCGACATCCTCAAGGAGGCATCGGACCTCGCGCTGCCCATGGTCGGCGTCGGACTCCTCTACCGCCAGGGCTATTTCCAGCAGCGGATGGACCGCTCCGGGTATCAGATCGAGTACTGGCTCCACGTCGATCCCGAGCGAGTTCCCGCCGCTCTTGTCTACAACGGTGACGCGCCTCTGACCGTGACCGTGCCTCTGCGCGGCCGTGATGTGGTCGTCCAGGTCTGGAGGCTCGACATCGGGCGTACGCCGCTCTATCTCCTCGATGCGCAGCGCCCGGAGAACTCGCCGATCGACCAGTGGATCACGAGCCGTCTCTACGTGGCCGACCGGCCAACCCGGCTCGCCCAGTACGCACTGCTCGGCATCGGTTCGATGCGAGTCCTCGACGCCATGGGAATGGACCCGTGTGTCGTTCATCTCAACGAGGGCCACGCCGCGCTTGCGCCGCTCGAGATGGCTCGCCGCGAGATGGCGCTCGGCAGGTCGCGCCATGAGGCCTTCACCGCCGCGCGCGAGCGCACCGTCTTCACGACTCACACGCCGGTGAGCGCGGGCAACGAGGGCTATGACGTCAGCGAGATCGTCGAGGTCCTCGGTGACTACCCCGAGCAGGCCGGCCTTGATCTCGAGGGCTTCCTCCACCTCGGGCGCACCCGGCCGGACAACCCCCACGAGCAGTTTGTCATGACGCCGCTCGGCATCAAGATGAGCCGCTCGCGCAATGGCGTGAGCCGCCGGCACGGCGAGGTCGCTCGCCAGATGTGGCAGTCGCTCTTCCCCGAGCGTCCTGCCGACACCGTCCCCATCGGACACGTCACCAATGGCGTGCACGTCCCCACCTGGACGGTCCCGCGCATGCGCGACCTGCTCGATCGCTACCTCGGCTCAGGCTGGGAGGCGCGCGCCGCCGACCCCGACACCTGGGTCGGAGTCGACGACATCCCCGACGCCGAGCTCTGGGCGGTGCGCAACGCGCTGCGCGCCGAGTTCGTGCAGGACGTTCGCGAGCGCAGCGTCGCCAACCGGCTCGCTCGTGATGAGCCACGGTGGTACGTCGAGGCCGCCGAGCACGGCTTCGACGAAAATGCGCTCACCTTCGGGTTCGCCCGCCGTCTCGCCGGTTACAAGCGCATCCAGCTGCTGACGCTCGATCCCGCGCGCGCCGCCAGCGTCCTCGAGAACAAGGATCGTCCGGCGCAGATGGTGTTCGCGGGCAAGGCGCACCCGCAGGACGAGGAGGCGAAGCACGCCGCACAGGGGTTGTTCACCTTCGAACGCGAGCCCGCCGCGATGAGCCGGATCGCGTTCCTCGACAACTACAGCCTGTCCATCGCCGAGCACATGGTGTCGGGATGTGACGTGTGGATCAACGTCCCCAGGCCACCGCTGGAGGCGAGCGGGACGAGCGGCATGAAGTCTGCGCTCAACGGCGGACTCAACCTGTCGGTCCTCGACGGCTGGTGGGCCGAGGCATATAACGGCACCAACGGCTGGGCGATCCCCGGCGACATCCTCTTCGACCACGGCATGCAGGACTCGCGGGATGCGGCAACGCTGTTCGACATCATCGAGCACGAGGTCGTCCCGCTCTTCTATCAGCGCGATGACCAGGGCATCCCGCGCGGTTGGGTGCAGCGGATGCGCGCCTCGCTTCGGACCAATGGGCCGCGATTCTCGGCGCAGCGGATGATGCTCGACTACGCGCGCGACGTGTACAACGTCACGCCGTCGCGCTGAGGGGACGATCCGTCCGTCTCAGTGAGTCGGGCTGGGAGACGGTGAACCGGCACTCGGGGTCGGTGTCTGAACCGGCGTCGGCGCGATGGTGATCGGCATCGTGTTCGGTGGTGGAGTGGGAGTCGGAGTGGCCGTTGGTCGTGGCGTCGGGGTCGCCGTTGGTGCGCCTGCGGTATCGATGCTCGTGGGCACACCACCAGCGTCGGCGGGACTCGGCGTATCCGTCGGGGCGATGAGCGGTGCAGGCGGTGGCGTCGGCGATACCTGAACCCCGGGGCCGCCGAGCGCCTGGGCGGCGAAGATGATCATCACCACGAGGGCGACCACGGCTGCCGCGGCCACCGACCAGACCTTCCATCCCACGCCTCCGGGCCGTATCCCGTCTGCGGCGCTGTCGAGCGCGAGACCTCGCAGGGGTGTGTCCTCTTCGTCATCGACGATCTCGACGTCCGCGGCCGCGGGAGCCGGGTCGGTGAGCCGATCGGCGACCACCACCGCCAGCCACGCGCGCCCCTGGTCCCGCCAGCTCGCGCCGAGGAAAGCTGATCCGGCGGTCTCGACATCGCGTCGGAAGGACGCCGCGCTGGCGGGCCGGTCACGTGGGTCCTTGGCAAGGCCGCGGATCACCAGCTCCCGGGCAAGCAGCGGAACCGCTTCGCTCGGCAGTGCTCCCTGCGTGTGCTGCACGCCGAGCCCGCTGAGGTCGGTGCCGAGGTAGGGCGGTCGCCCGGTGAGTGTTTCCACCAGCACACCGGTCGCCGCGTAGATATCCGTCGCGACGGTGTGCGGTCGGCCCGCCCAGAGCTCGGGGGCCATGTACTGGGGCGTCCCCGATCGCCAGCCGCGCCGGAGCGGCGGGGCAGGGATGCCTGCGTCGCGCAGGATGCCGGTCCCGTCGGTGTCGAGCAGCACAGCGCTCGGCGTCACATCGCGATGCACGATCCCTGCCGCGTGGAGCGCCTCCAGCGCGGCGAGCGTGTCGTCGAAGACGACCAAGGCGGCGGTCGCGCTGAGCCGGCCGGACACATCAATGAGATGGCGCACCGCGATCCCGTCCACCCACTCGTAGACGATCGCTGCATGCCGGTCATCAAATGCGATGACCGAAAGCAGGTGCTGATGGCGCAGCACGCGGAGGATGCCCATGTCGTGGCGGAGCTGGCGCCGATACGCGGCGTCGGAGGACAGTGCCGGGCTGAGCAGGCGGATGACCACACGCGATCCCGTGGCGTTGTCATGCGCGTCGACGAGCGCGCCGGTGCGGTCGACGCTCATCCCCCGATCGAGTGTGTAGCCGGGAACGTATACCCGCGAACCGCCGGTGTCGGGGCCTCCAGCCTGGTCCATTCATCTCAGTATGCCGTGGCAAAAGGGCCATTGAGTCGCATTCGTGCACCGAGGCCACCGGCGACGGGCACTAGAATGGCCGGGCAGTGGAGTACGTCGAGAGCATCCTCGACCTGGTCGGCAACACCCCGTTGGTCCGGCTGAGCAAGGTCACCGAGGGGCTCCGGCCGCTCATCCTCGCCAAGCTCGAGCAGCTGAACCCGGGCGGCAGCGTGAAGGACCGCATCGGCCTTGCCATGCTCGAGGACGCGGAGGAGCGCGGACTGCTGCGGCCGGGCGGCACCATCGTCGAGCCGACCTCGGGGAACACTGGCCACGGGCTCGCCATGGTGGCCGCGATCAAGGGTTACAAGATGATCTTCGTCATGCCCGACAAGATGTCGGCGGAGAAGATCAGCCTCCTGCGCGCCTACGGCGCCGAGGTGGTCATCTGCCCGACCAACGTCGATCGTGATTCGCCGCAGTCGTACTACTCGGTCGCGGACCGCCTCTCCCGCGAGGTGCCCGGCGCGTTCCAGCCGAACCAGTATTTCAACCCGCGCAACCCCGAGGCGCACTACCGGACGACCGGACCGGAGATCTGGCGCCAGACCGACGGCCGGATCACCACCTTCGTGGCGGGCGTCGGCACCGGCGGCACGATCAGCGGGGTGGGCAAGTACCTCAAGGAGCAGAACCCGGCTGTGCGAATCGTCGGCGCCGATCCCGAGGGCTCGATCTACAGCGGGGACATCGCCCCGTACAAGGTCGAGGGCGTCGGCGAGGATTTCTGGCCCGGCACTTTCACCCGCGAGCTCGTCGACGAGTTCATCCAGGTCACCGATCGCGAGTGCTTCGTCGCCGCGCGAAAGCTGGCTCGCCAGGAGGGCATCCTCGTCGGCGGTTCAGCCGGTCTCGCGCTCCACGCGGCGATCCAGGTGGCGGTCGACTCCAAGCCCGATGACGTGATCGTCGTGCTCCTCCCCGACACGGGACGGAACTACCTCAGCAAGTTCTTCTCCGACGAGTGGATGCGCCAGAACGGGTACCTGCAGCGGCTCGTGCCGGCGCGCGTCCGCGAGGTGATCGAGTCCGCGCACACCGACCACGTTCCGGAGCTGGTGAGCGTCGGAGCCGGCAGAACTGTCGGCGAGGCGATCGACCTGATGCAGCAGTACGGGATCTCGCAGCTGCTGGTCACCGAGAACGGCAAGTCGACGCTGGACGGCGTCGTCGGCAGCATCCAGGAG
>JBAQGL010000077.1:0-8372 GCA_049287785.1 Candidatus Dormiibacterota bacterium | reverse complement strand
TGATCGGCTGGCGTTCCTCGGGTGGCGTCTGGATGACCGAGAGATCGCGGATCCCCGCCAGCGACATGTGCAGCGTGCGGGGAATCGGCGTGGCCGAAAGCGAAAGCACATCCACCGCAACGCGAAGCTCCTTGAACCGCTCCTTCTGGAGCACGCCGAATCGCTGCTCCTCATCGATCACCACGAGCCCGAGGTTCTTGAACTCGACGTCCTTCTGGAGCAGCCGGTGCGTGCCCACCACGATGTCGACGGCCCCGCTCCGCAATCCCGCGAGCGTGCGCGCGATCTCGTCGTCGCTGACGAACCTCGACAGCTGGCGCACCGTGATCGGAAATGCAGCGAGCCGCTCGGTGAAGGTGATGAAGTGCTGCTGGCAGAGCACGGTGGTGGGCACGAGCATCGCCACCTGGCGGCCTTCGATCGCGGCCTTGAACGCCGCCCGTATCGCGAGCTCCGTCTTGCCGAATCCGACGTCGCCGCACACCACGCGATCCATCGGTCGCGACGCCTCCATGTCGCGCTTGATCTCCTCGAGCACGAGCACCTGGTCGGGCGTTTCCTGGTAGGGGAAAGAGCCCTCGAGCTCCTGCTGCCAGGCCCCGTCCGGCGCGTATGCATGGCCCTGCGCCTGCTCGCGGCGCGAGTAGAGGCCGAGCAGCTCGCGCGCGACCTCCTCGGTGCGCTCCTTGACTCGACGCCGTGTCCGCTCCCACTCGCCACTGCCGAGCCGTGAGAGCTTGGGATGCGATTCCGCGCCGCCGACGTACCGGTCGACGCGGTCGAGATGCTGGGTGGGAACGAAGAGTCGATCGCCCTCGGCGTACTCGAGGAGCATGTACTCGTGCACCGCGCCGCCGTCGTCGGTGACCGCGCGCATCTCGATGAACCGCGAGATGCCGTGGTCGCGATGCACCACCAGGTCGCCCGGCGCGAACTGGAGCACGAACGCCTCGCGCGCGGCGTTGCCGCTGGCGGCACGCCGTGCGCCGCGCGCGGATGTGGAGACAGCGCGGCGTGACCCTCTCGCCAGCACCGAGCGACGGCGTTTCACCGCACCGAACAGTTCGGCGTCGGTGTACACGTGCACCGATCCGTCGGCGACCGCGAATCCCTGGGTCAGGTCGGCGGATGCGACCACGATCGCACCGGCGGGGAGTGGCGTGGTGGCAGCCGCGAAGTCGCTCGCATCGACCGTGTCGGCGCCGTGCTCGGAAGCGAGCTCCTCGACACGATGCTGCTGCCGCGACACGACCAGCACGCAACCCTGCTCCTCGCGCTCGTGGAGCGCCTCGCGCACGAAGGCGTCGACGCGTCCGACGTAGCTTTCCACGCCACGCCACCCGAGCTCTGCCGCGGGCACGGCGCCATTGGGCGCTTCGCGCACCAGCTCGAATGACGTGTGGCGATCCAGCGCCGCGAACAGGGTGTCGACATCGACCAGTCCCGCCGATGCGCCATGCGGCAGCTCGCCCCGAGCCTCCTCCTGAAGACGCAGTCCCTCGATCTCCTCGGCATGGCGCTCGGCGGCGGCGATCAGACGCTCGCGACCACCATCGAGCAGGACGATCGGGTTGTCGAGGTGGTCGAGCAGCGTCGACGGAGGATTGTCACCGAGGTACGGGAAGAAGAGGTCGAGCCCGTCCTCGTACACACCCGATGCGAGCAGCCCGCAATCGCTGTCCCACTGCTCCCGCACGTCGTCGCGGAGGGCGGTCGAGTCGAGGCGGCCGACCGACTCGAGCGCACGGGCCACCGAATCACGGCTGAGGTCGAGCTCGCGTGCCGGCCAGACCTGCGCGATCTCGAGCTTGGCGATCGACTCCTGGGTCGCCGGATCGAACGCGCGCAGGTCCTCGACATCATCCCCGAACCACTCGGCACGCCAGGGTCGCGCACGATCCACGCCGAAGACGTCGACGATGCCGCCACGCACCGCGAAGTCGCCGGGGACGGAGACCGCGCTCTCGCGACGGTAGCCGAGCTCCACAAGGCGCGCGAGCAGCGCATCGCGGGGCAGGTGCGCACCCCGCTTGACCTCGGTGAGCCCCGCCTCGACGACGCCGCGCGACAGCGTCGGCCGGAGCAGGCCGCGAGGCGAGGCAACCACCAGGAGCGGTTCGACGCCCGCGTGCAGCCGCATGAGGGTCGCGAGACGGGCGCGCGTCACCTCTTCCGACGGCGGCACCCTGTCGAACGGCGGCGTGTCGCCGGCGGGAAAGATGGCGGCTCCGGTCCCGCCGTCCCAGACGAGCGCGTCGGAGTACACGCGCTCGGACTCCGCGGCGACGACCAGCACCGTCCGCGAGGTCGTCTCGCGCAGCCACCAGGCGAGCAGGCTGACCGCACCCGACGGAACGCCGGCGACGACCCCGCCACGAGCGTTGCTGAATCGGGCAAGCTCGGGTAGCCGGTTGAGACGTTCTCGGAGCGTGGCCGCGGCCACGGCGGTCGAGGTGCGGCGCGACTCAGTCCGTGCCGGCACGGTTCCAGTAGTTCAGGGCCGCCGCGACCCCGTCGCGCATGATCGCCACGGCCATGGTTGCGGCGCGCTCGACCGCTGCCTCTGCCGCGGGACGCTCCTCGGGGCGGAACGGGTCGAGCACGTGCTCGATGAGGTCGTTGCTGTCGCCGGCCCTGCCGATCCCGATGCGAATCCGGGGAAACGCATCGACGCGCCATGAGTCGATGAGCGACTGCACCCCCCGGTGCCCGGCAGCGCTGCCCCCGAGCTTGATCTTGACGCGGCCGAGCGGGAAGTCCGCCTCGTCGTGGACGACGATGACGTCGCCGGGAGGCGTGCCGTGCTTGCTGGTGAGCTGCGCGGCAGCCTTGCCACTGAGGTTCATGAAGGTCTGCGGACGAGCGGTGAGGACGTCATAGCCTTCGATGGTTCCCTCTCGCACGCGTGCCAACCCTTCGCGCCGCTCGCGGCCGAATTTGCCGCGCCGCTCGAGCTCGTCAAGGCACATCCAGCCGACATTGTGCCGGGTCCGCGCGTATTCGCCTCCCGGGTTGCCGAGGCCGATGATGAGCTGGGTCACGCGGACCCGGCATCGGCGGTCTGGAGATCCGGGATGTCGGCATCGGGAAGCAGGGCACGGGTCGCTGCGGTCATGGCGGCGGCCTGCTCCGGGAGCGCGTGGTCGTGCCCGAGGCAGTGGAGCAAACCGTGGACGGCGAGCAGGCGAAGCTCGGCCACCCCGTCGGCGGCCTGCCCCATCGCGCGTTCCACCGAGATCGCCACGTCCCCGACCCTGGCGCGCTCGTCCGCCGGGAATGCGAGCACGTCGGTGGGGGCGTCGGTGCCGAGAAACCGGGCGTTGAGGTCCTGCAGCTCCGCGTCGCCGGTCAGGCGCACGGACAGGCTCGCCCGGGGTGGGACGTCGAGGCGATCACCGCAGGCGCGGAGCAACGACCCGAGGCGTGCGTCCGCGGCAGCACGTCGCTGCCGCGGGCTGAGGCACGAATCGCGGATGACGGTCACCCGCATGGGCGCGAATGCGTCAGGTGCTCTTGACGCGACGCTTCCGCGCTGCAAGCAACTTTCGCTTGCGGCGCACGGACGGCTTCTCGTAGTGCTCGCGTCTGCGAACCTCGGAGAGGATGCCGTTCTGCTTGATCTTCTTGTTGAACCGTCGTAGCGCGCTCTCAAAGGTCTCGCCTTCGCGGACCTTCACTTCCGACACGGTCGGAATCACCTCCTTTCTGCCTTTCGGCTGGACCCGCACCTCACTGGCGCGGACTTCGAATTCTACCTTGAGTCCTCGACGCCAAGCAGCGCGGCGGCCAGTTCATCCATGACCGTGCCCGCCCGGGCCGCCAGGAGCAGGCTCGCCATGCCGTCGAGATCGGTGGCTCCCTCGTTGATGATCACCAGCCTGCCGCCGTGCCGCACCGCCTCCACAGGGACGCTCGCCGCCGGCCAGACCGAGAGCGTCGATCCCACCGCAAGGCACACGTCGCACTGCCGCGCCTCCTCGAGGGCTCGGTCCATGTCGGCCGGCACCAGCGGCTGTCCGAAGCTGATGGTGGCGGTCTTGAGCAGGCCGCCGCAGAACTCGCAGTGCGGATCCTCATCCCCCTCGCGCACCCGATCGAGGGCGACGTCGATGGGCATGCGCCGGGCGCAGTCGAGGCAGACAGCCTCCGCCGAGGTCCCGTGCAGCTCGATGACATTCACGGTGCCTGCCTTCTGGTGGAGGCCATCGATGTTCTGGGTCACCACGACCGGCGCCAGCCCCGCTCGCTGCAGCCTCGTGACCGCGAGGTGGGCGGCATTCGGCTCTGCGTTCGAGAATCGACCTTCCAGCCGGGCCTGCCAGCGCTCGACGCGCACCGAGCGGTCGCGGACGTAGTTCTGGATCGTGTAGCGCTGCGGGTCGGTGGTCTTCCAGACACCGTTCGGCCCGCGAAAGTCGGGAATCCCGGACTCGGTGGATATCCCGGCGCCCGTGAAGACCAGGATGCGCCGCGCGTGGCGAAGCCACGGCAGAGCGTCGGCGAGGCCGGGGGTGGGCTCCATTCCCGAATTGTCCGCCCAGCACGACAGCCAGCTGTCGCCAGGTCAGCCCAGAATCGACTCCGATGACCACCCTCGCGTTCCCCGATACCCCACTCGCGGCGGCCCTCGACGACGAGCAGCGTGTCGCCGTCGAGCACGGGGACGGCCCCTGTCTCGTGATCGCCGGGCCGGGCAGCGGGAAGACGCGGATCATCGTGGAGCGGTTCCACCGGCTGTCTGCAGCCGGCGTCGGACCGGGCACGCAGCTCGTGCTCACGTATACACGCAAGGCGGCCGACGAGATGCGGGCGCGCGTCGAGCGCGCGCACGGATCGTTCGGCGACGATGCGCCGCTCACCAACTACCACTCCTTCGGGCTGCGCGTCGTGCGCGAGTGGGGCTGGCTCCTCGGCATCTCCCCGGTGCTCCGGATCGCCGACGCCGCCGAGCGCTGGCTTCACGTGGAGGCGGTGCTTGATGAGCTTCGCCCTGCGCTGCTCTGGAACCCGCTGCGGCCGCACGACCTCATGGACCCGCTCCTCGAGGTGATCGGCACGGCCAAGCAGGAGCTGGTGACGCCGGACGCATACGCGGCATGGGCGGTGACGCGCCTCGCACGCTGCGACGACCCGGCCGAGCGCATCGTCCTCGAGCGCCATCAGGACGTTGCGCGCGTCTACGCGCGGCTCGACGAGCGCTACCGCCGCGCCGGAGTGTTCGACTTCGACGACTGCATCCTGTACGCGGAGCGCCTCATCCGCGAGCAGCCGGCGGTGCGCAGCGCGGTGGCGGATCGCATCACGCACGTGATGGTCGACGAGTACCAGGACACCAACTACGCGCAGGCCAAGCTCGTCGAGACGCTGGTCGCCGGACATCGCAACCTCTTCGTCGTCGCCGACGATGACCAGTCGATCTACAAGTTCCGGGGCGCGAGCCGGGCGAACCTCGATCGTTTCACCCGCGAGTACCCGGAGCATCGCCAGCTCGTGCTCACCCACAACTACCGGAGCACCGATCAGATCGTCGCCGCATCGCGAGCGGTGATCGCGGTCGCCAGCCCCGCGACGCGCATCGAGAAGCAGTTGATCGCCGACCGCGGACCGGGAGCGGCCGTCGAGGTCTGGCGGGCTCCCGAGGAGCGCAGCGAGGCGATGGCGGTGGCGCGCGAGTGCGCTCGGCTCATCGCCGCCGGGACGCGTCCGGCGGACATCGCGTGGCTCTTCCGTCAGCACATCGACATGCAGCCCGCGATGCGCGCGCTTCGCCAGTGCGGCGTGCCCTACCAGGTGGCCGGCGGCCGCGGCTTCTTCCAGGAGCGAGAGATCAAGGACGCGCTGGCGCTGCTCGCCGCCATCGAGGATCCCGACGACTCGCAGGCGGTGCTGCGCTGCCTCACCCTTCCAGGGTGGGGCGTCTCCACTGCCGGTCGCGTGGCGCTCGTCCGCGCGGCGCACCAGCACGACGTGCCGCTCGTGACGCTGATCACCGACGCCGCTGTCGAGGACCTCAACGATGCGGACCTTGCGGCTGCGCGCCACTGTGTCGAGGACATCCACGAGCTCCACGCCGCATCGCTGCGCGAAGATGTGCGCGATCTGTTCCAGCTGGCGCTCGAGGCAAGCGGATTTCTCGGCATCGTCGATGAGCAGTCCGGCGTCGCGCGGCTGCAGATGGGTGCCAACCTCAACAAGCTCGGTGAGCTGCTCGAGACGTTTGCCGACTGGAGCGACGACCGGCGCGTGAGCACCGCGCTTCGCTACCTGGGCGTGCTCCGTGACAGCCGCGAGGGAGGCGAGCTGCCGAGCATCGAGGCGATCGAGGACGGCGTCGTGCTGCTCACCGCGCACGGCTCGAAAGGGCTCGAGTGGCCGGTCGTGTTTCTGTCGCGATGCACGGAGCGCCGATGGCAGGGACGGACAACCTCGTCGTCCGATCTGCAGCTCCCCGATGACCTCGTGCCGGAACCACCGCCGCCCGGCGACGTTGCCGTCGATGAGGAGCGACGGCTCTTCTACGTGGCCTCGACGCGCGCCCGCGACCGGCTCGTGTACACGTGGGCGCGCTCGTACCCGCAGCCGTCGAGCGAGGACTCGTGCACACCGTTTCTCACCATGGCGATGTCGCTCCGCGGCGGATCGGTGCTCGCCAAAGAGATGCCGGCGGACAGCACCGTCGCGGTGCGCCCGCCACGCCCGACCGGTTCCCCGGTGCTCCAGCGCCTCTCCATCGCCGTGTCCGACCTGGGCGTCTTCAGGAGCTGCCCGCGTCGCTACAACTACCTGAGGCGGTGGCATCTCCCGGTGCGACCGGATGCGCGGAGCTGGTACGGGACCATGATCCACGAGGTGCTGCGGTCGGCGGCAACACGGCGCATGGCCGGCGAGGATGTCAGCGCCGACACCGTCGCGTCGATGTGGCACGCGGCATGGGAACAGTCCCGCGGTCCGAAGGGACGGCATGCCGAGCTCCGCGCGCACGGCGAGGAGCAACTGCGCCAGTACCTCGAGTCACCCGGTTGGATCGACACCACCATCGGTCAGGTTGAGGAGCCGGTGACGATCAGCCTCGACCACGCCGACGCCGCCGGCCGTTTCGACCGCGTCGACACCAGGCTCGACGGCATTCCCACAGTCGTCGATTACAAGACCGGACGTGCCAAGGAGGAGCCCGCACTGCGGTCGGACCTGCAGCTGCGCGCCTATGCCGTGGGTATAGCGCAGCGCGAGCAGACCGATGCGGTCGCGGTCGAGTTCCACTACCTGCAGGGCGCGGTCACGCGTGTCGTCGCGGACAAGGCGTTCCTGCGCAAGGCGCACGGCCACCTCTCGGCGACGGCGCGTGAGCTGGCACTGGCGTCGAGCACCGGATCGTTTCCACCGAAGCCGTCACGCTGGCAGTGCCAGCGATGCGACTTCCGCACCGTGTGCGACGAGGGACGCGCCGCCGCCAACGGCGAAGAGTGATCGTCGCGCTGCCTGCAGGTCAGCCGCAGACCGAGTGCTCCCGAGCGATCAGTGCCCGAACCACGGATACCGCAAGCGCGGCCATGCCGGTGTCGGGAACCGAGATGATGCTCACGGCGAAGATCAGGTCACGATCGCGCACCTGAATGTCGGTGTAGACAGTGCCGATGTATGGGCCGTCGTACGGCACCGGCTTGTACGGCGCGCCATCGTCTATCTGGTACAGGAAGGTGTCGTCACCGAGCACCGGCGTCGCGACGACGCGCTCCACGCCGTCGCCATACATCGGCTCGTTGTTCGTTCGGTTCGACGCCTCCTGTCCGCCCATCCATCGCTCCGCGGTGGCCACGGTGCCGTAGTCCACGATTTCCTCGGCGACCTGGACAATCTGGGGACGACGGATCGGATACGGCATCCCAATCGATTGAAAGTACTCAAAGGCACTGCCGACCGATCCGTCGGTCGCGTCGTCGAGCAGTGCCCGCGCCCCAAGCTCGCTTTCGGGTGGTGCCTGCGGGGTGAGGTTCGCGGGCATCTGCGATTGGGTGAGCAGGGTGATCGTCTGGATCGCGCACGAGCGACTTGAAAGATTCACATCGGGAAACGCCGTTGCGTGTTGAGCAGGATGCACGGCGCCGGGGACCACCCCACATCCGCCGAGAGCCAGGCTCGCGCCGAGACCGGAGAGGATCCGTGTCCGGCGATTCAACCGACTGCGCTCCCAGCACGTGAGATCGTGCCTTTCAACCCGCTGTTGCGAGACGAGCACAAGTACACATCCTTTCCCGACCGTGTGGGTACTGATGCCTTGGCTGTTTGGTAACAACCTACGACGCGGCGCCCAGAGTCAAGTCGTCAGGTAGCGTTCCAGGGTCGGTGCGATCCACGCTGCGACGGTAGCGGGG
>JBAQGL010000076.1:0-5222 GCA_049287785.1 Candidatus Dormiibacterota bacterium | reverse complement strand
GATGATCGCCTCGGCATTGGATGAGGTGCAGCAGTAGTCGGAGAGCGCCTTGACCTCGGCGGTGGTGTTGACGTACGACACCACGACGGCCCCCGGGTACTGCGCTTTCCAGGCGCGCAATTGATCGGCGTCGATGGTTGCGGCCAGCGAGCAGCCCGCCTCGAGGTCGGGAAGCAGCACGGTCTTCGCCGGGGAGAGGATGGCGGCCGTCTCCGCCATGAAGTGGACGCCGCAGAAGACGATGACCGAGGCGTCGGTGGCTGCGGCCTGCTGCGAGAGCCCGAGCGAGTCGCCGACTAAATCGGCGATGTCCTGGACCTCCGGGCGCTGGTAGTTGTGCGCCAGGATCACCGCGTTGCGGTCACGCCGCAACCGATCGATCCTCTCGATGAGCCGAGCCCGGCTCACTGTCGCAACGTCCCGCTCTGCTGTGATCATCCCGCCACCTGTCCCCGACTGCACGGGGGTCTGTGGATTTAGGTCAGATTGACCTAAGCAAAGTATAGCAGGGTGGGGCAGGCCGGCCAGGGACCGGTTCACAACCCAGTTCCTTCGTCTACCGTTGGTGCCGTGACGGTGATCGGGGTCGTGGTCAGGCCGAGAAGCACGTTCGCCGCACTGGCGGCCTCGCCACGTCTCCCCCTCGGTTTTGCCGCGGTGGTGGGCAGCGGTCTCGTCGCGCTCGTGCTCAGCCTGATCGCG
Source organism: Candidatus Dormiibacterota bacterium (assembly GCA_049287785.1). GTDB lineage: Bacteria > Chloroflexota > Dormibacteria > Aeolococcales > Aeolococcaceae > Palsa-851. The sequence goes on along the minus strand of JBAQGL010000076.1, from coordinate 4,520 downwards.
GATCGCATCGGATCCGGGGGCACGTCAGGCCTGGTCACCTCGCTCCTGCTTCCGATCCTCTTCCTCGTCTATTGGGGTGCCGCGGCGTTGATCATCGATGCCGTCGCGGGACTCACCGCCGGCGCAAGACGGTGGCGAGCCTACCTTTCGGTGAGCGGTTTCACCTTTATACCCTGGGTGGCCTTTGGAGTCCTGGCGGTCGTGGAGGCGATCGCGGGAACCGGCTCCGTCGCGGAGTCGGTGGTCGCCTGGCTGACCCTGCCGCTCCTGGTGTGGTTCCTCGCCCTCACTGCGCTCGCGGTGTACACCGTGTTCGAGGTTTCGCCATTCGTGGCACTCGCGCTCGCGATGCTCCCCGATGCGGTGCTGCTCTTCCTCCTGATCGTGCTGCTCGTTGCAGCGAGGGTCTGAATGACCGTCGCACGACCTCGATGACGCGCCTGCGTGAGCGCGTGCCTGCCGGCGTCGTGGTCGCCGCGGTCTACGTTGTCATCGCGTTCCTGATCACAATCGCGACGTGGCGGGCGCCGACGACCACGTATGTCGGCGAGGGGCCGGATCCCGTCCAGGCGATATGGGGGATCGGATGGGTCCCGTTCGCCACAACGCACGGTCTGAATCCGCTGTTCTCCACCGCCATGAACACGCCCGCCGGGATGAACATGCTGTGGGGGAACGCGTTCGCGATCCCGATGGCCGTGGTGCTCTGGCCGATGACGGTCACGCTCGGCGCCACGGTCTCGTACAACCTGGTGATCACGCTGAGCCTCGCGCTCGCTGCATTTCTTGCATACCTGGTGATCCGCCGGTGGGTCCCCGGGGTCGTCGCCGCCGCGCTGGGCGGCCTGCTCTACGGGTTCTCGCCGTACATGACGGCGCAGTACTTCGGTCACCTCGGTCTTGTCCTGAGCGCGATCACGCCACCGCTCGCTTTGATGCTCCTGGATGAGATCGTTGTGCGCCAGCGACGCCGTCCGCTGACGCTTGGGTTGCTGGCGGCCGGCCTCACGGTGCTGCAGTTCTTCATCACCCAGGAGGTGCTGCTCACCGAGGTGATCGTCGCTGCCGTGCTGACCCTCGTTCTGGCACTTTCATACCGCGACCAGGTGCGAGTGCGCGCGGGATTCGTGGTGCGCACGCTCTGCATCGCAGCGGTGGCAGCGGTGGTGGTGCTCGCGTATCCGACGTGGCTGCAGTTCCTCGCGCCTGGGCACCTCGTCATCCACGGCGCGGTGCACGGCACCGACACCTACGTGACCGACGCCGCAAACTTCGTCGTTCCCACCGTCGCCCAGCTGATCTCGCCGCAGAGCGCGATCGGGATCTCGTCGCATTTCAGCGGCAACGCATCGGAGTGGGACGGCTATCTGGGCATCCCGCTCGTCCTGATCCTCGTGTTCGCGACGGTTCGGTTCTGGCAAGTGCCCGTGATTCGGACCGCCGGCATCGTCGCTGCCATCGTCGCCCTCCTCTCGCTCGGTCCCCACCTGCACCTGGCGGGACATCAACTCCCAGTGCCGCTGCCGTGGTGGATCCCCGCCCACCTGCCGGTGCTGGAGAACATCCTGCCGGCCCGGATGATGATCTACGTGTTCCTGGCGGCGTCGATCACGTTCGCGTTCCTGCTCCGCGCACTCTGGCTCATGAGGTCGAGTTTCGCCGTCAACGCGCTCGTGGCCCTCGCTGTCCTCCTGCCGCTCGTCCCGACCCTGCCGGCTCCGGCGACAACGCTGCAAACCCAGGCACCCTTCACCTCCGAAACCGCTGCGCAGATGTTTGCAGGTGCGAACGTGCTCTTCGAGCCCTTCCCAGGCGTCGACTATCCGCAGGCGATGACCTGGCAGCGAAGCGCGAACTACAGCTTCACGATGCTCGGGGGTTACGTGATCGGCCCATACGCGCCGGGGGTCCAGGCCTTTCAACAGAAGATCCACGATCTCGTGGCTCGGTCGGGCACGGTGACGCTGTCGTCAGCCGAACAACTGGCGCTGGCGTCGTCGTTGCGCTCTTTCGGGGTCAGCGCCGTTGTCGTCAACCCCTCAGTCGTGCCTGCGGGAACGAGTTCGCTGTTCACGCAGGTGCTCGGCTCACCGCCGGTCGCGGAGGACGGCTTCCTCGTCTGGCGGTTCGAATTTCACCATGCTGCCGGTGCCGACACCGATCGGTGACAACCGAGGACCGGTCCGGCGATTCGCGCCTATTCTGTGCCGGTGATTCCCGAACGGCCGCGTGGCGGCGCGCCAGCCGTCAGCCTGGTCATTCCCACACGCAACGAGGCGAACAACGTCCGGCCGCTGGTGAGCAGGGTCACCGCCGCGCTTGGAACCACGCCGTTCGAGATCTGTTTCGTCGATGACAGCGACGACAACACCGGCGAGCTCCTCCTCGACCTCGCCCAGTCCGATCGGTCGATCCGCACCCTGCTGCGCCAGGGAGCCGACCGCAAGGGCGGCCTGAGCACGGCGGTGGTTGCCGGGCTGCACATGGCGCGCGGCCAGTACGTCTGCGTCATGGATGCCGACCTCCAGCATCCTCCCGAGCTGATTCCCCTGCTCCTCGCGGAAGCCGAACGCGGCGCCGACCTCGTGGTGGCGAGCCGCTACGCGCCGGGCGGGAGCCACGAGGGTCTCGGCACCCCGGTGCGCCGCCTGGTGAGCCGCGAAGCGACGGTGGTGGCCAGGCTGCTGTTCAAGGAGGCGCGCCAGAGCTCGGATCCCCTTTCGGGCTTCTTCCTCTGCCGCCGTTCGCTGATCGACGGGATCGAGTTCCGTCCCGTCGGTTTCAAGATCCTGCTCGAGCTGCTCGTTTGCGTTCCCGACCTGCGCGTCGTCGACGTGCCGGTGACCCAGGCGACCCGAGCCGAAGGCGTGAGCAAGGCCACCGCTCGCCAGGGACTCCTGTACCTGCGACACCTCCGGTCGCTGTTCTTCGATGTCCCCGGTTCCGCGCGGGTCTGGAAGTTCGGCCTCGTCGGCCTCAGCGGGCTCTGCGTGTTCCTGCCGGTGCTCGCGCTCCTGATCGGGATCGCCGGCCTCAACCCGCTGATCGCCTTCATCCCGGCCTTCGCGCTCAGCGCCGCCTGGAACACCGCGATGAACTGGCGGCTCACCTTCGGAGACCAGCGTCGGGGCGGTCAGGGGCCGCGCCACTATCTCGAGTTCGCGCTCCTGAGCGGCTGCCTCATGTTCTGTGTCTTCGCCGTGCTCGTCGACATCGGAGCGCCGAGCGTCGTCGCGGGGCTCGCAGCGGCTCTGGTGGCGATGCTCCTCAACGGCCTCGTCAACCGCGCCCACCTGCACCACAGCCCGTCGATGTGGGCCTCGGTCGCGATCGACCATGGCGTGCAAGGCGGCCTCGCGCGCCTCGCGGACGAGGTCGGGGCAGATCGCGCCTACCTGCTACCGCCGCGTGGCGACGCTTCGTCCGGCCTTCCCGAAGGGCTGCTCGCCCACGTCATCGCCCACCGGCGGCCGGTGCTGCTCACCGAGGCGGCGTCATACCGCGCCCAGAGACGATCGAATATCGAGTCAGCGTCGCGGATGCTCCTCCCGGTGGTCCGCGACGACCGTGTGGTGGCGGTGGTCGTCTGTGAACGCTTCGCCCCGGGTGGGTTCGAGGCCGCCGCGCTCGAGACCGCGACACTCGCGGTGGCCGCGATCGAGCCCCTCCTGACCGCGGCGTCCAGCGATCAGCCGGAACGCTCCGACGTTGCACCGGCGCGAGCCGCGCCCGGACCGGCGAGGTAGTTCCGACGGCGGCGGGGGCATTCGTTGCCGATCGCGACCGCTTCGCGATCCGCGGACGTGAGGCGAAGCGCGCCACCCTCTGCGTCAGCGGGATCGTGGTCGCGGCTTCGCTCCGCGCCGCGGTTGGCGCGCCGGATACGGCCGCGTCGATGCCCGCGGGCGTTGTCTTCGCGCTGGCGATCCTCCTGGTGGCGATCGCGACAGGGTGGCGCCCCGGACGACCGAGGCTGGCGGCCGCCGGACTCGGCGTGGCGGGAGGCGGCGTGCTGGCCGGCGCCTGGCTGCTCTCCCATGGCTCGTCAGGTATGCACGTCGCGACGATCAATACGGGCCTTGCCCTCTGGACACCGATCGTCGCGCTGGTGGCCGTCGCCGAGGAGATCGTGCTTCGAGGAGCGCTTTTCGGCGTCCTGCGATCCGGGTTCGGCGACAGCGCCGCGCTCGTCGTGACGACCGTGCTCTTCGCGGTGATGCACGTGCCCCTGTATGGGATCGGCTCGCTTCCGCTGGGTCTTGCGGTCGGGCTGCTGCTCGGCGGGCTGCGCATCGTCAGCGGGGGTGTGCTGGCCCCGGCGGTGGCGCATGTCGTCGCCGACCTGGCGGGCGGGTGGCTGCTGTGACCGTCCGTCGGGGCTGGGTGGTGATCCTCGTGTCGGTCATCGCGCTCACCCTGGTCTGGCGGTTCCTCCCGGCCGGTTCGCCGCCCATCTACGACGGACAGTGCATCGCCAACCCCTACGAGACGCTCGGCGGAACGCCGGCGCCGGCCAAGGC
>JBAQGL010000075.1:0-3244 GCA_049287785.1 Candidatus Dormiibacterota bacterium | reverse complement strand
TCCTGGTTCAGCTGCTTCTTCGCCGCCGTCCGCGACATACGCCGTCCCGCTCCGTGGTTCACGGTGTACGCACTTTTCGCCGAATCAGTCGGTCGCAGGATGTAGGACCAGTCGTGGTTGCTCCCCGGGATCAACACCGGATGACCGGTGTCAAACCAGGTCGTTCCCTCGAGCTGCGGATGCCCCGCCGGGAATGCGCGCGTCGCGCCCTTGCGGTGCACGTTCACCCAGCCGTAGTCTGGATGCCACTCACGCTGCACCAGGTTGTGACTGATCTCGTAGACGAGCTCGAGGTCAGCGTCGAACACCTTCCGAAACGCCGCTGAGACCTCCTCCGCGATCACCAGCCGGTTGATGATCGCGTAGTTTCCGCCCGCAGCAACTGCCGCGAGATACTCCCACCGTCCCGGTGACTCGGCGCCGAACCACGCCTCATCCAGGTGCTGGATGACGTCCGGCTGCTCGTCCTTGGCGACCTTGAAGTAGTACTCTGCAAGCCCATGTCCGAAGCCGCGGCTGCCGGTGTGGATCTGCACAAAGAGCGTCTCAGTCTGCTCGCTGCGCTGCAGCTCGATGAAGTGGTTACCACTGCCCAGCGATCCCAGCTGGCTGATACCGCGATCCGCGCGGCTCGCCGGCAGCTGCCAGCGGTCCTCAACTGGGATGCAGTTGCGCTCTGCTTTGCTGCGGTCGATCTTCTCGCCGTAGGTCGCGGCGTAATAGTCGGCACCGCCGCGGATGAGACGCTCGAACTCCGGGCGACCGATTCCGGAGAGATACCCGACGCCCCGCTCTCCCATGCCCATGTTCACGCGCTGCATCACCGCGCGGTTGAATGCCAGCCGGCGCTCCTCGGTCGCCGCTTCCGCAGGCACATCGGAGCGCAGCGACACCATGCCGCAGCCGATGTCGAAGCCCACCGGCCCCAGCGCCACCGCACCTTCGTCGGGGTCGCTGACGATCGCGCAACCAACGGGCACGCCGTAGCCGTGGTGCACGTCGGGCGTGATCACCACCAGCTTCACCCCCGGAAAGCCGACGGCGGTGATGATCTGCGCCCGCACTGAGTCCTCCAGCTCCTTGAGCAGCGACGGCGTGAGGAAGAGACGCACGGGAACGCCCGCTGTCTCCTCCTCGACCATGTCGAAGTAGCCGCCCTCGTACACGTACGTGAGCCGGTCCTTCCATCCGTCCATGGCGGTCATGCGTCGTCTCCTTCAGCGGTGGACGCGCTTCCAGCACCAATCGCCGTCATGCCCTGGCGCAGGAAATCGGCGATCAGCACCGGTGCGGCGGTGTCGAAGCCGACCACGTCGAGCATGCCTGCGTCCGTGCCGTCCACGACGCTGCTGCTGTATCCGGCGAAGGCCACGGACACCATCTTGGCATCAGCAACTCGCGCCGCTCGGTAGGACGCCATCGCCTGGACCGGATGCTGGGGTCCCGCCCACGTCTGGCCATCGGTGTAGATGGTGAAGGCATCGAAGTCCGCCTTCTGCTCCGCCGCCCAGCGCATCGGGATCGAGCAGTCCGTGCCCTCTCCTTTCGCAACCGAAGCAATCGCCTTGATGGCGTCGTCCAGCCGCTTGCGCGGGCTGATGCGCAGCCCCTTGACGTTGGTGGTGAAGCCCATCACCTCGGCGTTCGGCTCGGTGCGCAGCGCGATCAGCGCCATGGCCGCTGCGGCCTCGCGCGGCGAGAGGCCGCGAACGCCTGCCACCGCGCCACCGGACATGGATCCCGAGCAGTCCACGGCCACGAGCACTCGCTTACCCGTCGGTTCGACGTTCTCGAAGGTCGCGTAGAACGCGGCGTCGAGCGCGTCAACGATCTTCTGCACCGGCTCCCACGTGTGCCGGCCACGCAGGCCGCGACCCGCGGCGTACGTGCGCATCGCGATCAGCACCGCCATCGGGTGCACTCGCCCTCGGAGCAGCCGTGCGCGATCACCAATCCGCTCGACCACGTCCTTGGTCGCCTTCGCTCGCGGCGTGAGCAGGCTCACCCGGGTCATCGTCGCCAGGTTGCGGATCATCGCCGTGATCGGCATGTCAACGAGCAGCGCCTCCCACACCTCGACAGAGTCGAGATACTCGGTCGGCACCGCCTCGCGCGGCAGCCGGTAGTCGGCAACGATTCGCGCAGCGTCCTTGGCGCTCGCTGCTGCCTGCACTCGGGTGAATCCTTCGAGCAGGCGGAAGTGCGCCGTGTCGTCGGGCAGCTCGGCCTTGACGATCCAGCGGAACAGCCGATCGTGATCCGGCGACGGCGGCTGCGCGTGGGCGAGCCGAAGCAGGTCGGCATGCGTCCACCCGTTGCGCTGGCGGTACTTCACCGCCTGGTACGAGAGCCCGTCGAGATCGCGGTCGCGGTACCAGTCCGCCACCGCGCGGCGCGTGCCCCGTCCCCACCCACCCAGCTGCTCGAGCGCCTCAGCAAAGGCAAACAGGTGTGTCGACGTACGCGCCACCTGAGACAGCGCCACGAGCGCGGCGGTGCGCGTGGCATCGTCCCCACGCTTGGCCGCGATAGCGAGCGCGAGCAGTGCCGGGTCGTTCTTCGTAGCACGCCCCGACTGCGACACCTGAACGATGCGCGCCACCGTTCGCGCACCATCCTCGTGCACGCAGCGCAGTACGCACGCAGCGTTCTCCAGAGTGAGCTGGCGTTCGGTCGCGTAGTACGCGCCACCCTCGCTGCCCAGGATGAGAAAGCGGTCGAGGCGTACCCAGTCGTCCACCGGGAACGCGAAACCACCCGCTTGATTGCGCACCATCTCGGCTTCGCGGCCGGGAATGGGCGCCGTCTGCGGGGTCACCTTCGTCGAGAGGTGCGCTGCGAGGTTCTTCATCGGCATCTTCATGCCTCCCTATATGAGCGTTGAAGTTCGGGCGAATCAGTGGATGGGATGCTCAGTGCTCTGCCCCTGAGCTACACACGCCGTGCGTGTGGCAGGACTTGAACCTGCGACCGCAGAGTCCGATAACCCAAGTCCTTCCGGCCCGAACCTCGTGCTCGTGTACTGACGGACGAATCGCAACCGTGGGAATTGTTGCTCTTTGCAGGAGGTAACCCACGGTCTCCGGCCCATCGCACGCACTGCGACCGTATGTCAGTGACGGCGCGTGCGACAGGAGCACTCAAGGCAAACCCGGACAAATGAACGTCGTGGAACCCAATGACACGCTGTCACTGAGACGCGGGATTCGAACTCCGCTGGGACTTGCGTCCTTTACCAGATAAC
>JBAQGL010000074.1:0-10564 GCA_049287785.1 Candidatus Dormiibacterota bacterium | reverse complement strand
GCCTCGTCGCTCAGGATGTCGCCGAACAGGTTCTCGGCGACCACGACATCGACGGTCGCCGGCTCGCGCACCAGGCGCATCGCGAACGAGTCGACGAGCTCGTGCGACAGCGTGACGTCGGGATAGTCGGCCGCGATTCCGCTCACGACCTCACGCCAGAGCTGGCTCGTGATCAGCACGTTGGCCTTGTCGATGGAGATGAGCTCCCCGCGTCGCGATTGCGCGAGCTTGAACGCGACCCGCGCGACCCGCTCGATCTCCGCTGCGCTGTACACGATGCTGTCGCGGGCGATCTCGTCCGGTCCGCTGCCGATCCGGCCACGGGGCTGGCCGAAGTAGGCACCACCGGTGAGCTCGCGCACGATCACCAGGTCCGTCCCTCGCGTGACCTCGGTGCGCAGCGACGTGCGGTCGGCGAGATGTGGATGCACCTTGACGGGACGGAGGTTGGCGAAGACGTCGAGCTCACGGCGCAGGCGGAGCAGGCCGGCTTCGCACCGCTGCTCCCCGCGCAGGTGATCCCACGCCGGGCCGCCGACAGCACCGAGCAGGATGGCGTCGGCGGCTTTGCACGCCTCGAGGGTCTCGTCGGGGAGGGGCATGCCGAACTCGTCGATCGCGCGCCCACCGATCACGTGGACGTCGATGCTGACGCGCGCATCAACCGCGTCGCACACGGTTGCGAGCACGCGGAGCGCGGCGTTCACGACCTCGGGGCCGACGCCGTCACCGGGAAGGACGACCACGTTCGCCTTCATGAGCCCGCTGTCCCCGCGCGCGCCAGGTCGGGCATCCAGGCGGGCCGTTGCGCCTCGAAGTCGGTGATCTCGGCTTCGTGCTCGAGCGTCAGCGCGATGTCGTCGAGGCCCTCGAGCAGCCGGCGGCGCTCGAACGGATCCATGGTGAAGGCGAAGCGCAGGTCGCCGCAGGTCACGGTCTGCGCCTCGAGGTCGACGGCGACGGTGATCCCGGGTTGCTCGGTGGCGAGATCGATCAGCGCGCGCACCTCGTGCTCCGGCAATCTCACCGGCAGCAGTCCGCTGCCCAGCGCGTTGGACCGGTAGATGTCCGCGAACGACTCGGAGATGACCGCGCGGATCCCGAAATCGGCGAGCGCCCATACGGCATGCTCGCGCGACGAGCCGCATCCGAAGTTTCGCCCCGTCACCATGACGGTCCCGGCTGCGTATTCCTCCTGGTTGAGGACGAAATCGGGTCGCTCCGCTCCCGACGGGTCGCGACGCCAGTCGTTGAAGAGGTACTCGCCGTAGCCGGTCCTCTCGATGCGCTTGAGGAATTGCTTGGGGATGATCTGGTCGGTGTCGACATCGGATCGGTCGAGCGGGATGAGCACGCCGTCCTCGCGACGAAACGGCTTCATGCTCGCCCCGCCGCGACCGGCATGCGGCGCACGTCGACAAAACGCCCTTCGACGGCAGCTGCCGCAGCCATCGCCGGCGAGACGAGATGGGTTCGGCCGCCGCGTCCCTGGCGACCCTCGAAGTTTCGATTGCTGGTGCTCGCGCAGCGTTCGCCAGGCTGGAGGATGTCGGGATTCATCCCCAGGCACATCGAGCATCCGGGATTGCGCCATTCCGCCCCGGCGCTCGTGAAGATGGCATCGAGCCCCTCGGATTCAGCCTGAGCCTTCACCTGCGCAGAACCCGGCACCACGAGGACGCGGAGACCGTCGTGCACGCGCCGGCCGTCGAGCATCGCCGCCGCGGCGCGCAGATCCTCGATGCGGCCGTTGGTGCATGAGCCGATGAAGACGGTGTCGAGCCTGATGTCCTGGATCGCCGTACCCGGCTCGAGCCCCATGTAGGCGAGCGCGCGCACCGCCGACTCGCGCTCGGCAGCATCCGCGAACGACTCCGGATCGGGGACATGCCCCGTCACCGCCACCGATTGAGCCGGCGTTGTGCCCCAGGTGACCGTCGGCTCGAGGGTGGCCGCGTCGATGACGATGGCGCTGTCGTACCTCGCGCCCTCGTCGCTGTGCAACTCGCTCCACGCGGCGACCGCCTGGTCCCAGACCTCACCCGCGGGTGCGTAGGGGCGGCGCCTGATGTACGCGAAGGTGGTGGGGTCCGGGGCGATCATCCCGGCGCGCCCTCCGCCTTCGATGGTGAGATTGCAGAGCGTCATGCGCTGCTCCATCGAGAAGCCGCGGACAACCGAGCCCGTGTACTCGACGACATGTCCGGCCGCACCCGCGGTGCCGATTGCGTTGAGCACTCCGAGGGCGGCATCCTTCGCGGTGACTCCGATGGGCAGGGTGCCCTCGATGCGTACCTCCATGGTCTGAGGACGCGTCTGCCGCAGACACTGGGTTGCCAGCACGTGCTCGACCTCGGACGTCCCGATGCCGAGCGCGAATGCCCCGAATGCACCGTGGGTCGCGGTGTGCGAATCGCCACAGACGATCACCGTGCCAGGGAGCGTGAGGCCGAGCTCCGGACCGATCACGTGGACGATGCCCTGCCAGCGGTGCCCGGCACCGAAGCACGAGATGCCGGAGTCCTCGCAGTTCCGGCTCAGCGCCTCCATCTGCGCGGTGCTCATGGCGTCGGCACCACTCACCCCGTCGCCGTCGGTCGGGACGTTGTGGTCCATCGTGGCCACAACCAGGCCGGGGCGGCGCACCGCGCGGCGTTCGAGGCGAAGACCCTCGAATGCCTGTGGTGAGGTGACCTCGTGGACGAGATGGAGATCGACGTAGAGCAGGGACGGCTCGCCGGGCTGTTCGGCGACGACGTGCGCCTCCCAGATCTTGTCGAAGAGGGTGCGTGGGGTCATTCGGCTCCTGCGATGCCTGAGGTTGCCGGTACCGGAGTTGCCGCGGTGGTCGCGCCCATTGCCGCCATGCGCTCCGGTGGAACCCTCGGACCTTCCGCAAGCCGTGCCGTCAAACGGTTCAACGCGTGCACGTAGGCCTTGGCCGCCGCCACCAGGATGTCGGTGTCGGCACCATGCCCGGAGGTCAACGCGCCATCCTGGCGCAGGCGCACGCTCACCTCGCCGACGGCGTCCATGCCCTCGGTGATCGCCTGGATCGCGAACTCCTCCAGCTCCGCCTTCACCTGTACCAGCGAGTCGATGGCCCGGTAGGTCGCGTCGACGGGGCCGTCGCCGATGGAGACCGCTTCGTGGCTCACGCCATCGCTCAGCAGCATGCGCACCGTCGCGGTGGCGCGCAGGTTGGTGCCGCAACTGACCTGGAGGTGCTCGAGACGGAAGGTCTCCTCGGCACCCTGGCGCTCGTCGGCGACGATCGCCTCGAGGTCCCGGTCGGTGACATCGCGCTTGCGGTCGGCGAGCTCCTTGAACCGGACGAAGGCGCGCTGCAACTCCTCGCCGTCGAGGCGGTAGCCCAGCTGCGCGAGACGGTCGCTGAGGGCATGACGCCCGCTCAGCTTGCCCAGCACCAGCGTGGACCCGGCGCCGACCTGACCCGGCTCCATGATCTCGAAGGTACGGCGGTCCTTGAGCATGCCGTCCTGGTGGATCCCCGAATGGTGCGCGAACGCGTTGGCGCCAACCACCGCCTTGTTGGGCTGCACGAGCATGCCGGTGAGCTGGGACACGAGTCGCGAGGTGCGATACAGCTGCGAGTGATCGAGCTGCGTCGCAACGCCGTACACCGTTTCATGCAGCTGGATGGCCATGGCCACTTCTTCGAGTGCGGCGTTACCGGCGCGCTCGCCGATGCCGTTGACGCAGGTCTCGATCTGCCGCGCGCCGCCGAGCACGCTGACCAGCGAGTTGGCGGTGGCGAGCCCGAGGTCGTTGTGGCAGTGCACGGAGAGCACGACGTTGCGCAGCGCCGGCACCTGCTCGTACATCCACGCGATCAACGCGCGCCAGTCGTCCGGCGTCGCGTAGCCGACCGTGTCCGGGAGGTTGATGGTGGTGGCTCCCGCCTCGATGCAGCTGTTCACGACCTCGGCGAGGTACTCGCGCTCGGTGCGGCTCGCATCCATAGGCGAGAACTCGACGTCCTCGCGGAAGGTCTTCGCCAGCGCCGTCATGGACACGGCCCGGTCGTGCACCTCGCGCTGGGTCATCCGCAACTGGCCCTCGCGATGGATCGGCGAGGTGCCGATGAAGACGTGGATCCGAGCGCGGGCGGCGGGCTCGAGCGCGGCCGCGCAGGCGCGCACGTCGGCCTCGAAGCATCGCGAAAGACCGGCGATGACCGCGCCGTCGACCTGTTCGGCGATGGCCTTCACCGCGGCGAAGTCGCCCGGCGAGCTGTGCGGGAAGCCGGCTTCGATGACGTCGACCTTGAGACGCGCGAGCTGATGCGCGATCTGCAGCTTGTCCTCGGCGTTGAGCGCAACCCCCGGCGATTGCTCACCGTCGCGCAGCGTGGTGTCGAGGATGACGAGCGAGTCGGTCATACTCGCGCCTCCTCGCGGCCGGGCTCGGCCAGCACCCTGTCCATCCCCGGCGCCGTTTTCGCGTTGAGCCAGCCCATCTTCGAGCGCAGCTCTGCGCCCACGCGCTCGATGGGCAGGTGCTGCTCCTCGTCGCGGTACTCGACGAAGTTCGGCCGTCCGGCCTCGCTCTCCTCGATCCACCGCTTTGCAAAGGTGCCGTCCTGGATGTCGGTGAGGAGCTTGCGCATGGTTGCCCGGGTGCGCTCGTCCACCACCTTGGGCCCGCTGACATAGTCGCCGTACTCGGCCGTGTCGCTGACCGAATAGCGCATGTACGCGAGGCCGCCCTGGTACATGAGATCGACGATGAGCTTGAGCTCGTGCATCACCTCGAAATACGCGAGCTCCGGCTGGTAGCCCGCCTCGGTGAGCGTGTCGAAGCCCGCCTTCACGAGCGACGTGATGCCGCCGCAGAGCACCGCCTGCTCGCCGAACAGGTCGGTCTCGGTCTCCTCAGCGAACGTCGTCTCGAGCACGCCTGCGCGAGTGCCCCCGATGCCTCGCGCGTACGCCAGGGTGCGCTCCCTCGCGAGGCCGGTCGCGTTCTGATGGACCGCGAACAGGCAGGGCACGCCCTGACCGTCGACGAAGGTGCTGCGCACCAGGTGTCCTGGGCCCTTGGGGGCCACCATGCTCACATCGACGCCGACCGGCGGGTTGATGAGGTCATAGCGGATGTTGAAGCCGTGAGCGAACATCAGCATCTTGTCGGCGTGCAGATGCGGCGCGATCGCCTCGTCATAGAGAGCGCGCTGACCGGTGTCGGGCGTGAGCACCATGATCACATCCGCTTCCTCGCACGCCTTGTCCGGGGTCAGCACGCGCAGCCCCTCGGCCTCCGCTGCGGCGCGGCTCCTGCTCGTCTCGGGGAGCCCGACTCGGACGTCGTATCCCGAATCGCGCAGGTTGAGCGCGTGGGCATGACCCTGCGAGCCGTAGCCCAGGATCGCGATGGGGCGCTGGGACAGAGCCTCCGGGTCGGCGTCTGCGTCGTAGTACATCCGAGCGGTCATTGATCGCTGCCTCCTCTGCGCTTGCTCATACGGTGCCGGTGGTGTCGCCGGCCACGCCCTGCAGGCGCGACGGCTCTGTCGGTGGCTCATCGCCGTCGATCGCGAAATCCATGAGACGGATGCGCGCCTGGTCGCCGCGTACCAGCGCGACCACGCCGCTGCGCGCCAGCTCCTTGATGCCGTACGGCCTCATCAGCTCGATGAAGTTGTCGATCTTCTCGGCGCTGCCGGTGACCTCGATGATCACCGAGCTGGGGGCGACGTCGACGACTCTGCCCCGGAAAATGTCCACCAGGTTGAGCAGCTCGGTGCGCTCACCGGGAGGTGCCTGCATGCGGATGAGCACCAGCTCGTGCGCCACGTTGCGGAGCCCGGTGATGTCGTCGATGGTGATGACATCGATCAGCTTGGCGAGCTGCTTGGTCGCCTGCTCCGCCTGCTGACGCCCAACATGGACGGTGATGGTCATCCGCGAGATGGTGTCGTCGTCGGTGGGGCCCACCGACAGCGAGTCGATGTTGAACCCGCGCCGCCGGATCATCGACGCGACGCGCTGCAGGACACCGGGCTTGTTGTCGACAAGCACGGAGAGCAGCCGGCTCTGGGTCATCAGCTCGCCTCGACGAAGTCGAGCATGCCCTTGCCGAGGGGCACGATGGGATAGACGTTCGCGTTCGGATCGATGTTGAAGTTGAGCAGCACCGGTCCCTTGTGCGCCATGGCCTCGTCGAGCATGGGTCCGACGTCCTCGAGACGATCGGTGGACATCGCCTTCATGCCGAAGGCGTCGCCGAGCTTCACGAAATCCGGCGTGAAGGTCAGGTCGACCGCGGAACGCACGCCGTCGTAGAAGTCGTCCTGGAATTGCCGCACCATGCCGAGCGAGGAGTTGTTGAGGATGACGACGTTGACGTCGATGTTGTTCTCCACCATCGTCGCCATCTCCTGCATGTTCATCACGAAGCCCCCCTCACCGGTCACGCAGAACACGGTCTTGTGGGGGTTGGCGAGCTTCGCGCCCATGGACGCCGGGAAGGCGTAGCCCATGGTTCCGGTGCCGCCCGAGTTGAGGAACAGACCCGGCTTGCGGTAGTTGAACCAGAGCGCCGCCCAGATCTGGTTCTGGCCGACGTCGGCGAGCACGATCGCCTCGTCCTCGCAGCGCGCGTACATCTCCTCGAGGACCTGCTGCGGCTGGAGGAGTCCGGTGTGATTGGTGAAGCGCACCGGATGCTCTTCCTTCCACTGATCGATCTGAGTCAGCCACTCATGCTCGCGCTTGGGTTCGACGAGCACGTTCAGCTCGCGAAGGGCGACCTTGGCGTCGGCGACGACGCTCACGTGGGGAATGACGTTCTTCCCGATCTCGGCGGGGTCGATGTCGATGTGCACCAGGTGCTCGACCCGAGGCGCGAACGAGTCGAGCCGGGTGGTCACCCGGTCGTCGCAGCGCATCCCGACCATGATCAGCACGTCGGCCTCGCAGACCGCCTTGTTGGTGTAGCCGGCGCCCATGAACCCGACCATCTGCAGCGCCATCGGGTCGGTCACCGGGAAGGCGCCGGTGCCGAGCAGCGTCCAGCCGACCGGGATGTGCGCCTGGTGTGCGAGCTCGGCGAGCTCCTCCTCGGCGCCGGCGATGAGCACCCCGCGACCGGCGAGGATCACCGGGCGCTTGGCACCCTTGATGAGCTCGGCGATCTGGCGCAGCTTCGCCGGGTCGGGTCGCGGCGGCGCCGGGTACGAACGGCGGCGCACCGGCCCCTCCGGGTAGTTGAAGGCGGTCACCGCGGCCTGGAGGTCCTTGGGGAAGTCGATGAGCACCGGCCCCGGGCGTCCGCTCCGGGCGATGTGGAACGCCTCCTTGATGGTCGGGGCGATGTCCTCGACGCGGGTGATGAGGTACGAATGCTTCACCACCGACATGGTCGAGCCGATGACGTCGGATTCCTGGAAGCTGTCGGTCCCGATTGCGGTTGAGGGCACCTGGCCGGTGATCGCAACCACCGGGACCGAGTCCATGTAGGCGGTGGCGAGCCCGGTGACGAGGTTGAGCGCGCCCGGGCCGCTGGTCGCAAAGACCACTCCCACCGACCCGCGCTTGCTGCGCGCATAGCCGTCGGCGGCATGCGCGCCGCCCTGCTCGTGACGAACCAGGACGTGGTGGAGCGCCGGGTAGTCCGGCAGGTGGCGGTAGAGCCAGAGATTGGCGCCGCCTGGGTATCCGAAGATCGTGTCGACACCCTCACGGATGAGCGATTCGAGGGCGATCTGCGCGCCGGTGAGCATCCGGGGCGGCTCAGTCAGGCCGTCGGGGGTTGCTGCTGTCGACGCAGCCGCGCTCGAGCGTTGATCCGTTCGGGTGGTGATCATTGGTAGTAGCGGTTGAGCGATCGGCGCACGAACTCTTCGCTCTCGTCGTGCCGGGGGGTGCCGGGAGCGAAACGATCCGCACGAGCGGCGTCGAGTCGTTCGGCCTGGTTGCCGTCGTCGTGGGTGCTTGCGTCCCAGCGAGTCGGTGTCCCCATGCCGTCATACGGTGCGGGTTGCTGTCGGGGGCCGGCCATGACAGTTCCTCCAGTGGCTGGTGCCGGGAACAAAAAAAGACCCCCTCCTGG
This sequence comes from Candidatus Dormiibacterota bacterium, assembly GCA_049287785.1. GTDB lineage: Bacteria > Chloroflexota > Dormibacteria > Aeolococcales > Aeolococcaceae > Palsa-851. The sequence continues at coordinate 2,491 of JBAQGL010000074.1, read as the reverse complement.
GAGGGGGCCATTGCTTGATTCCGGCTTGGGTCTTGTGCCTACCTGCGCACGCGACTGGCCTGAAGCATGAAAGCCCCGCTCCTAATCAGGAGCAGGCCTACCAGCAGGACCAGCGCGAAGCCGTACGACATCTCGCCGCGAAGGATACGGCCTCGACGTCGTTCCAGTCAAACACGGAGTTGTGACGGCTGCGGCACCGTATGCTTCCGCGCATGCCTGAAACCGCGTCGACGCGCCGGAGCTCGGTGATGCTGCACGGTCCCGATCGCGCGCCCGCGCGAGCCATGCTTCGCGCCATCGGATTCAGCCGTGAGGATCTCGAACGCCCGATCATCGGCGTCGGTCACTCCTGGATCGAGACCATGCCGTGCAACTGGAACCACCGCGCGCTTGCCGAGAAGGTCAAGGAAGGCGTGCGTGCCGCGGGCGGCACGCCGATGGAGTTCAACACCATCGCGGTGAGCGACGGTGTCAGCATGGGCACGCAGGGGATGAAAGCCTCGCTCGTCTCCCGCGAGGTGATCGCCGACTCCATCGAGCTGGTCACGCGCGGTCACAGCTTTGACGGACTGGTCCTCATCGTCGGCTGCGACAAGACGATTCCCGCGGCCGCGATGGCGCTCGCGCGAATGGACATCCCGGGCCTGGTGCTGTACGGGGGCACCATCCAACCCGGGCGTCTGCGTGACCGCGACCTCACCGTCCAGGACGTCTTTGAAGCCGTGGGCGCCTACAACGCGGGCCGCATCGACGCCGACGAGCTTCGCGCAGTGGAGGAACACGCCTGCCCCGGCGCCGGCGCCTGTGGCGGCCAATACACCGCCAACACGATGAGCGCTGCGGTTGAGTTCCTCGGGCTGTCGCCTCCCGGTGCGAATGCCGTCCCCGCGACACATCCCGACAAGCCGGCGGTCGCGGAGGCGGCGGGGCGCCTCGCGGTGCGGCTCGTGGAGCAGGGGATCAATTCCCGGTCGATCGTGACCCGTGATGCACTCGAGAACGCGATCGCCTCCTTCTCGGCGATGGGTGGCTCCACAAATGCAGTGCTTCATCTGCTCGCGATCGCCGCCGAGGCCGGGGTCGCGCTCGAGATCGATGACTTCAACGCCATCTGTGCACGGACGCCGATCATCGCCGACCTCCGGCCCGGCGGCCGCTTCGTTGCCACCGATCTGTTCGCCGCAGGCGGCCTCGGGCTCGTCATGCAGCGGTTGCTCGAGCTCGGCCTCCTGCACGGCGACGCCAGGACCGTCGACGGGCGCACCCTCGGCGAGGTTGCCGCAGCGGCGACCGAGACACCCGGCCAGCAGGTGATCCGCCCCGCGAATGCGCCGCTCCGCAAGCACGGAGGGATCGCTGTGCTGCGCGGGAATCTCGCGGCCGAGGGATGCGTCGTCAAGCTGGCGGGCAACGATCGCGAGTCGCATCGCGGGCCCGCGCGGGTCTTCGATTCGGAGGAGGAGGCGTTCGCCGCGGTTCGCGAGGGTGCCGTCAACCCCGGTGACGTGGTCGTCATCCGTTACGAGGGACCCGTCGGCGGCCCCGGCATGCGCGAGATGCTCGGGGTGACCGGTGCCATCGTGGGTGCCGACCTCAGCGACTCGGTGGCGCTGATCACCGACGGTCGCTTCTCAGGAGCGACGCACGGCTTCATGGTCGCCCACATCGCGCCGGAGGCTGCGCTCGGCGGCGCCATTGCCGCGGTCCGAGACGGCGACATCATCAACATCGATGTGACGTCGCGCCGTATCGACGTCGAGCTGGATGACGCGGAGCTTGCGGCGCGACTCGCCGGCTGGAAACGGCCCGAGCCGCGTTACGCGGCCGGCGTGTTTGCCAAATACGCGGCCACGGTGTCGTCCGCGAGCGCCGGGGCCGTCACCGGGCGCTGACCCCGATCTTCCCAACGGCACCGCGCAATCCGCGGCAGCCGACACACCCGGTGCAGTCGACGCAGTCCGAACACGCGACACAGGCGATGCATCGGGTGCAGCGGAGACATGCAACGGTGAGCACGCAACGCCGGATCGCGGCACCGAAGAAGGTGAGCACGCTGCCCGCAACCGCTGTGCTTGCGACCGTCACCGAGCTCCCTGCCACGGCTGCGCTCAGGGCGGTCGCGGCGCTCCCGGCAACGGCCGCCGATGCTCGTGTGAGCGCCGACCCTGCCACCGCCGACGAGTAAGCAGTGACCGCGGAGCCGGCCACCGCGCTGGAGCGACGGGTGGCGACGCTCCCAGCAACCGCGGCGCTCTCGACGGTGAGCGCACTGCCGGCCACCGCCACGCTCGAGCGTGTGAGCATCGCCCCCGCGCCGGTCTCGCCGTCCTCCGAGTCGCCGGCCAGCTCGCGGCGCAGCGCGAGGATACGCGTGGCCGTCACCGTCGCGACCAGACCGAGGCCGGCCGCGAGCACGATCCGGCGTCTGCGCTCCACCGTCATGACGGTGAGTCTAGGCCGCCTGTGGGGGCGCTTTAGCGCCGCTCTGATC
>JBAQGL010000073.1:0-1979 GCA_049287785.1 Candidatus Dormiibacterota bacterium | reverse complement strand
GCGGCAACGTGATCGTCAGCGCACGGTTGCGCGTCCACACCGACGATCCCGAGCGGGTACGCGAGCGCACCGACGCGATTCAGGCGGAACGCAAAGCGTCGCAGCCGTACGGGATTCGCAGCCTGGGCAGCGTCTTCAAGAATCCACCCGACGACAAAGCTGGGCGCCTGATCGAGGCGGCGGGACTGAAGGGACGGCGCTCGGGTGGTGCGGAGATCTCGCCGAAGCACGCGAACTTCATCGTCAATGTCGACCACGCGACGGCCGCCGACGTTTTGACCCTGGTGCGCGTCGCCCACGACAGCGTGCAGGAGCGGTTCGGTATCGAATTGGAGCGGGAGATCATCGTGCTCGGCGGCGACACGTCCGGTGAGCAGCATGGCTGACGCGCTGCGGATCGGGGTCTTCTTCGGCAGCCGATCGGTCGAGCACGAGGTGTCGGTGATCACCGCGCAGCAGGCGATGGCCGCGCTGCCTGCGGATCGTTTCGTCCCGGTACCGGTGTACATCGCCAAGTCGGGAGCGTGGTACACGGGGGATCAACTTCTCCAGCTCGACCGCTACAAGGACATCGATCGATTACTCGCCGCGGCCACGCGGGTCACCATGCGCCCCGACCCGGGCAGCCACGGCGAGCTGATCGAGCTCGACGGGCGCCGCGGGCTGCTCGGGGGATCGGCGCGCGCCGCGGATCGATTCGACGTCGCGATGCCGCTCGTGCATGGGTCCAACGGGGAGGACGGAACGCTCCAGGGGCTCTTCGAGCTGGCGGGAGTGCCGTACTGCGGATGCGACGTTGCGTCCGCGGCGGTGAGCATGGACAAGCGACTCGCTCGAACCACCTTGCGCGGCGCGGGTCTTCCCGTGCTCGACGACGAGATGGTCTCGCGCGCTCGCTGGCAGCTCGAGCCGGACGCGGTGTGCGCGGATCTCGCACGCCGGCCGGGTTTCCCCATGTACGTCAAACCACGCCGGCTCGGGTCGAGCATCGGAGTGGCGCGGGTCGACAGCGACGCGACGTTGCGAACCGCGCTCGACGTTGCGTTCGGCTACGACACGTCGATCCTTGCCGAGGCCGCTCAGGACGGCGGCATCGAGATCAACTGCTCCGTGCTCGGATGGGGAGACGACGTGCAGGCATCGGTGTGCGAGCAGCCGGTGACCAGCGGCACGCTCAGCTACGCGGACAAATATCTCAGTGGTGGCAAGGGAAAGGGAGGCGCCAACGCGCCCGTGTCCGGGATGAAGAGCTCGCAGCGGATCATCCCCGCGCCCATTTCGGAGGCGCTGACGAAGCGCATCCAGGAGGCCGCGATGACGTCGTTTCGCGCCATCGGCGCCGCCGGTGTGGCCCGTGTCGATTTCCTGGTTGCGCCTGACAGCGAGTCGTTCGTCGTCAACGAGCTGAACACGCTCCCCGGGTCGCTGTCGTTCTACCTCTGGGAAGCATCCGGCGTGCACTTCGACGCCCTGCTCACGCGACTCGTCGACATGGCGATCGCCCGGCACCGCGAGCAGCAGGCCACAACCTCGTCGATTGACACGTGGCTGCTCACCGGACGGCCGGGCTGAACGGCGGCCAGGGTGCAGGTGGCACGGCCGCGGACGGAGCCATGGGAGAGATCCCCCGCGCTGCACTCGAGGACCGTGGCACCGGCCGCCCTCTGCTGCTCCTGCACGGCTGGGGAGTCTCATCCGAGCTGTTCGCGCCGATTCTCGATGCCCTGCAGCCGGGACGGCGTCTGATCGTTCCCGACCTGCCCGGGTTCGGCGCCACCCCGGAGCCGGGCTCGGCGTGGTCGGTGCACGAGTACGCAGCCTGGTGTGTTGCCATGCTCGACCGCCTTGGGATCGCCATGGTCGACCTCATCGGGCACTCCAACGGCGGCAGGATCGGCATCGTCATGGCCGCGACGTACCCGGGACGGGTCGGCCGGATGGTGCTCGTGGGCAGCGCCGGAATCCGCCCTCGGCAAACA
>JBAQGL010000072.1:0-1753 GCA_049287785.1 Candidatus Dormiibacterota bacterium | reverse complement strand
AGTCTGGTCGGACGGATCCAGCGCTGCCGCTCGCTGATACGCGGCGAACGCCTCTGCGCGTCGGCCCTGGCGGATGAGCGTCACGCCGAGGTTGTTGTGTGCACCGCGGTAGGTCGGATCGAGGGAGAGCGCGCGACGCATGAAGGCCTCAGCCTCGGGATACTCCCCGCGGAACATCGACACTGTCCCCGCGCGAAAGTGCGCCTCCGCCGACTCTGGAGCCAGCCGTAAGAGTGTCTCCGAGGCCGCCTGCGCCACGTCGGTGCGCCAGTCCAGCGCCACCTGGACGAGGGCTTGATAGCGGTCCGGGGTGGTGGGATCGAGTTCGACGCCGCGCTGCGCCTCCTGCAGGGCCTCGTCCCTCCGGTTGAGCGCCTTGAGGGTGTACGCCCGAAGCGAATGTGCCCGCCCATGCGCTGGCGCGACTGCGATCGCATCGCGCGCCGCGATCTCCGCCTCCTGCCAGCGGCCCTCCCGCATCAACGCGAGCCCCAACAGGCAGCGGGCGTTCAGGTCGTCGGGATCCTGGGCGATCGCCTGGTGGAGGAGCGGCAGCGCATCCGCGCACCGGCCGATATCGATGAGCGCCGCCGCACGGACGGTCGCCTGACCAAGCCGCGAGAGGCTCACGTGATTCGGTGGACCCGCATGTAATCGAGGAGGTCGTCGTACGCGCCCCCCTCGTTCGCGAACATCGCGAAATTGCGCGCCATCTGGAACCACGCACCGGTGCTGGGTTTGACCTCGCGCAGCGCATGATCGAGATCCTGGCGAGTGATCGGGCGCGGCACGCCGGTCGACAGTGAATCGTCGAGGGCGAATTCCGCCGCAGATTCGCACGCGTGCGCGAGGTCGGCGCCGGAGTAGCCCTCGGTTTTCGTTGCGAAGTCACGGAAATCGATGCCGGGCTCCACGGGACGAGTCTTGAGGTGGTAGTCGAGGATCGCCGCGCGAGCCGGTGCGTCCGGTGGCAGGACGAGGAGCATCCGATCGAATCTCCCCGGTCGGCGCAGCGCCGTGTCGACGTCCCACGGAGCATTGGTGGCGCCGAGGACGAACACCCCTTCGTTGTCGGCAGCGACGCTGTCCATCTCATTGAGCAGCTGCGCAACGATGCTGCGCCACATCGGGGTGTGACGCGCATTGGTGCGCTTCTGACCGAGGGCGTCCACCTCATCGAGGAAGAGCACGCACGGAGATTTGCGACGTGCGGTCTCGAAGAGCTCATGGAGATTACGTTCGCTCTGCCCGAAATACATGTCGAGCACATCGCTGAGTCCGACGGCGATGAACCGCGCGCCCAGCTCGCCGGCCGTTGCCCGCGCGACGAACGTCTTGCCGCATCCGGGCGGTCCGAAGAGCAGCAGTCCCCCGCGTAACGACTTGCCGTACATCTCTCGAAGTTGCGGGTTTCGCATCGGCGCGAGGAATGCCATCTCGAGACGGCGCTTCACCTGCTCCATGCCGCCGACATCCGCGAGGCGCACGGTTGGCACCTCAACGTCGTGGACCTCGTCGGCATCGCCGTCTGAGTCGAGAACACGCATGGGGATGAGGTCGCCGAGGTGCAGTTCTGGTTGGGGCGGATCCTCAGGCGGCGCCGGCGGGCCCAGCGGGAGCGGTGGGGGTGGCGGCGATGTAGCGGCGCCGGCGACGAGCCGGTCATAGGCGTCTGCTCGTGCACTCTCGCCGGTCAGTCGCGCTGCCCGGGCGGCAAGCGCGAGCGCTGAGGCGTCGTCGGGGGCGAGGGCCA
>JBAQGL010000071.1:0-4406 GCA_049287785.1 Candidatus Dormiibacterota bacterium | reverse complement strand
CCGCGCATGGGTCGTGACGACAGCTTCGTGCTCCTCGACGACTGGGTGCCGAGGTCGAGTGGCCCGAGCGGCGACGCCGCCCTCGCTGAGCTGGCGCGGCGCTACTTCGCCGCCTACGGCCCCGCCGGCGCTGCGGATTTCGCTGCCTGGTCGGGCCTCCGGCAACCGGTGATCCGTGCGGCGATGGCGGCGATCAGCTCAGAGCTGGTCGAGTTTCCCGGGTCGATCCGTGGTCTCTGGACGCTCGGCACCGCCGACGACGTGGGTGACATCGCTCGTCCGGATGTCCGCCTCCTCGGCCACTTCGACACGTATTTGCTCGGGTACCGCCGTCGCGAGCATCTCGGTGGCCCCGACGCCGAGGCGTGGATCCACGACGGAGGCGGCGGATGGATCCGTCCGGTGATCTGCGTCGACGGCTGGATCGCAGGCGGTTGGCGATTGGAGCCGACCGGGCGCGAGATCGACATTACGATCATGCCCTTCGATCGGATTGGCCGCCGGGCGAATGCCGCGATCGGCCGCGAGGTTGCCGCCATCAGCCGCTTTCTGGATCGTCCGGCGCACTGGTCGCGAGGGCCACTGGTCGGTTTTGGCCGTTCAGAGGCGCAGATCTGACGCCGGCGGCGTCGGTGTCCCAGTGGCCCCGACGGCGCCCTCGCTGTGACGGGCGCCCGCGCCAGCGATGACCGAGGTGGTCACGGAGTGGCGCGATCCGGGTTCCGCGGCGTTCTGATCGCTAGATCGTCAGACGCCGCGCCTGTGCTTCGGGCGACACGGCCTGGCAGCTTTCCCGGGGTACCATTGCGAGGGCGTTGCCCGGGATCCGCGGATCGGGCCTCTCGGGCGCCAGCGGGGTACCTCGGGCCGCGGCAGCGCGAAACCCCCTCAACACACGCCGACGTAGCTCAGTGGTAGAGCAATGGTTTCGTAAACCATTGGCCGGGAGTTCGAATCTCCCCGTCGGCTCCATTGTGATTTCACCGCGGCGCTCGGATCCGAGGGCACGCAGCAGCTCACTGGCGCCTACGCGGGCTTCACCCCGGTTCCGGAGATCATCAAATGGCACTCGGTAAACCAGTTCTGCTCACCGCAGACGGCCAAGCCGCGCTCATCGCCGAAATGCGCGAACTCGTCGACACCAAGCGTCCTGAAATCGTCCAGCGAGTTGCCACCGCCCGCGCCGAAGGTGATCTGCGGGAGAACTTCGGCTACCACGATGCCAGGCGCGAGTTGGGTCTTCTCGACGGCCGCGTCCAGACCATCGAAGGAATGCTCCGACATGCACTGATCGTCGAGCCCGCTCCGTATGACGGTACCGTCGGTTTGGGCGCGTCTGTCGTGGTGCGGGATGATTTCGGCGAGTCCGAGTACACCATCGTGGTGCCGGCTGAGGCAGACATCGCCCGTCAGCGGATCTCCTTGGATTCGCCCTTGGGAGCCGCGATCTCCGGCCATCGCGCCGGCGACGAGGTCAGTGTCGACAGTCCTGGAGGGATCCACCGAGTCGCCATCGTCCAAGTTCGCTAACACCGGCGGCGATCATGTGGTCGGGACGGTAGCCGGCAGCGCCTTGGTGGAGGCGTCGATATCGCAGCACAGCACGCGAAGTGCTGCTGGAACGCAGCGCGCGGTCACATGAGAACCCGGTGGAATGTCGACGGTCTCGCCATCCAACTGCGCCGCACCGCCCTGCTCCCAAACGAACGTCATGCTCGCACCTTGCGATGGTCTATGCGGCCATACCATCGCCCGAAGTCCAAACCAGCTCATCCGGAACGCCGTCGGCCACCGGCGATGTGGTACCAGGATGACTTCCATCAACCCGTCGGCACGTTGCGACTTCGAACTAACGCGAAAGAACTTCGCCATCGTGGGGATGATGTGCCAACTGAGGCTGTCAAAACTGGCCCGCCGCCCGCCGATCACGACAGATACTGGCCGCGCTCGCATCAACGTCTGGGGGATGAGGGCAAGATCGGCGAGCATTCCCCGCCTGCGACCGTTGGCCACGGAAGCTCCCGTAGCCAAAGCACCGATCGCTGCATATGACAATGCGTACTGTGACACGGGTTGTTTGTGATTGTTGGCGCTGTACGTTACCTCGAGAACATCCACCGGAACCGCCTCTGCCGATGGCACGTGCTCGAGCCGGATTCTTTGCGAGGGTGGCCAGCTCCGGTACTGATCATTGGCATTACCGCCGCCGCAGACAACGAGTACAACGCGGCTGCCGAACTCGACAGTCGCAGAGAGAATGCCGTTGCCGATCTCGTTAAGGGTTCCATCGCCGCCGATGGCGATGATCGTCCCATCGAGATGCTCAGCAGCCCACCTTTCTGCCACCGCGCGAGCGTGCCCAGCGTAGCCGGTGGTCACGAGCTCCACGTGGCTTTGCGACGATGACTTCAATTGCCGAAACGCAATCTGCGCCATGCTGTCAGCTCGTCGCGAGAGGGGATTCCCGTTGGCAACGATGAGCACCGGATCTCCGGTCCGCTGTCGATGAATCGATGTCCCCGAGGCACCCATCCTATGAGGATGTCACACGGCTAACGCGACCTTGCTGTCGGGGCTCAGGCGATCCCCGATACCTCGTGGACCTCGCCGCAGTCCACACCGAGGGCGGCGTGGTGATCGCGCACGGCTTGCTCATTCGGCGCATCCAGGAGGCAATACACCTTGCCATCCGCGTTGTGAAAAAGCTCGACTTGCCGGACGCCGAACTCGTCGGTCGTGCCGGCATGCGCACCTTCGGCAATGCTGTCGATCGCGTCCTGAGGCAGCTTCAGCTCAGGGTGGAAATCCATGAATTGCGGCATATCGTCGTCCTCCAATCTCGCGATGCAAGCGCGCCGGATGGTACGCCCTCGGCGTCGTGGATCGCACCAGCGGCGATCTGGCGCGTCCGCCTCCATCCTCACCGCTGTCGAACCTGCTCGCTGATCGCCGGCGCCGAAGCAGCCACAGGCCGGCCCTCACCGTCTGCGCGGCTCGCGCCCACTCGCTCAGCGAGAAAGTCCTCCCAGGTCTTGCGTCCGACGTTCGCGTCGAGCGGTCCAAGAACCAGGTTGCCGCCGGCGCGGATCGTGCGAGCAGTCTTGCCACCCACCCAGACGGGCACGAACAGGCGACGGAGATAGGCGGCACGCGCGTAACTCTTGACCAGGTCGACCATCCGGTAGACGCGAGGTCCGCCGAGATCGGCCACGTATCCCGCCGGCTCGCCGAGGGCGAGTTCTACGAGCCTTGCCGCGACCTCGTCAACATCGACCGGCTGAAAGCGAAATCGCGCAGGCACCGGCGCCACCGGAAGCTTGGTCAGTCCCTTGGCGGTGATGAGAAGGAGCTCGAAGAACTGCGTCGCGCGCAGCGTGGTCCATGGCAAGCCGGACTCAGAGACGACTCGCTCTGCGTCCCGCTTGTTGCGGAAGTAGAGGAACGCGAGGCGACCAAATCCGACAACCGGGATGCGGTCCGTGCCGACGACCGAGATGTAGACGATGTGCGGCGTTCCGGTCCGCGACGCGGCCCTGACAAGGGTCTGGGTCATCTTGACGTCGTCCTTGAAGCTGCCCGCACAGTGGACGATGGTGTCCACTCCCGCGACAGCGGCGTCGATGCCCTCGCCGTTGAGGAGGTCACCGACAACATGAGCGGCACCGTCGTCGGACTCGCGGGCGCGACGGCTGAGCACCCGAACGTCGCGGCCCGCGGCGCGAAGGCGTGAAACGACGTGGCGGCCGAGTGTGCCGCTGCCACCGGTGACCAGGATTGGGGTCGTCATGACGAACCTCCTCGCGTAGTGTTTCAGGCGAAACTCACCTGAATTCGATCTCGTGGTCACATGTGGTGGGTTTCGCGGGTCACTTGGATGACACGCCGCAATGAGGGAATGTGACCGATGAACGAGAACGAGTGGCTGGCGGAACGATTCGAGGTCGAGCGGGGCCGTCTGCGCGGGGTTGCCTTCCGGATGCTCGGCTCGCTCAGTGAGGCGGACGATGCCGTCCAGGAGTCCTGGCTGCGGCTGAGCCGGTCAGGCGCCGGCGGGGTCGAGAACCTCAGCGGATGGCTCACCACCGTCGTGGCCCGGGTCTGCCTGAACATGCTCCGCGCGCGCGAATCGCGGCGGGAGGAGTCGCTGGATGCCCAGGCGCCGGGTGTCGCCTTCATGGATTCGGACGCGACCGATCCGGAGCACGAAGCCATCCTCGCCGACTCCGTGGGCGTCGCCCTGCTCGTCGTCCTCGAGACCCTGACTCCGGCCGAGCGGCTCGCCTTCGTCCTCCATGACACCTTCGCCGTGCCCTTCGACGAGATCGCGCCGATCGTCGGGAGGACGCCGGCAGCGGCACGGCAGCTGGCGAGCCGCGCGCGCCGCCGTATCCGCGGCTCGGCGGCGG
>JBAQGL010000070.1:0-1740 GCA_049287785.1 Candidatus Dormiibacterota bacterium | reverse complement strand
GTCGGGAAGCGTGCCGTCCACCGGCGTGAGCGTCATCGGCACCGACCGGATGGTGCGCACGTTCGCGGTGACATCCTCGCCCTCCACGCCGTTGCCGCGGGTTGCGGCGCGTACGAAGCTGCCGCGCGCGTAGGTGATCGACATCGCGAGGCCGTCGATCTTCAGCTCGCAGACGTACCCGCTCACGCTGCCGATGGCTCGCTCGACCCGACCGCCGAAATCGCGCACCTCATCGGGGCTGAACGCGTTGTTGAGGCTGAGCATCGGGGTGCGATGCCTGACCTTCGTGAAGCTCGCGGCAGGCTCGCCGCCGACCCTCTGTGTCGGCGAGTCGGCGGTCTGCAGCTCGGGAAACGCCGACTCGAGGTCGACGAGCTCGCGGAAGAGGTGGTCGTACTCGGCGTCGGTGATCTCGGGCGCGTCGAGGACGTGGTACAGGCGCGAGTGATGGTCGAGTTCCTTGCGCAGCGCCTCGACTCGCTCGTGCGCCCTCTCTGCGGTTACCGGCTCAGGCGTCGTGGTTTCCATGCCTTGTTCACTCGTCCAGGATCGGCCAGAGCGTCGCGTCGGCGACCGCGAAGATCTTGACGCCATGATCGTCGAACTTGATGACCAGCTCCTCACCGCTCCTGGTCATCGTGCTCTTGAGGACCGTCCCTTCACCATAACGCTGGTGACCGATGCGCATGCCCTCGCTGAACCGCTGCGGGGCGAGCTCGACGGGGTTCGGCCGCGTCGCGTAACCGACGATGGCGCGTCGAACCGTTCCGGACGAACGGATATCCCCCAGCGAGGGCGCACCCGGTCGCAGCTGAACCTCGAGCATCTCCCCCGGGATCTCGCCGAGGAATCGCGACGCCTCGGCGAGCTGCGGAGTCCCATACGTGTGCCGCCGGAACGCGTGGAGCAGGTAGAGACGGCGGCGCGCGCGCGTGATCCCGACATAGGTGAGGCGGCGCTCCTCGTCGATGCCCGCGTCGCCTTCCTCGAGCGCGCGCGAGTGAGGCAGGAGTCCCTCCTCCATTCCGGCAATGAACACCACGCCGAATTCGAGTCCCTTGACCTGGTGCAGCGTGATCAAGGTGACGCCCTGCACCTCGTCGCGCATGCTGTCGACGTCGCTGACCAGCGCGACGTTCTCAAGGAACTGCACCAGTCCGTCGGGGGGCGGGACATCCGAGTACTCGCCGGCGAGCCCGGCGAGCTCGAGGACGTTCGCCCATCGCTCGACGCCTTCCTGCGTCCCGTCCTGGAGCATCTCGCGGTACCCGGTCTCGTCGAGGACCCGCTCGAGGAGCACAGGCAACGGGACCCGCTGCGCATCTGAGCTCAGCCGTTCCATGAGAGTTGCGAACGTCCGCAGCGCCGTCATCGCAGCGGGTCCGAGCGACTGGTCGCCCTCGTCGAGGCGCTGGGCTGCTTCGAGCGGCGCAAGTCCCTTCCTGCGCGCGAGCTTCTCCAGCTCGGTGACGCTGCGATCGCCGATCTTGCGGCGCGGCGTGTTGACGACTCGTGCGAACGAGACCGCGTCGCGCGGATTGACGCAGAGGCGCAGATAGGCGAGGACGTCCTTGACCTCTTTGCGGTCGTAGAAACGCAGACCACCGACCAGCTGATACGGGATGCCGCGCCGGAGGAACACCTCTTCAAAGGCGCGGGACTGGGCATTGGTTCGATAGAGCACCGCGCATTCGGCGAGCGTCACTCCCTCTCGACCGATGAGGTTCTCGATCTCCGAGC
>JBAQGL010000069.1:0-4393 GCA_049287785.1 Candidatus Dormiibacterota bacterium | reverse complement strand
CGCTGCCATCGGTTGCGTTCTTGAGTCGCTCGTCGATTCCCTGGCGTTCGAGCCGGAGCACGTTGTCGAGCTTCTCCTCGATGTCCTTGAAGACGTTGTCGAGGCTGTACCGCTCGAGCTGCTTCTGACGTTGCTTGCGGAGCCGTTCCATCAACTCCTCGAGCCCGGCGAACTTTCGACCGTCGCGGTCGCGCCAGCCCTGGCTCAGCAGGCGGCGCAGGGCCGTCTCGAAATCCCAGCCGTGGAACACGTCCTCGCTCAGGCGGTCGAAGAGTGCATCGGCGTCGTCGCCGAGTGGGTCCTGGGTGCCGTCCCAGATGCTGAAGCGATGCTGCCGCGCAACACGCGACCGAATTCCACGCGAGCTGCCGGACTCCAACTCGCTGAGATCCTGCAAAGAGTCATCGTCGGATCGCGTGCCGCCGAAGATCGATTCCTCCCCCGAGGAATCGTGGACCGAAGGCTCCTCGGGTACCCCGCTATCCGCCATAGACCGCGCTTCCGTCGAGTGCGGTCTTGTTGAGGCGCTTCCCGAGGTGCAGGCCTTCGAGCACGAACTCGAGGACCGCGACCCGCATCGCGTCGGTGTCCGGCTCGCCGAGCCGCTGGCGCGCACGTTCGACTCCGCCAAGCTCGGTCAGCGCCTGCGCATAGTGCGCGACGGTGTGCTGGTCGCCCACCTCGACGGTGAACCCGCCGCGGTCGAAACGCTGCACCAGGTCGCTGAATTCCTGCACCGTGAAGTGGCGGCGGAACACGTTGTTGGTTGCGGTGCGCATCAGCTTCTCGAGCACGGCGCCGTCGTCGCCGTCCTCCCAGGTCTCGAGCTCGATCTTTCCGGCGGTGGACGACATCAGTGCGGGCAGGTCGCTGATGCGTGCGACGGCCTCGCGCTCACCGGTGCGCAGCGCGCGGCGCAGAGCGCCGGCGGCGAGATTCTCGTAGTTGGCGGTGGTGAGCCGGACCGAGACGCCGCTGCGCTGATTCACCTGTGGATGGCGGCGGGCGACGTGCGAGAGCTCGGCGACGATCTCCTGCATGAACCCGGGAACCGTCACCGGGACCGGCATGTCATCGAACGTCATGCGCTCCTGCTCGGCGATGGCGATCTCATCATCGAGCGTGCGCGGGTAATGGGTCCGAACCTGGGCGCCGAAGCGGTCCTTGAGCGGCGTGATGATGCGTCCGCGGTTGGTGTAGTCCTCGGGGTTCGCGGTCGCAACCACGAACACGTCCAGCGGCAGGCGCAGCCGGTAGCCGCGGATCTGCACGTCGCGCTCCTCGATGATGTTGAGCAGACCCACCTGGATGCGCTCGGCGAGGTCGGGAAGCTCGTTGATCGCGAAGATCCCCCGGTTGGTCCGCGGGATCAGGCCGTAGTGGATGGTGAGCTCGTCGCTCAGGTAGCGCCCTTCGGCCACACGGATGGGGTCGACCTCACCGATCAGGTCGGCGATCGACGTGTCCGGGGTGGCGAGCTTCTCCGAATAACGCTGCTCGGGAGTGAGCCAGGCGAGCTCGGTGGCGTCGCCGTGCTCGGCGACGAGGTCGCGGCAGCGGCGGCAGATTGGCGCGTACGGATCGTCGTTGATCTCGCAGCCAGCGATCGCCGGCACCGCGTCGTCGAGGAGCGACACGAGCGAGCGGATCAGCCGTGACTTCGCCTGCCCTCGCTCACCGAGGAGGACCATGTCCTGGCCGGCGAGGATCGCGTTTTCGATCTGCGGGATCACCGAATCGTCGTACCCGCGGATGCCGCTGAACAGCTCCTCGTTGCTGCTGAGCTTACGGATCAGGTTGCGGCGAAGCTCAGTCCTGACGGGCAGGACGCGGTATTCCGCGCGACGCAACTCACCGATCGTGGACGGGGCCTGGGACATCGCATCCCAAGCCTACACCGGGGCGGGGGATCGACTGCCGACGCCGGCGAGCGTCGTCTGCGCTCTGCGGTCGAGCGACTCGCGCGCGGCCGCGACGAGGCGGCCCGCGAGCTCCTGCTCCTGACCGAAGTGGAGGTGGATGAAGGAGGCGAGCATGAGCGGATCGGTCCAGCCTTCGCAGCCGAGTGGCTCGCCGTCGCAGTCGTGCATCGTGTACGCGGGGTTGAGGCAGTCACCGCCGGAGAGGAGGTGGCTGAAATGGAACTCGTGCCCGCGCAGCCGGGTGCCGACAGGACCGAGCATCGACGGCGTCGCGATGCTCAGATCGCGATAGCCGCTGTGCAGCGCGCCCGCCTCGAGCGCGATGTCGATGGGGATGAGCCCGGCCATCTGGTGGGTTGCGCCGTCGCTGGTGCGGAGGGATCGGGCGGAGTACTGCAGCCCGCAGCCCTCGGCGTAGACCGGTACCCCGTGGGCATGCGCGCGCCGGAAGGATTCGAGGAACGACTGGTTCCTCGCGAGTCTCGGTACGAACGCCTCGGAGATGCCGCCGCCCATATAGATGAGGCCGAGGTCGCGTGGGAGGGTGGCGTCCTCGAGCGGGGAGAAGGTGACGATCTCCGCGCCCGCATCCTCGAGCAGCTCGAGATTCTCGGAGTAGTAGAAGCAGAAGGCGTCGTCGAACGCGACACCGATGCGCACCGGCTCCGCGCTGGCCGGTGTGGTGTGGCGCCTTGACGCCGGATGGATGGGGTGGGCTCCCTCCATGAGTCGCTCGATGAGGTCGAGGTCGCAATGCCGTGTCACCGCATCGCCGAGCTCTGCGATCGCCTCGTCGACGTGGGGATTCTGGAGGAGCGGCAGCAGCCCGGTACGCAGTTCGGGGATGTGGACCGACTGGATGTGGGGGAGCGCGCCGAGCACGGGCATTCGGGCGAGCGACCAGATGGCGTCTTCGATGACCCGGCGGCGGTAGTCGTTGGGAACGTTGTTGAGGATCACGCCGATGACGCTTCCGGAGCTGTCCAGCTGCTTGATCCCAAGCGCGGCGGCGGCCGCGGTCTCACCCATCGCCCAGGCGTCGACAACCAGAACCACCGGCGCCGCGATGATCCGCGCGACCTCGAGCGTGCTGCCGGGAAACTCAGTCGGGCTGGCCGCGCGATCTGCCGGCATCCCGTGGCCGTCGAGCAGGCCCATCGCGCCCTCGACGATCACGCAGTCGGCTCCGATCGCGCCGTGCATGAGCGAGCGCCGCACGCCTTCAGCCCCGAGCACCCAGGAATCAAGGTTGCGGCACGGCCGGCGGCTGGCGTGCGCCAGGTATGAGGTGTCGATGAAATCGGCGCCGACCTTGAAGGTCTGGACCGTGCGACCGCGCGCTGCGAGCGCGGCGGTGAGACCCAGGCTGATCGAGGTTTTCCCGGAACCCGAACCCAGGCCGCCGACCACGAGCCGAGGAATCCCGACCTCCTCGAGCATCAGGTGCCTCCGGATTGCGCTGGGGACCCTGCCGATGTGGAAGGTCCTGCTCTCTCGCCGACGGGCTCGGCCTCGTGCCGGGCTCGCGCTGTCGACGCTAGCACCGGGCGACGGCGGGGGCAAGTTCAAAGTTGTAACGGTCGTCCGGCTCGGGTGACCCCTCGTGGGGCCGCGTGATGCCCAATAATCCGGCCGTGACCGACTGCTGCTCACCGACCGGTTACCAGTGGGCGTTCAGCGAGAAGCGGGCGTCGCGGGAGGCCCGGCGTTACGAGCGCCGTGGGCTCGACCCAACCTCTCGACGCATCGTCGAGCTCTTGACGCTTCAAGGTGTCGAGGGGCTGACGCTGCTCGAGGTTGGCGGCGGGGTTGGCGCCGTCCAGATCGAGTTGCTCAAGGCCGGGGTCACCCACGCGGTGAGCGTTGAGCTGACGCCGACTTACGAGATGGCTGCCGGCGACCTGCTCCGCCGTTCTGGATTCGAGGATCGCGTGGAGCGCAAGGTGATGGATTTCGCTGAGGCGGGTGACGATGTGGAAGCCGCCGACATCGTGATCATGAACCGCGTGTTGTGCTGCTACCCGGATATGCCAAAGCTCGCGGGGGCAGCTGCCGCGCACGCAAGGCAGGTGCTGGTGTTGAGCTTTCCACGAGGGACGTGGTGGACGCGTTGTAGCTTGTCGCTCGCCAACTGCGGGTTGCGGATGACGCGACGGGGATTCCAGGTCTTCGTGCATCGGCCTGAGCGAATCCAAGCTACTGCCGAGCATTTCGGCCTCAAAACCACGCTCAACCGGGCGGGCGTCTTCTGGCAAGTGATGGCGCTGCGAAGGATCTTTTCCTAACCAGCTGGTCGGTCTGCGCCCTGTCATCGCGGCGTACTTGGCCGGCACCAAGCGGCCCGGTATTCGTCGTAGGAGCCTGTCTGACCTGGGAGTCGTTCGTTCGAACATATGTTCCTATACTACAGGAATGTGTAATGCCGGGGGCGCCGGGAATCCCCTCGAGGCCCTGATCGAGTCGATCCAGGG
>JBAQGL010000068.1:0-23647 GCA_049287785.1 Candidatus Dormiibacterota bacterium | reverse complement strand
CCCCGAGACCGGCCGCGGCCGCCGCCGCGGCGGCATCCGGCTCCGGCTGAAAGTTGATCGAAGAGCCACCGGTGACCGTCCCATAGCTGGTGAGGCCGGCGAGCGAGCGGACGTCCGAGGCGGTCACCGGGACGGCCGCGAACTGCGACGGCTGGAAGATGCTGAGGAAGTCCTGGGCGCCGCCGGTGACCACGAGGACGACGCTCGCCGTAGCCGCGACCGCGATCCCTGCCATGACGCGGCCGCCTCGCGTGCTGCGCGACCAGGTGCGTGGCGCAAGCCGCTGAGACCCGGGCGAGCCGGCGCTTCCGGCTTCGGCGCGCGCGAGCCGGGCTCGGGAAGCGGCCAGGTCGACGACCGGTTCGGACGACGCGAGCATCGCCCGCACTGCGGCGGCATCAGCGCTCATGCGCTGAACCCGCTCGGTGCAGCGAGCGCACGTCGCCATGTGGGTTCGGCTCGTGACATCCACGGCCACCGGTTCGTCGAGTGAACGGCGCAGCGTGCCGTCAGACGGATGCATCGTCAACCTCCTTGCGCAGGCGCGCCTCCGCGCGCCGCAGCCTCGTTCCCACCGTATTCACTCCGATGCCCAGAGCCGACGCCATCTCGGCATAGCTCAAGCCGCTGTAGCGGAGCGCCAGCACGGTGGCCTGGCGCCTCGGGATTCGGGCCAGGGCCGCACGCACGGCCCGGCTGGTCTCGGCGGCTTCGACCGCAGCCTGAGGATCGTGTATCTGGCTCGGTTCGGTGGTATAGCGCTCTTCGCGCCCGGCCCGGCGCCGGTTGCTCCGGATCATGTTCAACGCGGTGTGCGCGGCCGCGGTTCGCGCCCAGGCCGGCGCCTTGGCGCCGGGGTTGTCTCCGAACCGCCGGTGGAGATCGAGAAACACCTCCTGGGCAACGTCCTCGGCCGCCGCCGGATCGCCGAGCACGCGCCTCGCGATCGCCGCGACCCTGGCGTACTCCTCCTCGAAGAGGCGGTCGAAGGTCGTCGGCCGCACACCCACCTCGGGCGTCGGACGCGGAATGCCGGTCACGAGGTGACGCGCGGCGGTTTTGAGTGCGGAGGACTCGACCACATCATGTACAGCACCGCGGCCCCTGTCTTTGTGACACAGGGGGGAATCCCCCGTGAGCCCCCTGTCTGCCTGTCCGGATCCCCCTGTCTGTCTGTCGGGATCCCCCGTGTGCCCCCTGTCTGTACGCTTCCGCGTGATGTCCGAAGCCCTGCGTGGTCGCCTGCGCCGCGTCACGCCCGGACAGCTGCTGGTGGTCGCCGCGTTCGTGGTGATCCTGTGCGTGCTCGTGCGCAGAGGTGGCGATCCCGACATCTTCTGGCACCTCGTCACCGGCCAGTGGATGGTCGATCACCACCAGGTCGTCTCTCACGACCTGTTCACCTTCACGGTCGCAGGCAAGCAATGGATCGACCCCGAGTACACGACCGAGATCATCGCCTACCTCGTCTACAAGGTCGGGGGGCTCGCGCTGGTATCACTCGCCTTCGGCGCGGTGTCGTTCGTCGGGTTCCTGCTCATCTGGCGTCGCGTCCAGCTCGATGCGAGCAACAAGGTGATCGCGGCGATCGCGATCGGGGTCGCCGCACTCGGCGGAGTCCTCGTCTGGGGACCGCGTCCGCAGATGATCACGTTCACGCTCAGCTGCCTCGAGCTGCTCTGGCTCGACCGCTACCTTCGCGGCAAGTCACGCGCCATCTACTGGCTCCCGCTGGTGATGATCGCCTGGGCCAACCTGCACGGTGGATTCCTCTTCGGCCTGGTCCCGGTCGGTGTTGCCGCCTTCGTCGAGGCGGTGCACTGGATACGGCGCGTCGACGGCGACGTCCACAAACGGCGGACACGCAACCTCGTGCTGGTGTTCGTCGCCTGCGTCGTGGCCGCGGTCATCAACCCCAACGGCATCCATCTCTACGGCTACGTGATCCAGCCACAGTTCTCGGGCATTCAGCAGAACTTCATCGCCGAATGGCAGTCGCCCAACTTCCACGTGCTCTCGGAACGCGGATTCGAGCTGATGCTGATCCTCCTTCCGGTCGCGTTCGTCCTGCGGCGCCCATCGTTGTGGGAGGTGTGCCTGACCGCGGTGGTGACATACCTGGCGCTCTCCGCGGTCCGCCACTCCGCGCTGTTCGTGGCGGCGGAAGCGCCATTGCTCATATGGTCGTTCTCGGCGGGTTGGGAACGCCTCGCGCTGGCCGAACGCGTGCGCACGTGGATGGCCTCGCGCGCCAAGGACATGCTCGCCGGCGCGGCCGCCGTCCTCGTGGTCGCCATAGCCGGCACCGCGTACTTCGTGCACTCCACGCTGTCCAATCAATCGGGCGCGACGGCGGCGAACTTCCCGGTCGGCGCCTCCGACTGGCTCGCGGCGCATCCGACCGTGGGCACGCACATGTTCAATCAGTACGGATGGGGCGGATACCTCATCTACCGCTTCTTTCCAGAACCCAATCGCCGTGTCTTCTCGTTCGGCGAGGCGACGCTGCTCGGCAACAAGGTCATGCAGCAGGTGAGTGACGTCGAGACCGGCAATCCGGATTGGCAGCAGATCTTCACGGAGTGGAACATCGATTACGTCATCGACGTCCCGGGCGCGCCGGCGGTGCTCGCGCTCGAGGTCGACCCGCAGTGGACCAAGGTCTACGACGACGGGCTGGCGGTGATCATGGTCAAGAACTCGGCGCTGGCGTCCGCCACTCCGTGACTGAAACGACGCAGCACCCCGCGCTGCGCGATGCGACGCCGGCTGTGTTCTGGCTCGACGATCCGCAGGCGCCGCACCCGGAACCGCGCCTCGAGAGCGAGACGCGGTGTGATCTCGCCATCGTCGGTGCCGGTTTCACGGGTCTCTGGTCGGCACTGCTCGCGCGGCGGCGCAACCCGGGACTCGACATCGTGGTGCTCGAGGCGCGGCGCTCCGCCGATGCGGCGTCGGGTCGCAACGGCGGCTTCTGTGACGCGAGCCTCACGCACGGTTTTGCGAATGGCGTCAGCAGGTTCGGGGACGAGCTCGACACCCTGGAGCGGCTCGGCGTCGAGAACCTCGACGCCATCGAGTCGACCGTTCGCGAGCACCGGATCGACTGCAACTTCGAGCGCACCGGGATGATTGACGCTGCGACTGCACCGTGGCAGTACGCCGAGCTGGTCGAGATGGCAGACGCCATGCGTGCGCATGGATATCGCGTCGAGGTCCTGGATCGCGACGGCATGCACGCCGAGGTGGTGTCACCCACCTACGAGGGCGGACTCTGGATCCACGATCGCACCGCGATCGTCAACCCGGCCCGGCTCGCATGGGGTTTGCGTCGCGCGTGCCTTGATGCCGGTGTGCGACTCCACGAGAACACCGCGGTGCTGCGTGTCAGCGCCGAGGCGGACCGGATCCGGCTGACCACTGCGCACGGGATCGTCTCCGCCCGCCGCGTCGCGCTGGCGACCAACGCAGATCGGCCGCTGCTGGCACGTCTGCGTCCGTTCATCCTTCCCGTGTACGACTACGTGCTGGTCACCGAGCCACTGACTGCCGCGCAGCTGGCATCGATCGGCTGGACGCATCGACAGGGCATCGGCGACAGCGGCAATCAATTTCACTACTACCGGCTGACGGCAGACTCGCGCATTCTCTGGGGCGGCTACGACGCCATCTACCATTTCGGGAACCGCGTGGATGTCGAGCTCGAGCAACGCGCCGTCACGTTCGACAAGCTCGCGCGCCACTTCTTCGCGACGTTCCCGCAGCTCGACGGCGTGCGATTCACCCATCGGTGGGGCGGCGCGATCGACACGTGCAGCCGCTTCTGCGCCTTCTGGGGGACCAGCCACCAGGGGCGCGTCGCGTATGCCCTCGGATACACCGGGCTCGGGGTCGGGGCGTCGCGCTTCGGTGCCCAAGTGATGCTCGATCTGCTCGAGGGAAGGCGCAACCGGCGCACCGCACTGCGCATGGTTCGCACCCGTCCCCTGCCCTTCCCTCCCGAGCCGCTCCGCTCCGGCGTGGTCCAGCTCACGCGGTGGTCGCTGGACCGGGCCGATCGCAACCAGGGCCGTCGCAATCTCTGGCTCAGGGCCCTCGACGCGGCCGGTCTCGGCTTTGACTCGTAATCGTTAGGAAAGAGATTAAGAAGTCCCTAAAAACTTCATGGCGTGTACTATCCGGGGCATGAAGGAACGCCGTGCACCCGTACTCGATCCGATGCCCGAAGGCCAGACCCGCGACCTCCGGGTGAGCGCATGACCAGCCGGTGGTTCGCGTCCATCGGGAATTTCTCGGTTCGATTCCGCTGGCCGATCGTGATCGGGTGGGTATTGATCACGATCGTCTCGGTCAAGGCCTTCCCTGGGCTGTCCGACGTGGCCAAGGACTCGCAGAGCAGCTTTCTCCCCGCCAGCTCACCATCGGTGCAGGCGGAGAACCTCGCGCAACCGTTCCAGAGCTCGAAGCACGGCATCGCGACCCTGGTCGCGGCGCGAGAGAGCGGTGTGCTCACCGCGTCAGACCTGCAGGCGATCAGCACACTCGAAGGGCGGATCCGCGGCCTCTCCGGGGTGACGCACGTGCAGGACTTCGGGCTTTCCCCCGACAAGCATGCGGAGCAGGCTCAGGTGGTCACCGACCTGCCGCCGTACAGCGCGGGAACCGATGCCATCACCCTGGTCAAAGCCATCCGAGCGACGTTTCCCAGCGACGCATCGGGGCTTCAGGTGCACCTCACGGGAACGATCCCCGGTTTCGTCGATCAGCAGAGTCAGTCGAAGAGCTCGCAGGGCTCGGTGCAGGAATTTTCGCTGCTCTTCATCATCGCCCTGCTGCTGATCGCGTTTCGAGCGTTGCTCGCGCCGCTGATCACGCTGTTGCCCGCCGCCCTGGTGCTTGCCCTGGCCAGCCCGGTCATCGCCGGCGCAACCCACCTCGGGGTGCAGGTGTCGGCGATCACGCAGTTCATCCTCATCGTGCTCGTGCTCGGCGCAGGGACGGACTACGGCCTGTTCCTCGTCTTCCGAATGCGCGAGGAGCTTCGCCGAGGCCTGGAGCCCAAGGATGCCGTTCGCCGTGCGGTGGCGACAGTCGGTGAGTCGATCACATTCAGCGCGCTCATCGTGATGGCGGCGCTGATGTCGCTGATCATCGCGCAGTTCAGCTTCTACCAGGCGCTCGGTCCCGCACTTGCGATCGGTATCGCATTGATGCTCATGGCGGGTCTGACACTCCTTCCCGCGCTGCTCGCGATCTTCGGCCGCGCAGTGTTCTGGCCGTCACGTGCCCGGCTCGACGAGAACCCGCGTGCAAACATCTACGGCCGCATCGCTGCCTTCGTGGTTCGCCGTCCGATGCCGGTCGCGGTCATCGGCGCGATCATCTTCGGAGCAATCGCGTTCGGACAGCTCGGCACGACCACCGCCGGGTTCGCCGACCAGTCGGCCCCGACCGGCACCGACTCGGCCGCCGGTGACACGCTCATCTCGGAGCACTACGGCAGCGCGAACCTCAACGCCACCGAGTTCCTGTACAAGTTCGCCACGCCGATCTGGTCTCACGCCGACGATCTGCAGACGATCCAGACGGCGCTGCAATCAGGCGGTGGGTTTGCGACCGTCGAGGGACCGCTTGCATTCTCCGGTCAGGCACTGACGCCGGCGCAACTGGTGGCGATCCACGTGCACGGCAGCACGCTCGCCGCCGAGGCGCTTGCACGTTTCGTCAGCCCGGACGGCCGCACCGTTCAGTACATCGGCGTCGAGCCCGGCGGAGCCGCGGCACCGATCAAGGCCATCCCCGCGCTCCGCACGCTCGCCGACACCAGCGGTGCGGCGGTGCACACGGTGGCGCAGGGCGTCTTCGGCATTCAGCCTTTCGCGTACGACGTGAATCAGCTGTCCTCGTCCGATCTCTGGCACATCATTCCCGTCGTGGCGGTGCTGATCGCCATCCTGCTCGCGATCGTCATGCGCAGCCTGCTCGCGCCGCTCTACCTGGTCACGAGCGTCCTGCTCTCGTATCTCGCGGCGCTCGGACTGACCGCCTTGATCTTCGTCCACTTCGGCGGTCAGAGCGGCATCAACTTCGTGCTCCCGTTCCTCATGTTCGTGTTCCTGATGGCATTGGGGTCCGACTACAACGTGCTGGTCATGACGCGAATACGCGAGGAGTCGCATCACCTTTCGACCGGGGAGGCGGTGCGCAAGGCGATCGGCGCCACCGGCACGACGGTGACCACCGCGGGGCTCATCCTCGGCGGCACGTTCGCCGTGCTCGCTTTCGCCGGCGGCGGGGCGTCGGGTGGCTCACAGATTCAGCAGATCGGTTACGGCGTGGCCTTCGGCGTTGTGATGGACACATTCGTGGTGCGCACCATCCTGGTTCCCGCCATAGTGGTGTTGCTGGGACGGCGGAACTGGTGGCCATCTGCCCTGTGGCGACAGGGAGAACCGGCGCTCACGCCCGCTCTTACTCCACCGGCGCCCGAACCGACCCCGCCGCTCCAGACGACGTCAGCTCGCTGAGCAATTGAGCCTCAAGGACGAAACCATGAGTAACAACACGGAATTGCAGACAGCACTGCGGTCTTCGCATCGTCGCCTCGAGGAGGCGACGCGTCCACTGACGGACGAAGAGATCGCGGGCCCGTCGTACTGCACGGACTGGTCGACGGCGCAGGTGCTCTCGCATATCGGCAGCGGCGCGCAGGTATTCGGGCTCCTTCTCGACGCAGGGCTCGCCGGCGGAGAGCAGCCCGGCCGCGAGGAGTTCTCCCGGATTTGGGACGACTGGAACGCGATGAGTCCGACCGAGCAGGCGCGCAACAGCCTCATCGCCGACGACGCGTTCCTGGACCGTGTTGCGGCAATCCCCGCCGATCAGCTCGACGCCATGCAGATGACGCTGTTCGGAGGCCCGGCTGACGCAACCCGTTTGCTGGGGATGCGCCTGTCCGAGCACGCGATTCACACCTGGGATGTCATCGTCATCCGCGACCCGGACGCGGAGGTCGCCGGCGACGCCGTCACCTGGATGGTCGACTGGCTCGACCCCGCCGCACGTCGCTCGGGGAACACGCAGGGTGGACCGCTCGAGGTCGACATCACGACCACCGACCCCGAGCGACCATTCCGGCTCTCGGTGTCGGACACGGTGAAGCTGCTTCCTGCCGGCGCCGACATGCCGTCCGCGGCGGCCACGGTGCGGATGCCCGCGTCAGCCCTGGTCCGGCTCGTCTACGGCAGGCTGGACGCGGAGCACACGCCCGCGACTGTGGAGGCCGACGGGATCGACCTGGGCACGCTGAGGAGCATCTTCCCGGGTTTCTGACAGCAGCCAGGCTTAGGGTTCGTCGTCGGGCGCATCTCGCCGGGCCCTGGCAAGCAGTGCGACGGCCACGAGGATCAGCACCGTCATGCCGACGCTGACGCTCCCCGAGCCCCAGTTCAGGCCGCCCCGGGCGTGGGAGACCCCGAGCCAGTCCGCATAGGACGCGCCGAGCGGCCGGGTCACGATGTAGGCGAACCAGAAGGCGAAGATCGCGTTCAGGCCGAACCAGCGGTGGGCCACTGCGGGAACCGCGATCAGAATGGTGAAGAACACGCCGGAGACGAAGTAGCCGAGGTGGAAGGTCGTCGCCGTCATGTCGCCCGCCGCAGTGCCCAGCGCGAAGGTCGCCAAAACCGTGAGCCAGTAGAAGGCCTCTCGCCGCATCGTGTTGATGGTGTGGATCGACAGCGTGTGCTCGGTCGAATACCAGACCGCGAAGACGACCGCGAGCACCACGGCAAAGAAGATGGTCGACACCAGGTAGGGAATCCCGAGCTGGATGTGGAGCACATCGGCCGCCATGGTTCCGAACACGGCGACCATGTCCACCGCAAACCAGTAGATCCATGGGCGATAGCGTGGCGCCGCAAATTGCAGCGCGAGCGCGATGACCAGCCCGACGAAGCCGAGCGCAACTGCCACCACCGGCGGCAGTTGATGCACGAGCGTGTCCGATGTCGCCTCGCCCTGGCCGGTGGTCAGCACCTTGGCGATCCAGAACCCGGCCGTGACCTCTGGGACCTTGCGTAGCATTGTCCGACCTTCGGCCACACCGAATCGGCGGAGATCCATCACGATGTTGGAGCTTAACCACCTCACCAAGCGCTACGGCACTCTCGAAGCGCTCCACGATCTCAGTTTCGAGGTCAGGCCCGGCGAGATCTTCGGGTTCGTCGGGGCGAATGGCGCCGGCAAAACCACCACGATGCGAGTCGTTCTTGGTGTCCTCGAGGCCGATGCTGGAAGCGTGATCTGGGACGGATCGCCGATCACGTTCGCGACCAGACGGCGCATCGGCTACATCCCGGAGGATCGGGGCCTGTATCCGAAGATGGCAGTGCTCGCGCAACTCGTTTACTTTGCGCAGCTCCACGGTGTCAATCGCAAAGCCGCGCGCGAGGCGTCAACCGCGCTGCTCGAGCGGCTCGGGCTTGCTGATCGCGCAAAGAGCCAGCTCCAGAGCCTCAGCCACGGCAACCAGCAACGCGTGCAGCTCGCCGCGGCGCTGGTGTTCGCGCCCGACCTGCTCGTTCTCGACGAGCCCTTTGCCGGCCTCGACCCGGTGGCGGTCGACGATATGACCGACGTCCTGCGAGCGGAAGCGGATGCAGGGAAGCCGGTCGTGCTCTCGAGCCACCAGCTCGACATCGTCGAGCGTGTCTGCGACCGCGTCGGGATCATCAACCACGGCCAGATGGTGGCAATCGGGACCGTCGACGAACTGACCGCCCGCGGACCCGTGCGCTTCTGGGTGGACGCCCCCACCGCGGCCGCAGGCTGGTATGAGCACGTCGTCGGGACGTCGCTGGTCGAACAGGACGGCTCGCGCTGGTTGCTCCAACTCGACGACGGTGCGGATGACCAGGCAGTGCTCCGCGCCGCGCTCGCAACCGGCGCGGTGCGCGAGTTCCGTCGCGATCGACCGGCGTTGACCCAGTTGTTCCGGGACGTCATGAGTGGGAAGGCGATCGATGAATAGTCAGACGGTGATTTGGGTGATCGCGGCGCGTGAGTTCATGACCCGCATTCGATCCCGGGTCTTTGCGATAACCACCGTGCTGACGGTCGTCGGCATTGGCGGCTACATCCTTCTGCAGGCATTCGTGTTCAACAAACCGGCGGCGACCTCGTTCCAGGTCGGGTTCGTGGGGCCCGCGCAGTCGA
Organism: Candidatus Dormiibacterota bacterium; assembly: GCA_049287785.1. Classification (GTDB taxonomy): domain Bacteria; phylum Chloroflexota; class Dormibacteria; order Aeolococcales; family Aeolococcaceae; genus Palsa-851. The sequence goes on along the minus strand of JBAQGL010000068.1, from coordinate 14,431 downwards.
TCGCCGCGCCGGTGCAAGCCGAGGCCGCGGGCTATGGCGTGACCATCACGAATCATCCCTACACATCGGTTGCGGCCGGAAACGCGGACGTTCAGAACGGCACGCTTGACGCCCTGGTCACCGGATCCGGAGCTGGTACCACCGTCACGGTTCAGTCGTCGGTCGATCCCACCATGCAGACGGTGCTCAATGATGTTGCACGCGGGCAGGTGCTGGATGAATACCTGACCAAGCACAATCTTCCCCCGAGCGACGTCGATGGCCAGCTCGCCTTCTCGGTGAACGTCAAAGCACTCATGCCCACCGATGCGGCGCGCGTCGTGCAGATCGTCATCGGCCTGCTGGTCGCGGGAACGCTCTACGTCACCATGATCATTTACGGGCAGCTGGTCTCGGCAGGAGTCATCGAGGAGAAATCGAACCGCATCGTGGAGATACTGCTCGCGACCGTCCGACCGTGGCAGCTCATGCTGGGCAAGATCGCGGGCATCGGCCTGGTTGCGCTCGTGCAGGTCGTGGTCGTCGCCGTTGTCGCACTTGTGCTCGCCAGCGCCACCAAGCTGGTGTCGATCCCGACCCTCGGTGTCGACGTGGTCATCAGCGGCGTCGTGTGGTTCGTGCTCGGCTACCTGATGTACGCGCTCCTCTATGCCGCCGCAGGCTCGATGGTGTCGCGCCAGGAGGACGTGGCAAGCGTGGCGATGCCGGTGACCCTCGCGCTCGTGGCCGGATGGATCATCGCGCTCACCGTCGCCGCACCCGATCCGGGGAGCCCGGCAACCACCGTCTTCTCGTTCATCCCGCTGTTCTCGCCGGTGATCATGCCGGTGCGCATCGCGGCGGGCGTCGCACCGTTCTGGGAGGTCGCGATCAGCGTCGTTCTGTCGGTCGCGACCATCGCCGGGCTCGTCGCGATCTCCGGGCGTATCTATCGCAACTCCGTGCTGCGCATCGGAAGCCGTGTCAAGCTGAGCGACGCGCTCGGTCTTGCCCCGTCAGGAAAGCCGCTCGTCTGACGGATCGTCGCCTGAGATTTCGCGGAGCGACATGGGTGCCACCGCGATCCGATCCCGTCCATCGCGCTTGGCCTGGTACATCGCAAGATCGGCGGCTGCGACGACGTCGTCGAGCTCATTGCCGTGGTCGGGGAACACCGCAACGCCGATCGAAGCCGTGACGCGCTCGATGGCAGAGGTCGGCGCCCGAAGCTCGGCCATTGCCGCCTGCAAGGCCTGGGCAACGCGCATCGCGCCTTCCACAGTCGAGTTGGTGAGCACCACGAGGAACTCCTCGCCGCCGTATCGAACCGCGTAATCGCTGTCGCGGACGACGCGACGCAGCGCCCGCGCAACCGCGCGCAACACCGAGTCGCCCGCGGCGTGACCAGCGCTGTCGTTGACCTGCTTGAAGTGGTCGAGATCCATGAGCAGGATGCCGACACCGGCCCCGGTGCGCAGGCTCTGGGCCATGACGCGTGGGCCCATGTCGCGCCACCACCGGATGTTGAACAACCCGGTCAGGGCGTCGGTGAGCGCGCGCCGCTCGAGCTCCCCATACATCTGCGCATTGCCCCACGCAGCCGCGGTGACGAAGCCGAGGAGGGCACAGCGTTCGAGGTCCTCCTCAGTGAAGGTATCGAGACCGTCGCGCCAGACGTCGAGGATCCCGATGCGCTGGTCACCCGCGATCAGCGGGATCGCGAGCAGCGACTCCGGCTCGCGCGCCGTTCCGGGGATGGTCGACGCGGCCGGGTGCGAGTCGGTATCGGCGCAGCGGTATGGCTGGCCACGCCCGAAGGCCCATCCGGTGATGCCCTCGTTCAGCGACACCTCCATCGCGAGGAACCCCTCGGTGCCCGCTCCGGCGAGCACGCGCGGCCTGAAGCGGTGTCGCTCCCAGTCCGCTTCGAAGATGGCGAGCCGGTCGAAGGCCATCATCTGGCCGATGCGCTCGGCGGCGATCTCGAGGATTCGCTCGGGGTCGTGCTCGGCCTGGAGCGTGCGGGCAGCGTCCACAAGGAAGCGCGCGAAGCTGCGATCGTCCAGCGCGACGGTGCCGGCGACCGGCATCGGGGTCATCTCGATTGGCGCGCTCAGGGTGTCTCCGCGCTCGCTCAGGACGCGAACCTCACGGCGCTGGAACCAGGCCACGGGAACCACCTCGTCCGTGGGCTCGGCCACCCCCGCTTCGACGACCAGGGGATGCGCGAGGTGCGGCCCGACGCCGTACTGGACGCCAACGTCCGCAACCGCGGAGGCGATCGCCTTGCTGTCGATGCCGCGGGCGACGATCCGTCCGCCCAGGCGGGCGACGTAGACGACGGCCGCCGCGAGATGGGCCTTGGCGACCTCGTTCTCATGGAGGCGGGCCGCCACGGTGGGGTCGAGAAAGACGAAGTCGGGTCGGAGATCCGCGATCAGCCTGCGATCGAGCGAGGGGAAAAGAACCCCGTCGACGGCGAGTAGAAAGCCAAGGTCGCGAAGGTCGAGGAGTCGCCGGAGCTCGACGTCGTCGAGGTCGGCCTCGATCTCGCTCTGCACGATCCAGGCGAGCTCGCTCGGATGCACAGCATGGCGTCGTGCCTCGGTGGCAACGTCGAAGTCGCCCGCGGCAATCAGGTCGCGATGCAGGGGAACGAGAAGCACCGCCGGGCCGGTGTGCTGAGCGAGCCTCAGCGCAGCTGAGATGAGCGTGCGTGGCGCGACATCGGCCGGGCGCGGTAGCGCCTCATACCCCAGGTCGACGCGGTCGATGAGGTCGATCACCGGCTGGAGCGCCACACCCGGCCGCTCCGCCTTCGCGGAGCGGCCCGTTGAAAAATCGCTCATGACTGCGGATTTCACGCTATCCCCCACATTGGTTCCCTGCTCGGCACCGTTCCCCCGTAGTCCACGTCACACCTTGGCACCGAGCGTCAGACGAATCTGTGTCGTCAGGGCTCTCTCTCAGGGCGCTCGCGGTTCAGCGGCGCACCCTTCGATACGAGCCTGCTCCAGTGCAAATGCATTGTCTTAAGACCACTGCGACATACCCCCATCCCAAGCGGTGACGGGGTGGTGACGCGAGCCGCGCATATCCCTGGCGGCGGTCGCACATTGGAGATCCCGGCGCAGGCTCCCTAGGGTCTGGGTCCCGCCTGTGGCTTCGCGATCCGGCGTGCCGGACGAGCGATCAGCGTGTAGATCGCGCCGATCACGAGGATGATGACCACGATCAACAACGTGATCCAGTCGTAGTTGAAGAGTGCGCCTCTCGGGCTGGTGATCCCCGACGGGATGAGGATGTTCACCAGCATCGCCACCAGCCAGACGCATCCGGCGACCATCACGGGAATCGCCCACCGGCCGAGGCGGAACGCGCCCTGCGCCTGCCAACCGCGCAGCCGCGCGATCAGTGCCGCCACGACGACGAGCAGGAACGACAGATAGATGCCCGAAACCGCGAATGAGACCAGCAGGAAGAGCGCATTGACCTTCGCCGGTATGGTGATGAACGCGATGGTGATGTTCGACGATGGCGTGAAGCGCGCAAGCACTGCAAAGAGCGACGGGATGACCGCTGCGACGATCAGGGCGTTGACCGGTGTTCTGAAGCGCGGCGACACGCGCGCGAGGGTTTCGCTGGCCGGCAGCGCGCGGTCGCGACTGTACGAGTAGATGAGCCGTGCAGCGGCCGCTTGAATCGCGAGCCCGCAACTGAAGAAGGCGAAACAGACCACGAACAAGGCGAGGTCCTGGATGACCTGGCTGGACACGTTCGAGCTGATCAGGAACGGCACGCCTCCGGTCACCGTCTCGCTGAGCCCCTTGGCCCCGGCCGGGATCGCCAGGAGCAACGCCCCGACGAGGATGAAGCTGGTCACGCCGGCGGTCAGCAGCGACGAGATGATCGCTCGGGGAACACGCTTCGATGCGTGCACGACCTCTTCCGCGACATCACCGGCCGATTCGAACCCGTAGAAGATGTAGACGTGCGCCAGGATGGCCACAAAGGCTGCACCGAGCCACCAGTTGCCACCGAAGTCGACACCGAGCGGATTGGTCGCCGCGTGCTCCGCACCCTGGCTCGAGAACAGGTAGTCGAATCCGTGGTGGAACCCGGTGATCGCCAGCATGATGGCGATCCCGAAGGTGCCGATGATCTCGAAGTACACGCCGATCTGTGAGATGCGGCCGAGGAAGTTGACGCCCCCGATGTTGAATGCGAGCTGTATGGCGATGAGGATGACGGTGAAGATCAGGATCTGATTCGGATCGGCCGGATTGATGGACGTCTTGAAGATGTTGTTGATCAGCGGGCCCGCATAGAGGATCAAGCCGGTGTCCACGGAGGCGACGGTCATGATCAGCGCCCATCCGTAGATCCAACCGACCCACCATCCATAGTTCGGCCCGATCAGGTTCTTGCCCCATTGGAACAGTGCGCCGGCAATCGGATAGTGGCTGCCGAGCTCGGCGAACACGAGCGCGACAAACAGCTGCCCCAGGACGACGATGGGCAGCAGCCAGATGTACCGCGGACCGGCGGTGCCGACACCGAGGATGAACAGCGAGTAGATGCCGACGACCGGCGAGATGTAGCAGAAGGCAACCGCGAAGTTCTCGAACAGGTTGAGCACACGCCGCAACTCCTGCCCGTACCCAAGCCGCGCCAGCTGGGCGGCATCCGACTCACCGGCCTCTGGCGTCGAGACCACGGTTTCGCCACTCATGTGCGCGTCCTCCACCCGTCACCGCCGTGGGGGCGGTGTGCGGGCGGAAGTATCGATCAGCGAGTCCGGGCTCCGCAAGAGGTCGGTCCGCCATGGCCGGTCGGCTACCGTGACCGCGGCCATGACCCTTCCCCTTTCGCCACTGACGGCCATGGCGTCCGCGGTGACCCTCGGGATCGCCGACTTCTCCGGTGGCTTCGCCGGCAGGAGAAGCAGCGCCCCGAGTGTTGCCATCGCCGTCGAGTCGGTCGGGCTGGTGGCAGTGCCGCTCGCGTTCGTCCTGCTCCCCCACGGCTGGGATGCGCAGGCTGCAGTGCAGGCGTTCGCCGGCGGGGCGATCGGTGGTTTCGGGCTGGTGGCCTTCTACCGAGCCATGTCGCTGAACCTGATCGGGGTCGTTGCTCCGATCACCGGGTTCGTCGCGGCCGCGCTGCCGGTTGCCGTCGGACTGATCGGGGGCGACCACCTCGAGGTCTGGCAGGTTGCCGGCATGGTCGTCGGCCTCGCCGCGCTCGTCCTCATCAACGGGCCGAGCCGCGAGGGTGTGAGCAACGCCCGGCTCGGCGTGGGCCTCGCGCTGTTTGCCGGTGTCGCCTTCGGCTTGTTCTTCATCCTGTTCCACGATGCGAGCCACGCCGGCGTGACCGCGTTCGTGAGCGGGCGCTTCGGGTCGGCCGGGGCGTCACTCGTCACCGCGCTGGTGTTCCGGGTCTCGCCGATCGCCCGGCGCAGCGCACTTGGCATCATCACGATCGGCGGCGTCTTCGACGGAACCGGGGTCGTGCTCTATCTGTACGCCACCCATACGGGTCTGCTGTCGGTGACAGCGCTCCTCACGTCCTTCTACCCGGCGTTCACGGTGCTCTGCGCTCGCCTCTTCACGCACGAACGCATGACGCCGCTGCAGCTCCTCGGCGCCGGCCTTGCAGTGGTTGCGATCGCGATGATCGCAGTCCCCTGACCCTCAGCCGCTGCTCATCCCGGCGAACGCCTTGCGGATGAAGGCGAGCTCCAGGAGAAGGAGATTCTCGGCCACCGCCTCGTCATTCGCCATGTGCGTCGCACCGGTGATCGGGAGCACCGTGTGCTCGCGCCCGGCGGCAAGCAGCGCAGCCGAAAAACGCAGCGTGTGCGCGACGACGACGTTGTCGTCGCTCAGACCGTGGATCAGCATGAGCGGTCGACTGAGACGTGCGGCCTCCGGGATCAGGGACCTGGTCTCGTAGTTGCCCGGCTCGCGATTCGGGTCGCCGAGGTACCGCTCCGTGTAGTGGGTGTCGTACAGGTGCATGTCGGTCACCGGCGCGCCCGCGATCGCGACATGAAAGACGTCGGGGCGCCGGAGGACTGCGAGGGCGGCAAGGAATCCGCCGTACGACCAGCCCCGGATGGCGACTCGGGAAAGGTCCAGGTCCGGCCATGCCGCGGCGGCGGCCTGGAGGCCGTCAACCTGATCCTCGAGCGCCGGGCCTGCCAGGTCGCCGCGGATCGAGCGGGCCCATGCTGGTCCACCTCCGGGAGTCCCCCTGCCGTCGATGACGAGCACCGCGAACCCCTGGTCCGCGAACCATTGCGACGCCAGGTACATGCTCGCTGACGCAACCACCTTCTGCATGCCTGGTCCGCCGTACGGGTCGAGCAACACCGGCAGCTTTCCACTCCCCGGTTCGTGCCCAAACGGCAGCACGACGGCGGCGTGGAGGTTGCGTTTGCCGACGGTCACCAGGCGCACGTTGAGCGTGATGGCCGGGGTCTCCGCGAACGACTCGATGTCTCCTGGCGGCAGGCCTTCGCGGTGGACCGAGACACGGACGCCTGGACGTTCGAGGTCCCGGGATGCGATCACCGTGGTGCCGCCTGCTCGGCGCGCTCGCCACACGCCGGGAGCGACCCTTGGCGGTTTCACTTCCACGACGCCGTCAGCGCGCGACCAGGTGTACACGCCGACCTCGGTCCGGGTCGCCGAAGCTCGGAAGACCACCACGTCGCCATCCACGTCGACCACGTCATGCACCTCGAGATCCGTGCCGGTCACCATCTCGTCGCCGATGACGAGTCGCTTGGCGCCATCGCGATCGACCGTCCAGACGAGCGTCCCGTCGGGGAGCCGGTCGGGCACGCCATCGACGATGTCGACCCAGGCGTCGTCGGTGTCCTCGCGGAACAGCGACGTCTCGCCGGTCGACGCGTCGACCTCGAGGATCCGCATGGTGCGCTGATCGCGGCTCTGCACCACCACGAGCAACCCGTGCTCGGACCAGTCAACAGTGGTTACGTACTCGAAACCGGTCCGGTCCCACCGGACCTCCACGGTCGCCGAGCCGTCGATGTCGACAAGATGGAGGGTGACGTCGGCATTGTCGGTTCCCGCCGCCGGATACGCGACCGAGACCGGAGGGGTTGCGGGATTGGACGGATCCGAGATGTACCAGCGTCGGACGCGCGCAACGTCCACGCGAGCGACGAGCAGATGCGAGCCGTCCGGAGACCACCAGTATCCGCGCTGGCGACCCATCTCCTCGGCGGCGACGAACTCGGCGAGGCCATAGGTGACCTGGTCGTTCTCCGGGCGCAGCAGCACCCGCGCTCCCTCACCGTCGGTGCGCACGACGTGCAGCACACCGGCTTCGACGTAAGCGACATGCGTGCCGGTGGGGTCGATGCGCGGATCGATTGCCCGACCGCTCGCCGGAAGCTCCGTGGCTCCACCGGCGATGGGGTCGGCGACGTAGATCTTTCCCGCAAGGTCGAACGCGGCGCGCGTGACATCGACGTTGGCTGAGAAGCGCACGATGCCGCCGGACGATTCGCGCGCCCGTTCGCGGCGCATTCGCTCCTCCGCGGGCACCTCGCCGTCCTCGTCGACCGTCAGTGTCGCGGGGTCCGCGATCACCGTCGCTGTCCCAGCCTGCACGTCGAACTGCCATAGACAGGTGCGGCGGTCGCTTCCACTGCGGGTGCGCAGAAACACGACCCGGCCACCGTCGGGGGAGATGACGAAATCTCGCGGAACCCCGAGGCTGAAACGGCGCGTCCGCGCCTGCTGGCGGGGAAAGCTTGTCTCGCTCATCCCGGAATGGTCGCGCAGCGGGACCCTGCCCTGTCAGGCGATCGTGAGCACGATCGCGCCCTGCACCTTCCCCTCGCGGAGCCTGGCCAGTGCCGTGTTCGCCTCCACGAGCGGCAGGGTTTCGATCTCTGCCCGCACCGGGATGCGATGGGCGAGTGCGAGGAATTCGGCGCCGTCCCGACGCGTGAGGTTGGCGACGGAGCGCACGGTGCGCTCGCCCCAGAGCAGGTCGTACGAGAACGATGGGATGTCACTCATGTGGATCCCGGCGCAGACGATCGTCCCGCCTTTCGCGACCGCGCCGAGCGCAACCGGAACCAGCGCGCCGACGGGCGCAAAGATGATCGCCGCGTCGAGCTCCTCGGGCGGCGTCTCATCGGTACCGCCGGCCCACACCGCGCCCACGCGCATCGCGAACTCCTGGCTCGCGGTATCGCCCGGCCGTGTCATCGCGTAGACGCGACGTCCCTGATACCGCGCCACCTGGGCGACGAGGTGAGCCGACGCGCCAAACCCGTACAGGCCAAGGCGGACGCCGTCACCCGCGGCGTTGAGCGACCGGTATCCGATCAGCCCCGCGCACAGCAGCGGTGCCGCTTCGATGTCGCTGTACGAGCGGTCGATGGGAAAGCAGAATCGTGCGTCGGCCACCGCGTATTCGGCGTACCCGCCGTCGATGTCATAGCCCGTGAACCGCGCTCGGTCACAGAGATTTTCGCGCCCGGTCGTGCAGTAGATGCACACGCCACACGTCCATCCGAGCCACGGAATGCCGACCCGATCGCCGACGCGTATCGCGGAAACCGCGCTTCCGGTATCGACGACCTCGCCCACGATCTGATGACCGGGGATCAGTGGAAGCTTGGGATGCGTGAGCTCTCCGTCAACGATGTGCAGGTCGGTCCTGCAGAGGGCACAGGCACCGATCTTGACGAGCACCTCGCCCGCGCCCGGCTCAGGCGTGGGGACGGATGCTTCATGCAGGGCGGTGCGAGGCGCGTCGAGAACCATGGCTCGCATGACCACCATGGTAGTTGCGTGTCAACGGGCTCGGTGTATGCGCACGCATCACTCCTGCAAGCGTCACCCCTCATAGACACAGAGGAGATCGGCGCTCGACACCGATGCCGGCGCCCTGACGGTCCGGCCTCCGTCCACAACGAAGAGCAGCCTCGCGCCGGGTGGCGGCGTGTCGTGCGGACCGATGACCATCACGTCGCCGGGCTTCGCCGTGTCGAGCTCCGCGAGGGTTGTGACCACGACGATTCGCGCGGCGCGAACGAACTCGCTCTGCGGCGGCGGCGCCGCGATTGCGTACATGAGCTGAAGGGCCGGCTGGTTGAGCGTCGCGGACAGGAGGAGTCGATGTCCTCCAGAGTGCGCATCGGAATACGCCATTGCCAGTGCCGCGCCCTCGCCGGTTTCGAACGCATTCTCGGCACGGGTCGGATACGCGGTGAAGAAATCGACAAAGTACGGCGTCGCGCTCGCCACGGTCAGGGTCACCAGCGCCACCGCGACGAGACGCCGCGTCTGGAGCACCGCCCACACCCACCCGATTCCCTCCACCATCAGCATGAGGAGAAATGGGATGAGCCCGGCGCCACGCAGGGCATGCGGCGCGACAAGCGTCAGAGCGGCGGGGATGGGCGCGACGACCGCACCGAGCAGGACGAAGCGCGCATACGGTTCGCGCCATCTCGATACGAGCCGGATCGCGCCGATGACCATGAAGGGGATGGTTGCGTCGAGGAGCACCCCGCCATATCCGGTCGTCTGTCGCAGGTTGCCGTCCCCATGCTCAACCAGGAAGCCCGGGCTGAAATAGCTGCCGTAATTGCCCAGGAATCGGGTCGCGGCGGTCAGGAGGGATGGATGGTCGGAGAGCAGACCAACCGACTGGAACCGGGCCAGGAGCGCGCCGGGATTCTCGAACGACCAGATCGCCAGGACCACATAGGCGACGGCAATCGGAAAGAGGAACCGAAGGATGCGGTCCCGGCCGACGCGCGCGAAGCTCACCACGGTCATCGCGGCGACCAGTGCTGTCAGGAGGCGTCCGATCGAGTATGCATAGACGCCGACGGCCAGAGCCACCCCTGCGGCTGTCCACCACTTCGCTGAAGCCCCATCGACCTTTGCCTCGGTGATGCACCAGCAGGCGCACATCACGCACAGCACCATGAGGATGTTCCCCTCGAGCATCGTGTGGCTCTGCAGGAAGATCCACGGCTGCAGCGCGGCGAAGACGATCGACACCACCGCGACGAATCGCGAACCGCTTCGCACCATGGCGATTCGTCCCGCGATGAGAGCGATAGCGATTCCGGCGAGCACGCTCGGCAGCCGCACCACGGCGGCGCCACTCGCAAAGATCCACATGAGCGGCGCCACCAGGTAGGTCGCCACAGGCCCTTTGTAGTCCCCAAAATCGGTGAAGAAGAGCGGAAAATGATTCCCGTACTGGTCGGTACCAAAATGCGCAATCGTCCATGCGCTGTAGCCGATGCTCGCCTCGTCGGCGTACAGGCCTGGAGGATCGGTCCCGATTCTGTAGAGGTACAGCGCCGCAACGGATATCGCAACAGCGACGATCGCAAAGGCGAATCGGTGGCGCCACCAGGGGTGCGTGCTCATGACAGCGTTGTCCTTACCAGGTGCGGGTGGCGTGCATCTTCACACGGGCCGTCGGCGTGCGCTCTCACCCGACCTTCACCGTTCAGCAAGGCTGGGCCGGATAAGCTCCCATCCATGGCGCGACAGTCGCAGTTGGATTCCGCCCGTCTTCGCAGAGACCTCGGGCTGGCTCGTGCCCGCCGTTTCACCATCTACGCGGCGATCGGCGCAACCGGGTTCACCGGGGTGCTCGCACTGGTGGCGGCCACCAGCTTCCCCGGCCGCACGCCGGCCGCCTCGGCGGCCCAACCCGGGTCGACCGACAACTCCGGCAACGCGCAGCCCGGGCTGACAGCGCCGATCCAGCAACCTCAGTACGCATACGGTGGGGCACCAGTAGCGATCTCCGGCGGCTCCTGACCGGACGCTGCACGTGCTAGCGGCACTGGCCGGCCCAACGCCGATGTGGTACGCGACGCGTGCCAGCGGGTACACCGCCCTTGTCCTGCTGAGCGCGAGTGTGGTGCTCGGGGTGCTCACCTCATCACGTGAAACCCGGCGTGACTGGCCGCGGTTCGTGGTCCAGTCGCTGCATCGCAACCTGTCGCTCCTGGTCGGCGTGTTCCTGGTGATTCACATCCTCACGTCCGTGATCGATCCCTTCGCGAAGCTCACGTTCGTCGACGCCTTCGTGCCCTTCATCGCCTCGTACCGTCCTCTGTGGCTTGGGCTCGGGGTCGTCGCCTTCGAGCTGCTGATCGCCATCACGGCAACCAGCCTGATGCGTCATCGTCTCGGGTGGCGATCCTGGCGTTTCGTTCACCTCTTTGCCTACGCGAGCTGGCCGATCGCGGTGATCCACGGCGTCGGGACCGGGACTGACACCAAGTTGCTCTGGGCGCTCGCCCTGGTCGCGGTGTGCGTTCTCGCGGTGATCGCCGCGCTCATTTGGCGCCTCGCGCATGCCGGACCACGGTTCCTCCCGCTGCGAGTCCTCGGGATCGCGGGCTGCGGTGTGGCGACTGCCGTGCTGGTCATCTGGATGGCTGCCGGCCCGCTGGAGCACGGGTGGGCCAAGGCCGCCGGCACGCCGGCGGATCTCCTCGCAGGCAACCTCGGGACCTCGGCCGGAACACCGGCACCGGTAGCAGCACTCACCGCCGGGCTCAACGATCCGCTGGTGGGCAGCCTCGTCCGCTCGGCCACAAACGCCACCGCCACGCTGACGGATAGTCGCGACAGGACCCTACAGCTCGTGATCGTTGCCAACGCAGACGGGACCGGGACCCTCACGGTGACCCGATCAGGAGCGCGCCTCTGCGTGGCGCCGGCGACCATCGGGAACACCGGAGTGACCGCGAGGTGCGGCGCCGTCCTGGCGACGATCCAGGTCGTCGACCAGGGAAACGGATCGGCCAGCGGAACGCTGGCGACCCAGAGGGCGGGAGCGTGAGCCGCTCGACACCCGCCGAGGGGACGGCGAGCCGGCTGCTGCCGGCACGTCCGGTGCCGGAGGACCTCGATGCCCACCTCGCCGGATTCGGGCCGCGTCCCACGGTGGAACCCGCCGCCATGATCGACGCGCTCGACCAGAGCGGGCTTCGCGGGCGCGGCGGAGCCGACTTTCCGACCGGCATGAAGTGGCGGGCCGTCAGCGAGCAGGCGCGGCGGGGCAGTGACACCGTGGTGGTCGCGAACGCCGCCGAGTGTGAGCCCGCGAGCTTCAAGGATCGCTTCCTCCTGACTTACCGGCCGCATCTCGTCCTCGACGGCCTCGAGCATGCGGCCGAGGCGGTGGGGGCGCGGCGCGCGGTCATCTACACGACCCGATCCCACGGCGACCTCGAGGCGGCGTTGCGGGTGGCGATCAGGGAGCGGAGACGGCGCGACGACAGAGACCGATTCGTCGAGGTGCTGGTGGGTCCGAACCGGTATGTCGCCGGAGAGGAGACCGCGCTGATATCGCGCGTCTCCGGCCACCTGGCCAAACCGAAGGTGGTCCCGCCTCGACCGTTTCAGAGCGGCGTCGACCGGTTGCCGACGCTGGTTCAGAACGTCGAGACGCTGGCACATGCGGCGCTCATCGCACGCTTCGGCGCGCCGTGGTTTCGCTCGGTCGGCACCGAACGATCTCCCGGGACAGCGCTCCTGACGGTGAGCGGGGCGGTGCGGACCCCCGGAGTCCTCGAGGCCACCTGCGACACCACCATCGCGGCCATCGTCGATCGCGCGGGCGGCGTCGACGAGCCACCCGCGGCGATCCTCCTCGGTGGGTATTTCGGGCGCTGGGTTGCGGCGGATCGCATCTGGAATCGGACCATCGACGCCGATTCCCTCCGCGCGGCAGGCGTATCGCTCGGGACCGGCGTGCTGGTCGTCGCTCCTGCGAATACCTGCGGGATCACCGAGACCGACCGCGTGCTCAGCTTCCTGGCAAGCCAGACCGCCGGCCAGTGCGGCCCATGTCATGTCGGCTTGCCGGCGATCGCCGAGATGTTCCACAAGGTTGCGACCGGGCGGGCTCGTCCCGCCGCGCTCGAGTTGCTGACGCGCTGGTCGAATGACGTGCGCGGTCGAGGCGCCTGCAGGCACCCCGACGGCGCGGTGCTCTTTCTCTCCAGCGCCATGGAAGTCTTCGCCGCGGACCTCCGCCACCACCTCAAGCAGGGAGCGTGCAGGTTTTCCGACCGCCCGCCGCTGCTCCCCATTCCCGCGATCGAGGCCGGCTGGTGGTGAGGGTCCGTCTGCGCGTCGACCCCATCAAGTGCAAGGCCCATGGCATGTGTGGCGAGCTGTTCCCCGAACGAATCCGGATGGATGACTGGGGATACCCGATCATCGAGTCGCGTGCGCTGTCCGATGACCTCCTCGAACACGCGCGCCGCGCGGTCGCCGACTGCCCCCGCGCCGCCCTATGGCTCGACCCGGTCGACCAACCGGGTGCGCGAGTGCGGCCAGACGACGCTGACTGACGTCCCCCCGCCGGGGACGTCCGAGATCTGCCAGCGGCCCCGGGTCGCTTCGACGATTGCATTGCCGATCGCCAGTCCGAGGCCGGCGCCATCGCCGTCACTGGTGCCGCGGCGAAAGCGCTCGAAGATCCGTGCCCGGCGCTCCGCTGGGATGCCGGGACCGGTGTCGCTCACCGTGAGGCGGACGTGGTCGCGATCCTGCCCGACGCCGATGCCGACGCTGCCGCCGGCGGGCGTGTACCGGCACGCGTTGTCGAGCAGCACGCCGATGAGCCGATCGATCCAGTCTGGCGGTGCGTCGACGAGGGCGAGCGTCGCGCCATCGCTGCGATGCTCGAGATGCAGCTCCGCGTGCTCGGCGACCGGCACGAACCGCTGGGCCCCGACCTCGGCCGCCGTGACGATGTCGACCGGTGCGGTGACCGGGTCGGGAGGGAGCGCGTCGAAGCGTGCGAGCCAGAGGAGGTCCTCGACGATGCTTCGCATCCTGCGGGTCTCGTCCGCGACGCGACGGAGGGTTGGATCGTCGGCACCGGCGGTCTCGAGGTTGGAGAGCGCGAGCGATGTCTCGGCCTCGATCACCGCGAGTGGCGTGCGCAGCTCGTGCGATGCGTCCGCCGTGAACTCGAGCTGACGTCGCCGCGCCCGCTCGATCGGTCCGGCTGTCTGACGCCCCACCACGAACGCTCCCGCGAACACCAGCACGAGCAGGATCGGTCCAACAATCGCCTCGGTGATGAGCAGTGCTGTGAGCGTCTTCGTGGAAGTGCCGAGGCTGACCGCGCCGATGAGCCTGCCGCCGGGAATCCCTCTCCCTGCAACCAGGACGTCGGCGCCCTCGAGGCGCATCTCGACCGGCGAGGTCACCGTGAGCGCGGACCGTGGGAGCGGGGGCGACCCGGCCGTCGACGCGATCACCGTGCCGGACGGTTCGATGTGCCACACCAGGACGGGGTCATCGACATCCGGCTCCTGGAGTCTCGGCGTGCCCTGCTGCGCAAGTTGCGTGAGCTCGGAGGTCAGTCGATCCGTGGCTGACGATCGCAATGTCTGAGCCACGAT
>JBAQGL010000067.1:0-3617 GCA_049287785.1 Candidatus Dormiibacterota bacterium | reverse complement strand
TCTTATAGCTGATTCGTATAGCGAGACTATCATACTTGGACGCGGGTGTGGGGGCGGACTCTGTGTGATCAACTCGCTGAGGGTGACCGCCGCCCGCTCGGCACGGCCTCGGCCACGACCTCGCGAGCCAGGTCTCGACCGGCCCACTCTGATACCGTAGGCTTCAGTAAATCTGCTAGTTCACCTAACAGATTGAGATGTCCCGCAGCCGGGCCGGCGCTCACTCGCGGGAACGTCGACCAAAGTAGGCACGCGGGGTTTCGGCACATGTCGGCTGCGATCGCCCAGGCTCAGCCTGGGCTGAACGCTCGAACGCAGAGAATGGCTTCTGCTGCCCTGGCAGGCACGCTCGTGCTCGCTGGATGCGGCGGGGCTGTCTCGGGGCCCAGCAGCGCCGCCAGTCCTGCGGCGAGCCGCCTTCGCACGGTGCTCGCGGCGGCGTGGTCGGGGTACCGGCAGGTGTTCATCCAACCCGACGGAAGGGTCGTCGACCCCAAGCGCGGCGGCGTCACGACGTCGGAAGGCCAGAGCTACGCGCTCCTGCGCGCCGTGTGGATGGGCGACCGAGTCACCTTCCAAGCGGTGTGGCGCTGGACGGCGAGCCATCTTCAGGTGGGCGGCGGCTCGCCATTCGCATCGCTGTGGAGCGACGGCAGCATCGCCGACCACGACTCGGCGACCGACGCCGACTCCGACATCGCGCTGGCGCTGCTGTTCGCGGCACGGCGCTTCGATGACCCGGCCCTGCATGAGCAGGCACTCACCGTTCTCAACGCCCTCTGGCAGGATGACGTGACCTCGATCGGCGGGATGAACGTCCTGACCGCGGGCAACTGGGCGGCCCGGCAAGCGACACCGGGGCCGGTCATCAACCCCTCGTACTTCGCTCCTTACGCGTATCGGACGTTCGCGGTCGAGGACCCGGCCCATCCGTGGTCAAGCCTCATCGACAGCTCGTACCGACTCCTCGACGAGTGCAGCCATGGCGTGCTCGACGGGACGAGAGGGATCGGCCTGCCGCCGAACTGGTGCGCGATCTCGCGTGCCACCGGTCGGGTCGTGTCGTTCCCGACGATCGCTAACGCCGACGACTACGGATACGACGCCTTCCGGGTCATGTGGCGCGTGGCGCTCGACGCGCTCTGGAACGACGAGCCGCGCGCCCGCGCCTACCTCGAGGGAAGCATGTTCCTGCGCGCGCAGTGGAGCAGCGACCATCGGCTGGATCCCGTCTACGCGCACGACGGCAATGTGGTCAGCTCGTACGACGACCCGACCGTCTATGGCGGCGATATCGGGAACTTCGCGGTCACCGACCCTGCGGGCGCCGCGCAGATCGAGCAGGTGCTGCTGGCCTCGTTTCACACGTCGTCGCCTGCGTACTTCGGCGATCCGCAGAACTACTACGAACAGAACTGGGTATGGTTCGGCCTCGCGCTCGCCGGCGGTCTGCTCGTCGACCTGGACCGAGGCAGCGCATGATCCTCGAGAGCGTCATCTTCTTCGCGCTGCTCCTCGCAACCACACTGTTGATTGCGGTGCTGCCGCGAACCGTGACCTGGAGCGCATGGCTCGGAATCCCGTGCTGCGCACTCGCGCTCGCGGGAGCGGGTGCGGTGTTCCTCCCGATCGAACGAGACGAGCCGGGCATGATCACGCTCGGAATTGCCGCCATCGTTCTCGTCCTCGTCATGCGCATCATCCAACCGCGCTGGAGCTTCGTCGGTGCGCAGCTGTTCGTGGCGGTCACCACTGCCGCGGTCTGCTATCTGGCGTACGCCACGCTGCAGACGTTCCTCGGTGGGCTGCCGGTCGTCGCGCTGCTCGCATCGATCGCCCTGCTCATCCTCGAGATCCTCGCCCTGGGATTGTCGGTCTCCTTCACCTTCGAGATCTGCGACGTCCTGTCGCGCCGCACGCGGCCGCGCGTGATACCCCCGTTGACGCGGGAACCGTGGGTGGCGCTGCAGGTGCCGACGTACAACGAACCCGTCGAGGTGGTGCGACCGACGCTTGAGTCACTGGCTCGAATCGACTACCCGAACCTCATGATCCAGGTCGTCGACAACAACACCACCGATCCCGCGCTGTGGAAGCCGATCGAGCAGCTCTGCGCGCAGCTGGGTCCGCGGTTCGCCTTTGTCCACCTCGAAAACTGGCCGGGCTTCAAGGCGGGGGCCCTCAACGAGGCGACGCCGCGGCTTCCCCAGGAGGTCGAGATTCTCGGCATCGTCGACGCCGACTACCAGGTCCATCCTCAGTGGCTCCGCAACACCATCGGCTATTTCGACGATCCGTCGGTCGCGTTCATGCAGACATCACAGCACTATCGCGAGTGGCGGGACAACGCGTACCTGCGCGGCCTCTTCTACAGCTTCCGGTACTTCTTCGACATCACCATGATCGCGCGCAGTCACCGCAACGCGATCATCTTCTGCGGGACCATGGGGCTGATCCGGCGCTCGGCATTCAACGCGATCGGTGGCTGGAACCAGGAGTGCATCACCGAGGACGCGGAGGCATCGCTGCGCATGCTCGGTGCCGGCTATCGCGGTGTCTACGACTCGGTCGCATACGGAGAGGGCCTGATGCCGCTGGATTTTGACGGCCTCAAGAAGCAGCGCTTTCGCTGGGCGCTCGGCGGCATCCAGATTCTCAAGTTCCACTGGCGCGAGATGGTTCCCTTCGCAAGTCATCGCATGCGGCTCACCCTCGGGCAGCGCATCCACTACCTGCTCGGCAGCGTCCAGTGGTTCGCGGAGGTGCTCACGGCGACCTTCACGGTGCTGCTGCTCGCCACCGCTCTGGCGACGTCGCTGCATGAACGGCTGCCCATACGTCAACTGACCGGGGCGGTGCTCGCGGTGCCGCTGGCCTTCGCGGGAACCGGACTCCTCCGCGCGGTCTGGGCGATGCGCCGCGCGTGCGGAGCCAGCACCCGAGATGCGATCAGCGCGCTGCGCGTCTGGTTCGCACTCTCGTGGGTGGTCACGCTCGCCTGTCTGCGCGGCGCCTTCCGCAAGCACGCCGAGTTCCTCCGTACCGCCAAGAGCAAGGAGGGTCGATCCCTGCTCGGTGCCCTTCGGGCGTCACGCGCCGAGACCGCGCTGATGGTCGCGGGGGTCGCCGGCGGAGTCGCGATGCTGGTCCGTTCACCGAGCGTCGCCACGGTCGTGCTGGCGGTGCTGCTCCTTTTCGAGGCCTTCGTGTACTCCAACGCGCCGTGGGCGAGCCTGGCAGCCGAGGGGATCATCCTCACGCCGGAGCGGCGCGCCTATGCCCGCTCCCCGCAGAACACCGGTGACCGGCCCGAGCGCAGGCGTCCGCTGGTCGCCCCGCTCGGGGCGGTCGGCCTCGCGGTGGCCGGGGTGGCGGTGGCACTCGTGGTCTCATCGCCAAGCCAGAACGCCCCATTCGGGGGTCCCCAAGCGGATCTGCCCCGCATCGGCAACATCATCCCGAACGTCAAGATCGGACCGCTGCCGGATGTGACCCCTTCCCCGGTGCCGTCGACGAGCGCCTCGCCGAGCGCAGCGGCGTCGCCATCGGCTTCGCCGAGCGCGTCCGCGCAGCCGTCGCCGTCGACGTCAGCGACGGCGTCGCCGACTGCGGCGCCG
>JBAQGL010000066.1:0-6847 GCA_049287785.1 Candidatus Dormiibacterota bacterium | reverse complement strand
CGGCATCTGAACCTGAGCTCGCCCGGCTCGTCGGGCCGGTGGCCGCAGCTCGCATCCGGTGGTTCCTCGACGCGCCGCTGGACACGGCACTCGCCCGCGAGGCATCCCCGATCAGCCTTCGCGATATCGCACCGCCGCTTTCCTCCGCCGCCTGACCCGCGCCCGCGCGACGCGCGCGCGTGGTTATGGGGAGCGTTGAATCGTGCAACCAACGTAGAATCAATCCTTTGGTGCCAGTTCAATTGTGTGGCGCCATACATGGCAGGTGAGAACGGAGGTTTGTTGCAACATGCGGAGTCGACGTTCCAGAGCTGCCGTGCTTGACCGCGGTCGCGCGGCGGATACGATCGGTGACCTTGCGGATCATGCGGTCACGCTCGCGCGCGGCGCGGGGAGCGCAGCGCTCCCGACGGTGCAACGTGGGGCTGAAGGATTGAGCCAGGTATTGCAGTCCGCCGCCACCACGCTGGCGGAGACTGCCGAGACCATTGCGTCTGACAGCAGGGTGAGCGCAGCGGGTAACGCCGCACGCGAGCGGATCGCCGACGCGTCGGACAAGCTGAGCACCGCCATCCGTCCGAAGAGAAGGACACATCGCGTCCGCAACCTCTTGATCGGAGCAGCTGTCGTCGGGGGCGTCTTCGCCCTCATCCAGTCGCCACTCCGCAACAAGATCCAGGAGCGCCTCTTCGGACCGCCCCCGTCCGATGATGACGATCTTCCCCAGATCACCCTGCCGGACGACGACCGCCATGTCGAGATCACCGATCTGACCAGGGCCGCGAAGACCGAGCCGGATCCCGCCGCCGATGTGGTCGGCACCCCGGTGGTCGCCGAGCCGGCGCCCCAGGGCCGGAGCCACGGTCATAACCACGACGAACCCACAGACAACCAGGAGACCAATGCCTGACGACCGCCCCTATCAGGGACGCCCTTCTTCGGACCGTCCCTCGTTCTCCGGCCCCCGGCAGTTTTCGGGCCCTCGACCCAGCTTCAACAACGATTCTCGGAACGACTCGCGTCCGCCGTTCCGCCCGGCCCCGCGGGTTGAAGTACCCGCTGCGCCGATGTCGCATTCGCTGCGCCTCCGTGACGGAGAGCGCGAGATCGAGGTGAGTGGCTCGGCAGCCTTCGTGCGCCAGGTCCTCGACGACCTTCCCGCCATGTGGACCCGCCTGCATGGCGAGGGTTCGACCCGGCCTGCCCGGATCGACCTTCCCGCACATGTCGTGGCCCCTGCACCGGTCGTCGCCGCGCACGTGAACCGTGTGCCCGAGAGCGCTCCCGAACCTGCACGGACACCCGCACCCTTAACCGCGTCCAACGGCAAGCACACCACCACGCGCAGCACCCCCGATGACAAGGTCCTCGCGGTCCTCAAGGAATCGACGCGACCCCTTGCGGTGGCGGCGATCCGGAAGCGCCTCGGCGGCAGCTTCACGCCGCAGCAGGTCCGGCGCATCCTGGAGCGCAATGCCCCGAAGGTCACGGTCACCGACGAGCGGCCCGCGACCTACCGGCTCCGCTGACCTCGCTTCGGGACCTTCAGCAAGGCACATAGAGGCCGCTCTGTGGTCGGGCGGCAGGTGCGCATAATGGGGCGGGCAGGGAACTCCTCAACTATGCGACGTCCATTCCTCGTCCTCCTGACCTTGCTGATCCTCGGCCTCCCGGCGTGTTCGTCTGCGACAGCTGACGGGCCTTCGGGCACGCCGGCTCCGACGCCGTACCCGACACCCGTGGGCGGGCTCGGCCATCGTCCCGCCACCCCGGTGAAGATCACGCTGCTCTCCCCCACCTCGGGAGAGATCGTGCACGGGACCACGCTGGTTGTCAGGGTGTCGGTCACCGGGGGCACGGTCACCACGGTGACGACCAGCGACATCACGCCCACCAAGGGTCACGTCCACCTCTATCTCAACAATCAGCTCATCTACATGAGCTACACGCTGTCGCAGCCGATCACGGTGAAGCCAGGGCTTCCGTACTCGATGTACGCGGAGTTCGTGGCCCAGGACCACTTCCCGTTCTCGCCTCGGGATGTCACGCCGACGATCTTCTTCACCGTCGCACCGGCCTGACCGGAACGAGCGTGATCGCGCACATCGTCAGCGGCCTCCCGTTGCCTGTGCAGTGGGGCCTGGCGCTGCTGATCTTCGGTGGCGGCCTCCTGGTCTTCGCAGTCCGGCGGAGCGCGCTGCGGATCGCGGGAGGGCTCGCGGCTCTCTGTGGCGCGGGCGGCCTCCTGGCCAGCTGGGTGTTCAGCCCGGCACTGCTGGTGGCGGCGCCGTACCCTGTGCGCATTGTGTCGCCCCCTCCTGGTGCCGAGGTCGGCGCGCCGCTGACGCTCACGGTCTGCGGAGTCGAGGCGTCCGGCAGGCTCGTCCCGGCGACGTCCTCCCAGTTCTACCTCGCGGTGATCATCGACGGCATCCAGGCACCGACGGTCGACGTCTGGCACGTCCCGGTCGATCTGTCGTCGGGACGGCACACCGTTCAGGTCGAGCTCGTCTCCCCGAGCCATCAGTCCTTCAATCCACCGGCGACCTTCTCGGAGACGATCACGGTCGCCGCGGGCGCGGCGCCGGCCGGTCCGGGGAGCTGTTGAGCGACGAGCCCAGGGCTCGCATCCTGGTCGTCGAGGACGACACGGCGTTGCGCGAGGTCCTAGCGGATGCGCTCAACTCCGCCGGCTACGTGACGTCGCTGGCGGCCCATGGGATCACCGCGTCGCAGATGCTTCGAGACCCGGAGGCAATCGACATCGTCCTGCTCGATATCGGTCTGCCGTTCGTCGACGGTTGGCAGATCCTCGAACACATGGACACTCAGCAGCGCCCCGCGGTCATCGTGATCAGCGCCCGCGGCGAGGAGACGGACAAGGTTCGCGCCCTCGACCTTGGCGCCGACGACTACCTGGCCAAGCCATTCGGCGCGGAGGAGCTGCTGGCGCGTGTGCGCGCCGTGCTCCGCCGAGTCAGGCCGCTCGAGGGCGCCGGCGGCATCGTGGTGCGGGGCAACGTCCGCGTCGATCTCGGCGCCCGGTCGGTCACGCGCGGCGGCGTCGAGGTACGGCTTTCGCCAACCGAGTGGCTGCTGCTCGCCGAGCTGGCTCGGAATGCCGGCGCCACGCTCGACCATCGCACGCTGCTCCAGCGCGTGTGGGGGCCGCAGTATGCGGACGAGCGCAACTATCTCCGGACCTTCGCGCAGCGCCTGCGTCACAAGCTCGAGGACGACCCAACCCGTCCCACGGTCGTGGTCACAGTGGGCCGTCAGGGATATCGATTCGGCCCTGCTCGTTGACGCTTTGTTGACGCTCCGGGTGGGACGGTGTCTCTGTGGTCGACGAAGTCACCCCAATCCCGCTGCCCGAGACCGCCAAGACCGGTGAATCGACGGTCTGGAGTCGCACCCTGGAAATCGGCATGCGAAGCCGGCCGGCGGTGCTCGTGGTTTTCGCCGTCGCCGCTCCGGTCGCCCTTGCCCTGAGCCTGCTGCCGGTCCGCGGCCAGATCCCATCGGCGACGGTTGCGCTCGGACTGGCGGTGCTGGTCTCGGCGGTGGCGGCAATCGGGAGTCGCCTGCCGGCGGCGATCGCCGCGGTGTCGGCGGCGCTGAGCTTCGACGGCTTCTACACCCAGCCGTACGGCTCGGTGTCGATATCCAACGCAGGAGACGTCGAGACGACGATCCTGCTTCTGGTGGGCGGCCTCATCGTCGGACAACTCTCAGCTCGAAACCGCGCGCACCGCACACGTATCTCACAATCCGATGACACCCTCTCGCGGCTCCAGACGATCGCGGAGATGCTCGCTTCCGGCGCGCCGGCGAGCGACGTCGTTGTGGCCGTTGCCGCGGAGCTGCAGGACATGCTCGGACTGCGGAGTTGCCAGTTTGAGACGACGTTTCCCAATGCCGTCAGCCCGATGATCGAACGCAGCGGCGACGTGAGCTGGGGACGCATCTGGTGGGGATTTGACACCCTGGGACTTCCCGGCAAGCCGATCAGCCTCGGCGTTGAAAATCAACACCGTCGCCTGGGACGTTTCGTGCTTGTCGCCGAGCCCGGTACCAGGGTGACGCAGCAGCAACTTCTTGCTGCGGTGACGCTCGCCGATCAGGCGGGCACAGCACTTGGTGTCGACGCAGTATCCGCGTGACGCGACACTGCGCAAGCGAACGCGTTGACGCTTCGTTGACGGTCTCGATGAGACGCTCGTAAGCACATGCCGCTCGACCTGCTCGTACTGCTGTGCTTCGCCGGGATGCTGCTGGCGGTCTTTCTCCTCGCCGACGGGCTGCGGAGGGTCTGATGTGGGGTCGGAGCTCACCGGGTACATCGTCTCCGCAGTCATCGCGTTGCTCGTGGCCATCTATCTCGTCATCGCGCTGATCGCACCGGAGCGGTTCTGATGGTCCTGGACATCGTCGCCGCCATCGTCACCTACGCGGCGGTCGCAGCCGGCGCATGGTTCATCGGCGGGTACATGTTCAAGGTCTACAGGGGCGAGCGGGTGTGGCTGAGCAGGATCATCCGTCCAGTCGAAACGTTCGCGTACAAGCTCATCGGCGTCGACGAGGAGCACGAACAGGGATGGATCGCGTACCTCGTGTCGATCCTTGCGGTCACGTTCGTCGGGATCGTCTTCACGTATCTGGTACTCCGCTTCCAGGACCGCCTCCCGCTCAACCCGCAGAACCTTCCCGCGGTGCCGCCCGCTCTGGCGTTCAACACCGCGGTCAGCTTCGCCAGCAACACCAATTGGCAGGACTACGCCGGCGAGACGACGATGAGCTATTTCTCACAGATCGTCGCGCTGGTGCTCCACCAGTTTCTCAGCGCGGCCATGGGGATGTCGGTGGCGATCGTGGTGATCCGGGCGATCGCACGCCGGACCATGAGCACGCTCGGCAACTTCTGGGTCGACATGGTGCGCGGGATTCTGTACATCCTGGTGCCGATCAGCGCCGTGCTCGCGTTGGTGCTGGTCGCCAACGGCGCAATCCAGAACTTCAGCAACTACAGCCTGGTGCACACGCTCACCAACGGCGTGCAGACGATCGCCCAGGGTCCGGTCGCGTCGATGGAGGCCATCAAGGACCTCGGCACCAACGGTGGAGGATTCTTCAACACCAACGCTGCCCATCCATTCGAGAATCCGAACGGGTTCACCAACGCGCTCGAGATCTTCAGCTGCCTGCTGATTCCCTTCGGGCTGACCATCACCTTCGGTCGCTGGGTGGGCAAGGTGAAGCAGGGAATCGTGCTCGGCTCGGTCATGGGAATCATCCTCGTCAGCGCTTTCGGTGTCGTCGCCTGGCAGGAGCAGCAGGGCAACCCCGCGCTGGTCACCACCGGTGCGTCGCAGGTGTCGACCTCCACGTCGGCCGGCGGCAACATGGAGGGGAAGGAAGCGCGCTTCGGCCCGATCCAGTCGGCCCTCTACAACACTGCAACCACAGGAACGAGCACGGGCTCCGTCGACGCCTCGATGGACAGTCTCACGCCGATCGGCGGCCTGGTGCCGCTGGTGCTGATCAAGCTCGGTGAGATCACGCCGGGCGATGTTGGTTCCGGCCTCTACGGGATGGTCGTGTTCGCGATCCTCGCGGTTTTCATCGCGGGGTTGATGGTCGGGCGCACTCCCGAGTACCTGGGCAAGAAGATCGAAGCACGCGACGTGAAGTTCGCGGCCATCGCGATCCTCATTCTCCCCGCTTCCATCCTGGGATTCTCGGCGATTGCGGTGCTGACGGCGGGCGGTCAGGCGGGTCCGATCTCGACCCAGGGAACGCCGCACATGCTCACCGAGATCCTCTACGCATTCGCATCGACAACGGGCAACAACGGCAGCGCCTTCGCCGGTCTGAGCGGCAACACCACCTACTACAATCTGATGCTTGCCGGTGCCATGTGGGCAGGGCGTTATCTCTTCCTCATCCCCGTCATGGCCATGGCGGGCAACCTCGTGAAGAAGAAGATCGTCCCCGCGAGCTCGGGAACGTTCCCGACCGATGGGCTCCTGTTCGTCGCGCTGTTGATCGGCACCATCCTCATCGTCGCCGCGCTCACCTTCTTCCCTGCTGTCTCGATCGGCCCGATTCTCGAGCACTTCAAGTTGATTGCGGCGTTCTGACATGGCCCTCGCATCCGCACATCGCCCCAATCGCCGTCGGAGCAGCGTCACCGATCCCGCGCTGCTCGTACCCGCCATCGGTCAGAGCTTCGTGAAGCTCGACCCGCGGACGATGGTGCGCAACCCCGTGATGTTCGTCGTCGAGATCGGCGCGGTCATGACCACCTATGGGTTCTTCGCGAGCATCGCCGGCGACGGCGCGGACACGAGCTTCATCGGCCAGATCGCGCTGTGGCTGTGGTTCACCGTGCTCTTCGCCAACTTCGCCGAGGCGATCGCCGAAGGGCGTGGCAAAGCGCAGGCCCAGGCACTGCGTCGCACGCGCACGGATACCATCGCCCGCAAGCTGGACGGCGGTATCGGAAGCAAGGAGGTCGCCGTCTCGGCGATCGACCTGCGCAAGGGCGACGTCGTGGTCTGCGAGGCGGGAGACGTGATCCCGAGTGACGGCACCATCCTCGAGGGGATCGCCAGTGTCGACGAGTCGGCGATCACCGGCGAGTCCGCTCCTGTGATTCGCGAGGCCGGCGGCGACCGCAGCGCGGTCACGGGCGGAACGCGCGTCCTCAGCGACCGGATCGTCATCGAGATCACCCAAAACCCCGGCGAGACCTTTCTCGACCGGATGATCTCGCTCGTCGAGAGCGCATCGCGTCAGAAGACGCCCAACGAGATTGCCCTCAACATCCTCCTCGCCAGCCTCACGC
>JBAQGL010000065.1:0-8335 GCA_049287785.1 Candidatus Dormiibacterota bacterium | reverse complement strand
GGCTGCCCCGACCGCCATCGTCGCGGCGACGATGAACGCCCGCCGTGTCCGCATCGCTACGCGCTCCTGCGGCGCAACCCTATGGCCAGATTGAGTCCGCTGAGCACCACCGCGACGATGATCGCGATGATCCCGAGCGTCGTCGCGCCCGATGCGCTTGTCTTTGCGTCACCGGCAGCGGTTGACGCGGACTGCGCGCTCGACAGTGCGCTCGCCGCCCGCTGACTCACCGCGTTGACCTTGGTTGCCACCGCAGCGGCGGCCGGGATGACCACGGGGAACTGTACGGCGCTCGAATCCGCGACCGAGTCGAACGACGTCGGACTCGACGCAATCGTCTGGTTGACCGGGACACCGTTTATCGAGCCGAAGACATGAAAGGTATACGTGCCGACCACCGTCGGGATAATCGCGTAGTCGTATTCGTCGTGCCTGCCGTTGCCGGTGTCAGAGTCGTACAGAGGCACTGGACAGAACGGGCTGCTCGTCGTGCTTCCCACCGTGACCGTGACCTGGAGATCGGGATGCGTGCAATCCTGGTTGAGCGTGCCGACGGGGGTCCCGATCGGGTTGGTGGCCGACGGGACGTCGACAAACATCTGGATGGCATTCGCGGCGCCGACATACGTATCGGTGCCGCCGGCCGGCTCGAATTGCCAGCCGATGGCGATGCGGTATTTGCCCGCGGTGAACACGAAGTGTGCGGAAGCAGCGGCGAATGAAGTCGCAAGAGCAATGAGCGTCGCGGCGGCAACCGCGGACGCTCGAAGGGCATTTTTCCCCACGTGATATCTCCTCGTGATTGAACGATCGAAGGTGAGCCGAAGCTCACGGACGTCCGGTCAGCGGTCGAGGAGCAGCGGCGGTGGTCTCCGCCAGAGATGCCCGCCCAGCCGGTCGATCGGAGCGAACGTCTCGACGGCCGGGCGGCGAATGCTTGCATTGGCCCTGAGGCGCCGTCGAACGATGGCGCGCAGGAGGGCTTCCACGCGCTCGACGACCGCCTCCCGCCGGTGGAACAGAACCTGACAGATGCGGACCAGGCATGCCAGCAGCAGGGACACATAGAGATGGACGAGCGGGGCGGCCCAGTGGATCCCCGTGACCGCTCCGAGGCCGGGCGCCGGTTGCGACCGGGCCACCGCCTCGATGTTCTCCTGCACGATGTAGAGGACGATCTGGGCGGCCGCCAGCGGCAACCAGATTGCGACCAGCCGGGTTCCCGGTGTGGATCCGGGCTGCGGGCTCCCGGCGAACTGATCTGGCCGTCCACGCCAGAGCCGGCGCACGCCCGCGGCGGCGCGGTCGAGCCGCTGATTGAGTGCCTGCCAGGCGCGCGCCAACCGGAACGCGAAGACGGCGCTCAGCACGACCAGCGCGCCCGCGACCGGGAGCATGTAGGCGTGCACCGGGTTGGTCATCGAATCCACGACGCCCTGCGGTCCCCAGACGCGGAGATACTCGAGGGTGTGGCTGATGAACAGTCCGATGAGCGCGAGCAGGACACCGCCCGATGCGGCAACCCTCGCCCGTCGACGCTGGATCACGCGGGGAGCATAGCGTCGGCCGTCGGCGCTCGGCGCACGAGCAGGTCGAGCGAGCCATAATTGGCGCCGCGCTTGCGGGTGGGAGGCCGCCGGCGGGTCCGGATGCAGCCTTCAACCAACCGATGCCGAGAGCGAGGTGTGTGGATGAAACCCTCGGGGAGCCTCGGAGGGATCACTCGATCGAAGCGCGGGCAGGCGCTGCTCGTGGTACTCGCGCTCGCCGGCGGCCTCGGCATCGGCGCGATCATGTCCCTGACCCTGCACCCGCGCGCAACGACCACCGCGGCGCAGGTGAACATCACGCCGTCGGCAAACGTGATCGGCGCGCCACTGACCCGGCAGCCGACGCCTCCGCTGACCGGGCTCGTCGACCAGAGCGGTCACCCGATCTCGCTGGCGGACGAGAAGGGCCACCTCGTGCTCCTGGCGTTCATGGACCCGCTCTGCGTCAACCTGTGCCCGATCCTGGGCCGCGACATCGTTGCAGTCGAGCGGGCACTACCGAAGACGATCAAGCCGGTCCTGCTCCTCGTCAGCGTGATGCCCGACCGCACCGCCGCCAACGTGGCCGAATTCATCAAGACAAACCTGACGACCCAATGGGACCCGGGCTGGCACTGGCTGCTCGGACCGGACGCGACCCTGAAGATCACCTGGTTGAAGTGGGGCGAGCCCCTTGAGCCGCCAAAGACCAACTACCTGGATGTCATCGACCCCCAGGGCTATGTCCGGGTCAGCTACCCCGCCCCGCTCTTCGTCAGCGACGTGACGCACGCGATCACCGTGGTGGCGCACGAGTAGCTGCCTTCTGAGCGAAGCCGCAATCGCAAGGCCCGGTTGAGAAGAAGGCCGCTTTTGCGCTAAGGTCGCGGCCCATGCCAACGTACAAGATGGGCCAGGCGGCGGAGCTTCTCGGCGTGAGTGTCGACACGGTCCGCCGTTGGGCAGATGCCGGCCGCGTCGCCACCGTGCGCACCGACGGTGGCCATCGCCTCGTTGACGGCGTGGCGCTTGCACAGTTCGCCGTCGAGCTCGCCAGCAGTCACCCGACCTTGCCTGTCAGCGAGTCGGCGCGCAACCACTTCCTCGGGCTGGTCACCGACGTGGTCGCCGACGGGGTGATGGCGCACGTCAAGCTGCAGGCGGGACCGTTCCGGATCAGCTCGCTGATCAGCTCCGAGGCTGTCCGCGAACTGCATCTCGAGCCAGGGATGCTCGCCGTCGCCTCGGTGAAAGCCACCAACGTCGTCATCGAGCTGCCCCCGCCAACCGACACACAGCCGAGGAGGCCATGAAGTTCGGAACCCGCACCGTCCTTGTGGCCGGCACCGCCGCCCTCGCACTTGCAGGGTGCGGCTCGACGTCCACACCCGCCCCCTCGGCATCACCCGATCCATTCAGCGGCACGATCACGGTTTTCGCCGCGTCATCGCTGACCTCGGCGTTCAACACCGCCGAGAAGGGGCTCGACCTCGATCATCCGGGGTTCAAGGCCCAGTACTCGTACGCCGGCTCGCAGACGCTGGTGACCCAGATCATCAACAGCGCCCCCGCTGACGTCATCGCCACGGCCAACACCTCGACGATGATGCAACTCGTGAGCGCCGGGCTCGTCCAGACCCCCGTGGCATTCTGCGAGAACAAGCTCGAGATCATCGTTGCACCGGGTAACCCCAAGGGCATCAAGACCCTCGCCGGTCTCGCCATGCCCGGGCTCTCGGTGGTGCTCGCGGCGCCGAGCGTTCCGGTGGGCGAATATGCGGCCAAAGCTTTGAAGGCGGCGAACATCACCCTCACGCCCAAGTCGTTCCAGCTTGACGACGCCGAGGTGGTGCAGCAGGTCGAATCGGGGAACGCCGACGCGGCCCTGGTCTTCGTCACCGACGTGGTGACCGCGGCCGGAAAGGTGGCCGGCGTCCCTATACCCGATGCGCAAAACGTGATCGGCACGTACGAGATCGCGGTCGTCAAGGCGAGCACGAACCAGACCGCGGCCGCAGCGTTCGTGACAGCGGCGGTTTCCGGTGATGTTCATGCGCAGTTGCTGGAAGACGGATTCCTGAACCCGTCGTGACCCGGGGCGTCACGCGACGCCCCCTCCTCGGTCTCCTGATCCCGGCCGCGGTGGCAGTGCTGTTCATCGCGCTGCCGCTCATCGGATTGCTCGTCCATGTCGACTGGGGCAACCTGCCGTCGCAGCTGGTGTCGACGGACGTGCTCACGGCGCTCCGCCTCTCCATCGAGTGCTCGCTCATCGCGGTCGCGATCGCCCTCGTCATCGGCGTCCCGCTGGCCTACCTGCTCGCGCGGACGTCCCTCCCGGGGCGGCGCGTGATCCGCGGATTGGTGACTCTGCCGCTGGTGCTCCCTCCGGTTGTCGGCGGGATCGCCCTGCAGGCCGCCCTTGGCCGCACCACCCCGATCGGCACGGTGCTCGACCACTTCGGGATCGTGCTTCCCTTCAGCACCGCCGGGGCGGCAATCGCCGAGGCTTTTGTTGGGTTCCCGTTCCTGGTAATCACGGTCGAAGCGGGGCTCCGTCAGCGCGACGAACATTTCGAGGAGGTCGCTGCAACCCTCGGTGCCCGGCCATGGCGACGCTTCTGGCAGGTGACCATGCCGCTGGCAGCACCGTCGATCGCAGCCGGAGCGGCGCTCTGCTGGGCCCGCGCTCTGGGTGAGTTCGGCGCGACCATCACGTTCGCGGGCAGCTTCCCAGGCACGACCGAGACATTGCCGATCGCCGCCTACAGCTCGTTCGAGGGCTCGGGACAGGTCGGCGAAGCGATCACGCTTTCGCTGCTGCTGCTCGCGATCTCCGTGCTTGTCCTGGTGGTGTTGCGCGACCGCTGGCTCGGTGCGCTGCGGTGACCCTCCATGCGCAGGTCCGCACCCAGCTGGGAGGCCTTCGCCTCGACTGCGATCTCTCCGTCGACTCCGATGTCACCGTGGCGGTGCTCGGACCCAATGGCGCCGGCAAGACGACGCTGCTGCGTGTCATCGCGGGGCTGGTCCGCGTCGACGAGGGCCGCGTGGAGGTTGACGGCACGGTGTTCGAGGACACCGCGACACGCACCTGGCTCACGCCCGAAGCACGCCGCATCGGATTCGTGTTTCAGGACCACGGCCTTTTCCCCCACCTCAGCGTGCTCGACAACGTCGCCTTCGGCCTGCGCGCACGCGGTGTCGACCGCGCGACCGCCCATGCGCGTGCGACCGAATGGCTGGAACGCGTCGACCTCACGAGGCACGTCGCATCGCGTCCCTCCGCGCTGAGTGGTGGCGAGACGCAACGCGCCGCCCTTGCGCGCGTCCTGGTCACCGACCCGGAGGTGCTGCTGCTCGACGAACCTCTCGCGGCGGTGGACGCGTCAGGGCGCCTCGAGCTCCGTCGCTCTCTCCGCCGGCACCTCGCCTCCTTCACGGGGGTGCGACTTGTCGTCACGCACGATCCACTCGAGGCGGCATCGCTGGCCGAACGGGTTGTGGTGCTCGAGGATGGCCGCATCACGCAGGAGGGGCCATTCACCGAGGTGTCATCGAGACCTCGCTCGGCCTGGATCGCGCGCATGGCCGGCTTGAATCTCCTCCGCGGCGTCGTGACGGACGGTTCGATGCTCCTCGACGACGGCTCGCGGCTCACCGTGGCCGCCGGCATCCGGGGGCCGGCGATGGCGACCATCCAGCCGCGGGCCGTCGCCCTCTACCGGCAGGCCCCTGACGGCAGCCCTCGTAACGTTCTTCGGTGTACGGTCGCCGGCGTCGATCCCGAGGGCGACCGCTGGCGGATCCGGCTCGATGCACCGTTTCCCCTCGTGGCGGAGGTCACGCCTGCTGCAGCCGCGGAGCTGCGTCTCGCCGAGGGCGGTGCGGTCTTCGCCGTCGTCAAGGCCACCGAGATCGACGTCTACGCCGTGTGATCATGGTCGGAGCCGGAGGCCCGCGGCTTGACCGCCGGGATGCGGACTCGTCACGCTGACCTCATGAACGCACCGAGCGGAGCCGCAACGCCCGCTTCGGTCGATGCGGTCGTCGACCTCCTCGCCGCCGGCGATTATCTCTGTGACCGGCGCCTCGCGACGGCGATCCTCGTGTCGATGCGCATCAACAAGCCGCTCTTCCTCGAAGGCGAAGCCGGGGTGGGCAAGACGGAGGCGGCGCGAGCGCTCGCCAGCGGCCTCGGTGCCCGGCTCATCCGTCTGCAGTGCTACGAGGGTATCGACCTTGCGCACGCCGCATACGAGTGGAACTACGCGCGCCAGCTGCTCCACATCCGGCTGGTGGGCGAGCGCGAGGATCGTATACGCACCGAGCAGGACGTGTTCGGACCGGAATTTCTCCTGCGCCGGCCGCTCCTCGACGCCATCGACAACCACGACCCGGTGCCGCCGGTGCTGCTCATCGATGAGATCGACAGATCAGACGAGGAGTTCGAGGCATTCCTGCTCGAAATCCTCGCCGACTACGCGATCAGCATCCCCGAGCTGGGGACGATCCGCGCGACCCATCCACCGCTGGTGATCTTGACCGGGAATCGCACGCGCGAGGTCCACGACGCGCTCAAGCGCCGGTGCCTGTACCACTGGATCGACTACCCGGACCTCGAGCGAGAGGTGGCGATCGTGCGCATCCGTGCGCCCGAGGTCTCCGAGCGACTCGGACGCCAGGTCGCGGAGGTGACCCAGCGGCTCCGCGGCCTCGACCTCTACAAAGTGCCAGGAGTGGCAGAAACAGTCGACTGGGCGCGCGCGCTCGCGGCCCTCGGCCACACCGAGGCGACGCCCGAGGCACTGCGCGAAACCATGGGCGCGGCCGTCAAGCACCAGGAGGACCTCCAGCGCAGCGAGGAGGCGATCACCGAGCACGCCGGGCGATGATCGGCAGCGCACCGGATCCCGTCGAGAGCGTGACGCTGTTCGCGCGTCTGCTTCGCGACGCAGGACTCACCACGGGTCCGGAGCGCGTGCGCGACGCGTGCCAGGCGCTGCTGGCCATCAATCTTGAACATCCGGATGAGGTCCGTTACGCGCTCCGGGCGGTGTTCGTCACCCGGCGAGAGGAGGGCCCGGTGTTCGACGCCGCCTTTGACCTTTTCTTCTCCAGCCCCGGTGGCGAGGGTAGAGCCGGCTCCATCCCAGGACGCACCCGTCCACTGGCGCTTGATCCCAAGCAGGCGCTGGCATGGATGAACGCGCTTGGGCTGTCGTCACCGGGCGTGGCACGCGAGGTCGAGGGGCCACCGGCCTCGAGCACCGGGTACAGCGCCGAGGAACTGCTCCGTCAACGCGACTTCCGGGAGATGAGCTGGGACGAGCTGGCAGCGGTACGGAGATTGCTCCGCCAGTCGCCATGGAAGGTGGCCGAGCGCAGGACGCGGCGCCTTCGGGCGGATCGCCGCGGTTCGGTGGAGTTGCGCCGGACTCTGCGTGCGGCAGCACGTCAGGGCGGCGATGCCCCGCGGCTTGCACGCGCGAGCGTCAGCACCAAGCGCCGCCCGCTGGTCATCCTCTGCGATGTCAGCGGATCGATGGATCGATACTCACGACACCTGCTGGTGTTTGCGCACGTGATCGGCAGGCGCGAGCGGGTCGAGACCTTCGCGTTTTCGACACACTTGACCAGAATCACCCACCTCCTCCGCCACGGGGACATCGATTCCGCGCTCGACCACGTTGCCGCCCAGGTGCATGACATCGGTGGCGGGACGCGTATCGCCGACGCGCTGCACACCTTCCAGCGCGACCACGCGCGGCGTGTGCTCGGCCATGGTGCGGTGGTGCTGATCATCAGTGACGGGTGGGACCGCGGTGATCCCGAGCAGCTCGGTCGCGAGATGGCTCGGCTCCGGCGCAGCTGTCACCGCCTGATATGGCTCAACCCGCTGCTGGGGAGCACCGCATATCAGCCGGAGACGCGCGGCATGGCCGCGGCGCTTCCCCACTGCGACGACTTCCTGAGTGCTCACAGCGTCGACGCGCTCGACGCCCTCGGGAGATTGCTCGGTCAGCTCCCTCGACGCGTCAACCGTTCGCCTGGCGGCGCCGTCGCCGCGAGCGGCGCACCCGGCGCAGCAGCAAAAGGCTGATCAGTCCCGCGAACGCCGCGGCGATCATGGGAGGCCGGACCTTCAACCTGCTCATGCGCTCCATGGCAACAGCACGTCCGAGCGCCAGCGCGTCAAGCGACGCCGGTTCGGACCGCGACGGCGCCGGCGGCGCTGCAGCCGTCGGCGCGCTGGACGAGGCGTTGGCTCCCGGCGAGGACGATTCCGCTGCCGCGGTCGGTGGTGGAGCCTCGAGCTTCGACTGAATGCATTCCGCCGCCTGTCCGACCAGGTGGCGCGAGACGTCCTCCATGATGCCGCGGCCGAACTGGGCAATCCGGCCAACCACCGTGAAGTCCGTGGTCAGCGTGACCTTCGATGCCTCACCGTCCGCGGCGACCGCCATGATCGTGGTCGCCTGCGCCGTCCCCGAACCGGTCGTCTCGCGGCCTTCCGCCTCGAGCGTCGCCGTTCGCGCAGCGGTGTCGCGGGAGGTGATCCGAGCGGTGCCGTTGTAGCTCACGGTGACCGGTCCAACCTTGATCCGAACCTTGCCCTTGAACGTGTCGGGATCGACCACCTCGGACAGTTCCGCACCGGGAACGCAGCTCACGACGTTGTTGACGTCGAGCAGAAACTCGTAGACGCGGTCGGGCGCCGCCCTAACGGCAAAGGAGTTTTCGATTTGCATTCCCCGAATTGTGCATCGCGGTACCAGGGTCGGGCTTGCAGAGAGAGGGAAGGG
>JBAQGL010000064.1:0-16351 GCA_049287785.1 Candidatus Dormiibacterota bacterium | reverse complement strand
GACCCAGGCGGACCTCGAGCGGGCTGCGAAGCAGGATGGCGCAACGCAGGCAACCGACAGCCCGGCGGCAGGTGCGGAGGGCGACCGCGTGGCGCTCACCCGCGTCGACCGGATTGCCGCCGAACGGCTCACCAGGTCACATCGGGAAGTGCCGACCGCCACCGCGTTGGTTCGCGCTGACGCGACCAGGCTCATGGAGTTGCGCGCGGAGCTCGAGCCCGGCGCGACCGATGCCGCGGTCACACCCTTCGCCATCATCCTGCGGCTCAGCGTGATCTCCCTCCGGAAGTTTCCAAGGCTCAACGCGCACTTCGACACCCAGGCGAACGAGGTGGTGCGGTTCAGGCCGATTCACCTCGGAGTCGCCGTGCAAACCGATCGCGGCCTCGTGGTCGTGGTGATTCGCGACGCGCAGGGCAAGTCGTTACCGGCGATCGCCGATGAACTTCAGCGGCTTGCGACCGCGGCTCGCGACGGGTCCATCGACGCTGCCGATCTGCGCGGAAGCACCTTCACTGTGTCCAACTTTGGTGCCTTCGGCGTCGACGGGGGCACGGCGATCATCAATCCCCCCGAGGCCGCGATCCTCGGCGTCGGCCGGATCGCGACGCGCCCCTGGGTCGTGGAGGACTATGTGGTGCCGCGCTCGGTGGTTGAGCTCTCACTCGTCTTCGATCACCGCGTCGCTGATGGAGGCGTCGCCGGCGGCTTCATCAGGCATCTCGCGGACCTTGTCGAAGCACCCGACCAGGCGATCGCGGATGACTGAGATCCCGACCCGGGAACCGGTCGCAAAGTCCGAGCTGCGCCGAGCGCAGTCGGACACATGGGTGTTCTTCGAGGGTGAGCTCTGCAGGTACGGCGACGCACACCTCGGACTGCTCACCCACGCGCTTCACTACGGCACGGGATGTTTCGAGGGGATTCGCGCGTACTGGAGCGAGCGGCAGCAGCGCATCAATGTCTTCCGGATGGCCGACCACTTCGCGCGCATGACCGGTAACGCTCGCATGCTCCACATGGAGCTACCGCACAGCGTTGACGAGCTGTGCGACATCACCGTCGAGCTGATGCGCCGCAACGACTTTCGCACCGATGTCTACATCCGCCCCCTGGTTTTCAAGGCGACCGAGGAGATCGGCATTCGCTTCCACAACCTGCGCGACGGCTTCATGATCGTCCCGGTGCCGTTCGGTGCATACGTCGACACCACGGGGGGCATTCGCTGCCAGGTGTCGAGCTGGCGGCGGATCGACGACAACGTCGCGCCGGCGCGCTCGAAGGCGACCGGCATCTACATCAACAGCGCGCTCGCCAAGACCGAGGCATTCCTCAACGGCTTCGACGAGGCGATCCTGATGACCCAGGATGGGCACGTGTGCGAGGGGAGCGCGGAGAATCTCTTCATCGTCCGCCACGGTCAGCTGATCACGCCGCCGGCGTCGGAGAACATCGTCGAGGGCATCACGCGCTCGGTGCTGATGCAATTTGCCCGGGACGAGCTCGGGATTGCGGTGGTCGAGCGCACCATCGACCGCAGTGAGCTCTACGTCGCCGAGGAGGTGCTGCTCTGCGGCACCGGCGCCGAGGTCTCAGCGGTGATCGAGATCGATCAGCGGCGCATCGGCGACGGCGAACCGGGCCCGATCACCCGCAAGCTCCAGGACCTTTATTTTGGCGCCTGCAAAGGCGAGAACGACCGCTACGCGACCTGGCTGACACCGATCATCTGACCTGACTTCGTCGCAACCGCTCGATCACTGATCGAAGTCGAGGACGACCGTCGGGGTGGTGGGATGCGACTGGCAGGCGAGGACGAAGCCGGCATCGATCTCTTGCTGTTCCAGCGCGAAGTGCTGGTCCATCTCGACGCTACCGCTGACCAGACGCGCCCGGCAGGTGCCGCAAACCCCGCCCTTGCAGGCGTACGGCGCGTCGGAGCGCACGCGCAATGCGGCGTCGAGGATGCGCTCTCCGTCCGCGTCGAGGCGGAATGTCGACCTGCGTCCGTCGAGGATGATCGTGACCTCCGCCGCACCCTCCGAAGGTGCGGCCGGTGCCGATTGCTCGGCGGTGCGCGGGCGCTGCGCGTCCTTCGCGTGGAAGAGCTCCGCGTGTACATGCGCGGCGTCGACGCCGCGCTCGAGAAGCACGTCCTTCGCGGACTCGATCATCTCCCGCGGCCCGCAGAGAAACCACTCGTCGATGGTGTCCGGCGGCACCAGCTGGTCGAGGAAGCCGTTCACGCGCTCGGCGTCGATATGTCCATGAAAGAGCTCGACGTCCTGCTCCTCGCGCGAGAGCACGTGGTAGAGCGCGAACCGCTCCGGGAACCGGTTCTTGAGGTCCTCGAGCTCCTCGAGAAACATGATGTCCTTGACCGTGCGGTTGCCGTAGATCAGCGTGACCGAGCTGCGCGGTTCGACGGCGAGGATGGTGCTGAGATTGGACAGGATGGGCGCGATCCCGCTGCCCGCGGCGATCATCGCATACGAGGTCGCACGCAGCGGATCCAACGGCGTGTTGAAGTGGCCGATCGGGGTGACGACTTCAACGACGTCGCCGGCGCGCAGCTGCTCCAGCGCGTATGCCGAGAAGATGCCGCCGGGCAGGCGTTTCACCGCGACCTGAAGCTGTCCTGATCCGGCGGCGCTGCAGATGGAGTAGCTGCGCCGCGTGTCGTCGCCGGCCGCCTCGCACCGGAGCGATATGTGCTGCCCGTGGGTGAACGAGAACTCGCTCTCGAGCTCGGGTGGCACCTCGAACTCGATCACCACCGCGTCCTCGGTGAGCGGGTCCACGGCCTTGACTTGCAGCGGATGGATGGTTGCGCGACGATGTCCTGCGGAGACCTCCGCAACCGGCGTGGCGGTCAAACGCTCAGTGCTCCTTGAAGTGCGGGAACGTCTCGCCGCAGCCGTCGCACTGACGCACCGCCTGGCATTGCGTGGAACCGAAGTGGGCGACCTCGTGCGTTCGCACTGAGTCGCATCGCGGACACCGAACCGCGATGGTCAGCGGCGTGAGGTCGAACCCATGCTGACGTGGCGGCGCGATGCCGTACTCGCGGAGCTTGACGCGTCCTGCCTCGGACATCCACTCGGTCGTCCACGCGGGAGACAGGACGACGTGCACGGTGACGTCGGGGTACCCCTGGTCTCGGACGCAGCGCTCGACGTCCTCGCGGATGGTGTCGAGCGCCGGGCATCCCGAGTATGTCGGCGTGATGTCGACATCGATGTGACCGGCTGCGTCGACGCGGATATCGCGGAGGATGCCGAGATCCGCGATGGTCAGGGCGGGCATCTCCGGATCGGGGATCGCGCCGACAATGCGTTGGATCTCGATCGACTCGGAAACAGGGGGCTCGCGGCGAATTCCCCGGTGTGTCACCAGGTCACCCCGGGGAACGAGCGATGGAGGTGTTGCATCTCAGCCAGCATGTACCCAAAGGACTCGGTATGCAGTCCCAGGCGTCCCCCCGACGGCGTCCACGTGCTCTCGGGCGCTCCCAACGTCGCGTCACCGAGGACACGCCGGACATAGGCCTCCCACTCGGGCCGGAGCGATGCCGGATCGGGGCCGATGCCAAGGGCATTCGCCTCGCGCGCAACGGCGTCGCTCTCGAAGAGTTCATCGGTATACGGCCACAGCGCTGCGAGCGCGGTCTCCATGCGTCGATGGCTCTCGTCAGTGCCGTCGCCGAGGCGAAGCGTCCAGTCCGTCGCGTGATCCCGGTGATACGAGGTTTCCTTCACCGCCTTGGAGGCGACCGCCGCTACCTGCGCGTCCGTCGAGGTCGTGAGCGCCTGCCACTCCGCGAGTTGGAATGTCGAGCACAGCAGTTGGCGGACCATCGTGGTCGCGAAGTCGCCGTTCTCCTGCTCGACGAGCAGGCAGTTGACGAACTCGCGCTCGTCGCGCATGAATGCGTAGTCATCCTCCGACCGTCCCGTGCCGTCGAGCTCGGCGGTGCGTACGTACAAGCCGCGCGCCTGACCGAGGAGGTCGAGCGCGATGTTGGTCAGGGCGATGTCGTCCTCGAGTGTCGGTGCCCGTGAGGACCACTGCGCGAGCCGGTGCGAGAGCACCAGGCAATCATCAGCGAGGCGCAGCGTGTACACGGCCGCCGCGCCGGCGACCACCAGGGTCACAGCTGCTGTACTTCCTTCGGTATTGAGTAGAAGGTGGGATGGCGGTAGGGCTTGTCCGCCGCCGGGTCGAAGAAGGAATCCTTCTCGTCGGGTGACGACGCGGTGATCACCGCCGACGGGACGACCCAGATGCTCACTCCCTCCATGCGCCGCGTGTAGACGTCGCGCGCATTGCGAAGGGCCATCTCGGCATCGGGGGCGTGCAGGCTGCCCACGTGGTTGTGGGACAGGCCGCGCTTGCTCCGGATGAACACCTCCCAGAGCGGCGCCGGCGTTTCCTCGCTCATGCCGCGGCGCTGGTCGCCGGATGCTTGGCAGCGTACGCAGTCGCCGCCTCGCGTACCCAGGCACCCTCCTCCTGGGCGGCACGGTGATGCGCGGTCCGCTGGCGGTTGCAGGGGCCGTCGCCGCTGACCACGCGGCGCAGTTCCTCGAAGTCGGGTGTCCCGAAGTCGTAGTGTCCACGTTCCTCGTTCCAGCGCAGCTCGGGATCGGGCGGCGTAAGGCCGAGCACCACGGCCTGGGGCGCGACCATGTCGACGAAGCGCTGGCGCAACTCGTCGTTCGAGAAACGCTTGATGCCCCAAGCCATCGACTGCTCGCTGTGCGTCGAGTCGCTGTCGGGAGGGCCGAGCATCTCGACCGAGGGCCACCACCAGCGGTTGACCGCGTCCTGGGCCATCGCGTGCTGTTCGGGGGTGCCGTGCGACAGCGCATAGAGCGATTCGAACCCCTGGCGCTGGTGGAAGGACTCCTCCTTGCACACGCGCACCATCGCCCGTGCGTACGGCCCGAATGAGCAGCGGCACAGCGGGATCTGGTTGGTGATCGCCGCGCCGTCGACGAGCCAGCCGATGGCGCCGACGTCAGCCCACGTGAGTGTCGGGTAGTTGAAGATGCTGGAGTACTTCTGGCGCCCCTGGTCGAGCAGATCGATGAGCTCGGCACGATCGACCCCGAGCGTCTCCGCCGCGGAGTACAGGTAGAGGCCGTGACCCGCCTCGTCCTGCACCTTGGCCATGAGGATGGCCTTGCGCCGCAGCGACGGAGCCCGGGTGATCCAGTTGCCCTCGGGCTGCATCCCGATGATCTCGGAGTGCGCGTGCTGGGCGATCTGGCGAATGAGCGATTTGCGGTAGCCTTCGGGCATCCAGTCGCGCGGCTCGATGCGCTGGTCGGAGTCGATCAGCGCCTGGAAAGCAGCCTCTTCAGGGTCCGAGATCACCGCCTGGGCGTTTTCGCCGGAGGAAGTTGCGCCCTGCGCGGCGCCGTGCTCGATCTGGCCGCTGGATCTCATGCACCTACAATAGAACCACATGGTCCAGGGAGCCGAGATCGCCGTGCCCGTGCTCGAAGGAACCGATCACGTCGAGTTGTGGGTCGGCAACGCGCGCCAGGCCGCCTACCACTACCGCAAGGCGTTCGGGTTCGACGTCATCGCCTATGCAGGCCCCGAGACCGGAGTGCGTGACCGGGCCAGCTACGTCCTCCAGCAGGGCAAGGTGCGCCTGGTGCTCACAGCCCCGCTGCAACCCGAGGGCGACATCGCCGACCACATCCGGCTGCATGGCGACGGCGTCAGGACGATCGCGCTCCGGGTCGAGGACGCCGCGGCTGCGTACGAGGCCGCCACGGCTCGTGGGGCGCGAAGCGTCGCCGAGCCCCATCGCGCCGAGGACGAGCACGGGGTCGTGACCTCCGCGTCGATCGCGACGTTCGGCGACACCATCCACACCTTTGTCGAGCGCAACGAGTACTCGGGGGTCTTCTGGCCCGGTTTTCGAGCCGACGATCGAAGCGGCGGCGGCGTCGGGCTGCGCTTCATCGACCACACCGTCGGCAACGTCGACACCGGCAAGATGGACGACTGGATCTCCTTCTACTCCGAGGTGTTCGGCTTCACCGTCTTCCAGGAGTTCGACGAGAAGGACATCGCGACCCAGTACAGCGCGCTGCGCTCCAAGGTGGCACGCGACCCGCGGACCCAGATCACCATGCCGATCAACGAGCCCCACGTCGGGCTCAAGAAGTCGCAGATCCAGGAGTACCTCGACTACTACCGGGGCAGCGGCATCCAGCACATCGCCGTCCATACCGACGACATCGTGGGCACCGTCTCCGACATGCGAGACCGTGGCGTCGAGTTCCTCACCGCGCCCGGCGCGTATTACGACGCGCTCGGTGATCGTGCTGCGGGCATCGACGAGGATCTCGACCGGCTGCGCTCGCTGAACATCCTCATCGACCGCGATGACGACGGATACCTGCTGCAGATCTTCACGCGTCCGGTCGGCGACCGTCCGACGCTCTTCTTCGAGGTCATCCAGCGCAAGGGGTGCAAGGGCTTCGGCAAGGGGAACTTCAAAGCCCTCTTCGAGTCGATCGAGCTCGAGCAGGCGGCGCGAGGCAACCTCTAACCACTCGGCTCGTCGCCCCGAGGGCGGACAGGATCAAACGCGCCGAACGATTCATAAAGTGTGCGATGATGTTCCTGCCTGCCAGTCGGCACGGCGGAAGGGGAACGGGACGGAATGGACCAACAGGAAGACGCGTGGACGCGCGTCCTCGGTTTGATGCGTGATCTCGAGATGCTGCTTCTGGTGATCAAGGAAGCAGCCGTGCCTGTCCTGACCACAGGGGAACCCGACCAGGCATGGCGCACGCGACGCTTCCTGCGGCTCGCCGACCGGATGCTGGAGGACATGCACGCACTCCGGTTCGCATCGGAGGATACGACCGGGAACTGAGTGGGGAAGACCCCAGGCTCCGGCTTCAAACCCGGAGTCTTCGCCCACTCAGCCGCGAGTCAGATCGGCGGCCACTGATCGGGTGCCGCCGGAGTGCGTGGCTTGTCGGCCCAGTCGTCTCGCGGTGGCGAGAAGGTCTCGACCATCGTGCATCCCGCCTTGCCGGCGCGCTCGACGGTGTGGGGCACGCCGGGTGGGATGACCCACATGTCGCCGGGCTTGCGCAGTCGAGACTCGCCGCCGATCGTGAACGTGAACTCACCACGGATGACGACGCCAACCTGTTCGTTGGGATGGCGGTGCTCCGGCATGGCGATGCCGGGATCGAGCTCGAAGATGCCCAGCGTGATGCGCTCGCCACTGACGGGCCTTACGCGCAGACCTTCCATGAGCGCGAGGGGCTCGATGTCGGTGACGGTCGCGAACTCGTGGGCGCTGTTCTCGGATTCCGGCATGGCGGCGCAACCATACCCAAAGTGGTGTGACGATCGCGGCCTATTCGGTATGTGCGGCCTCCGGGATCTAATTAGGGTTCCGGTCCTTCGACGTTGATGACTGACGGGCCCTGCCCGGCGCGGGTCACCACCAGCGTTGCGATGACATCGGTGGTGTTGCTCTCGCGGTGCACGGCGTGGGGCGGGACATAGACGAAGTCGCCCGGTTGCGCCTCGAACACGTCCTGGCCCCGCGCGCCGGATTCCATGCGCAGCGCCCCCGTGGCAACGTAAATCACCGACTCGTGCTCGCCGTGGTGATGCCAACCGGAGAATGCCCCCGGCTCGGTGCGCACGGTGCCAGCCCAGACGCGATCAGTCGCGACAGCCTCGCTGCGCAGCATCCCCGGGGTCGAAGGCCCTTCGTCGAGCTCGCCAGCGCGGATCCGGTGGATGCGGTCAGCCACGGAGAACCCCCGCCATCCCTGCCCGGGTCACTTTTCCCCCGACGGCGCGTAGCCGAGGGTCTTGTCGACGACGTTGAGGAGTGGCTCACCGCGGAGGAATCGCTCGAGATTCTGGAGGAACAGGGCGGCGATGTCACCCTGCCAGCCCGTGTGGTCGCCTGCCATGTGCGGCGAGACGAGCAGGTTGGGCACATCCCAGAGCGGCGAGTCGGCTGCGAGTGGCTCCGGTCGCATCACGTCGAGCGCCGCTCCGGCAAGCCGGCCGGCGCGGAGCGCATCGCACAGCGCGTCCTGGTCAAGGGTCGACCCCCGACCCACATTGATGAGACGGGCCGTGGGCTTGAGCGCAGCCACGGCTGCGGCGTCGACCATTCCCTCCGTCTGCGGTGTGCTCGGCAGGACCATGACGACGTAGTCCGCGTCGGCGAACAGGGTCTGCATCTCAGCGGGCGAGGCGATGTCGCCAAAGTCGGGATCGCCACCTCTCGCGGTCCGGCCGATGCCACGCACCGACATGCCCAATGACTTTGCGAGTTGCGCGGTCCGTCGCGCGATCGGACCGACGCCAACCATCACCGCAACCTTGCCGGACAGGGTTGGAGTCTCCCGCGGGGCCCAGCGATGTTCGTTCTGGTACCGGAACGTGGTGAGCAGGTCCTTGCCGAGGGCGAGCATCAGGGCGATCGCGTACTCGGCGAGCGCTTCATCGAAGACGTATCGCGAGTTGGTCAGCACCACGTCGCTCGCCAACAGCTCTGGAAAGAGCACCCGCTCGACCCCGGCGGTACCGGTGTGCACCCAGCGCAACCTCCCAAAGCGTTTCCAGTTCTCGCGCAGGACGCCACTACGGGGGTTCCAGATCAGGAGCGCATCGACGTCGAAGGCCTCAGGCGGCGGTTCGGACGACGGATCGATGAAGACATAGCCCATGTCCGGCCGCGGTGGGAGGACGCCGCGACTGGGGGTTTCGCCCTCGACGACTCCGACGAGGAGTGTCATCGCGTCGTCAGCTCAGGCAGCCTCACGGAGCCCGTCTGCATGCCGAAGTCCCGCACTGGTGGCACCGTCATACTGTGCCAGGTTGGCCGCGCACGCCGGACCGGCCGCTGGTGGAGGAGTCCAGGAACAACATGACGGTTCAGGTCGCGCAAAGCCGGATGACCAGTGAAGAGATCGCACGGCTGTCGAAGGAGCACACGTTCTTCTCGTGGTCCGTCCAGGGCGCCGTCGACCCCATCGCGATCGATCACGCCGAGGGCGTGTGGCTGTACACGCCGGAAGGAAAGCGCATCCTCGATTTCAACAGCCAGCTGATGTCGGTGAACATCGGTCACGGCGACCAGCGCGTCGTCAACGCAATCCTCGAGCAGGCGACCAGGTTGCAGTTCGTCCAACCCGCCTTCGTCACCGAGGTTCGAG
This sequence comes from Candidatus Dormiibacterota bacterium, assembly GCA_049287785.1. Classification (GTDB taxonomy): domain Bacteria; phylum Chloroflexota; class Dormibacteria; order Aeolococcales; family Aeolococcaceae; genus Palsa-851. The sequence goes on along the minus strand of JBAQGL010000064.1, from coordinate 7,130 downwards.
CGCGTCTCGGGGAGAAGCTGACCGGGCTGCTCCCCGGCGATCTCGACAAGGTCTTCTTCACGCTTGGCGGCGCCGAGGCCATCGAGAACGCGATCAAGATCGCTCGCCAGTACACGGGACGCTACAAGATCCTCGCCCGGTACCGGGCGTATCACGGGGCGACCATGGGTGCGATGACGCTCACCGGCGATCCCCGCCGCTGGGCGACCGAACCCGGGCTGGTCGGCGTTGTCCGTTATCCCGACACGCATCGCTGGGGTGAGCGCGAGCCGCGGCCGGTCGAGGAGAGCCTTCGCGGTCTCGAGGACGTGATCATGTACGAGGGACCGCACACGATCGCAGCAATTTTCCTCGAGACGATCGTGGGTACCAACGGCATCCTCATCCCACCGGACGGGTACATCCAGGGGGTTCGCGAGCTCTGCGATCGCCACGGCATCCTGATGGTCGCGGACGAGGTGATGGCGGGTTTCGGGCGCACCGGCAAGTGGTTCGCGATCGAGCACTGGAACACGGTTCCCGATCTGATGACCATGGCCAAGGGCCTGACCTCCTCGTACCTGCCCCTGGGCGCGGTCGCCATCCGCCGGCACATCGCGGACAAGTTCGATTCGATGATGTTCGCCGGCGGCCTCACCTACTCGAGCCACCCCGTGTCGCTGGCGGCGTCGCTGGCGACGCTGAACGTCTATGAGGAGGATCACCTCATCGAGCGTTCCGCCGCGATGGACTCGGTGTTGCGAGCGCACCATGAGCGTCTGGCTGCGAAGCATCCGAGTGTCGGTGCGCATCGCAACCTCGGGCTCTTCGGGATCCTCGACCTGGTCAGGCGGCAGGAGCCCTACACCCCGATGACGCGCTTCAACGCGAGCAGCGATGAGATGGCGGCCGTCGGCAGATACCTGCGCGAGCACGGCGTGTACACCATGGTCTCCAACAACTCCATCCACACCAACCCGCCGCTGTGCATCAGCGAGGATGAGCTCGCCCAGGGATTCGACGTCATCGACGGCGCCCTGTCGATTGCCGACCAGGCCGTGCAGGGCTAGACCCGACACCCCGTGTGACCACCGAGGACGCCGAGCGCGCGCGGTTGCGTGACGACCCGGCCGGCTGGCGTCGCTGGGGGCCCTACGTCAGCGAGCGTGCGTGGGGAACCGTGCGCGAGGACTACAGCGCGAACGGGGACGCATGGAATTACGTGACCCACGACCAGGCGCGGTCGCGCGCCTTCCGCTGGAGCGAGGAAGGGCTTGGCGGGATCTGTGACGACCACCAACTGCTCTGCCTCGCGTTCGCGTTCTGGAACGGTGTCGACCCGATCCTCAAGGAGCGGATCTTCGGCCTGACCGGTCCGCAGGGAAACCACGGCGAGGATGCCAAGGAATACTGGTGGTACGTCGACTCGACGCCGACGCACTCGTGGATGCGGTGGCGGTACCTGTACCCGCAGGCGGCATTTCCCTACGACGACCTGGTCGCCGAGAACGCGCGCCGCGGTCAGCTCGATCCCGAGTACGAGCTTGCCGACACCGGCGCGCTCGACAACGGCTTCTGGGACATCACCGTCGACTACGCCAAGGAGACACCCGAGGACCTGGTGCTGGAGTTGCGCGCGCGAAACGCCGGCCCTTCCACGCAGACGCTCCATGTGCTCCCGACACTGTGGTTTCGCAACACCTGGGCGTGGGGCCTCACCGCCACCAAACCGGCACTGCACGTCGAGAGCACGCGGATCGTCGCCGACCACACGGTCATCGGCAGGATGTTCCTCGCCGGCGACGGCGACTACACGCCGCTCGTCTGCGACAACGAGTCGAACGCCGAGCGGCTCTGGGGATCCACGTCGCCGAGCGCCTTCCCCAAGGACGGCATCAACGACCACGTGATCCAGGGAGCAGCAACCGTCAATCCAACCCAGGTGGGGACGAAAGCCGCGCTCCACTACGTGCTCACGGTTGACGCCGGGATGAGCGCCGTGATCAGGCTTCGGTTCGGTCGACGCGAGGTCGACGCCGCCGACGGTGCGAGCGAGGTCGTCGAGCGCCGCCACAGCGAGGCTGATGCCTTCTACGCGGGCGTCATCCCGAGCCGGCTGACCAACGACGAGCGGCTGATTGCGCGTCAGGCACTGAGCGGCATGCTCTGGGGCAAGCAGTTCTATCACTACAACGTCACCCGCTGGCTCGACGGCGATCCGGCGCTTCCCCCACCGCCGCCGGAACGTCTCACCGGCCGCAATGCGGGGTGGCGACATCTCGACACCGCGGACGTGGTCTCGATGCCCGACAAGTGGGAGTACCCCTGGTTCGCCGCCTGGGACCTGGGCTTTCAATGTGTCGCGCTCGCCCACGTCGATCCCGAGTTCGCCAAGCAGCAGCTCATCCTGCTCTGCCGCGAGTGGTACATGCACGCCAACGGTCAATTACCCGCGTATGAGTGGTCGTTCGACGACGTCAATCCACCGGTGCACGCGTGGGCGGCGCTGCGCGTCTTCGAGATCGACGGCGCAACCGACTTCCAGTTTCTCGCGCGTGTCTTCCACAAGCTGCTCATCAACTTCACCTGGTGGGTGAACCGCGAGGACGCCGAGGGCAACAACATCTTCGAGGGCGGTTTCCTCGGCCTCGACAACATCGGCCCGTTCAACCGTTCCGTGGTGCTCCCGGAAGGCGGCCGGCTCGAGCAGTCCGATGGCACCGCGTGGATGGCGATGTACTCACTCAACCTCCTCGAGATCGCGCTGGTGCTCGCCACCTTCGACCGCACCTACGAGGATGTCGCCACCAAATTCTTCGAGCACTTCGCGACGATCGCGACTGCCATGAACGAGCAGGGTCTCTGGGACGACGACGCGGGCTTCTACTACGACAGCTGGCACCTCGCCGACGGCACGCGTGTGCCGATCCAGGCACGTTCGATCGTCGGCCTCATCCCGCTCTGCGCGGCAACCACCCTCGGCGACGCCACCCTGCGCCGGCTGCCCGATTTCGCCGAGCGACTGCGCCTGTTCATCAAGCTCAAACCGCGCTACGCAGCGGCGGTGTCGCTCGAGGTCGAGGACGCCCAGCGCGAGAGCCGGCTGCTGGCGATCGTCGACCCCGAGCGGCTGCGACGCATCCTCGAGTACGTGCTCGACGAGTCCGAATTCCTGAGCGACCACGGCCTGCGCGCGCTGTCACGGTTTCACGCCGAGCATCCGCTCGACATCGACCTCGGCGGCGCGGTCGCGCGGCTCGACTACGAGCCCGGCGAGTCGACGTCGCGACTGTACGGGGGCAACTCGAACTGGCGCGGGCCGATCTGGTTTCCGGTCAACCACCTGATCATCGAGGCGCTGCGCGTCTACCACCGGTTTCTCGGCGATACGTGGACCGTCGAATATCCGCGGGGGTCCGGACGGCAGGCGCACCTCGGCGCCGTCGCAGACGATATTGCGGCGCGACTTGCCTCGATCTTCCTGCACTCCGCAGCCGGAGGTCGTCCCGTGGTGGCGGGCATCGCGTTGTATGCACGGCCGGATCTCGCAGACGCCATCCCGTTTCACGAGTACTTTCACGCCGAAACCGGGCAGGGACTCGGCGCGTCGCATCAGACCGGCTGGACCGGACTGGTGGCGGACCTGCTGCTGCGCACCACGGCGGCGCGCGATCGCTACGACATCGCGGCGCTCCTGGAGCGTCCGGCTACACTCGGCTGACCAATGGAGGTCGAACACCGGGTTCGCGGCACCCTCGCAGCCGCGGTGACACCGATCACCGGCGTTGCGGGCACCATCGACGGTGACGGCATCGGCGCCGTGGTGGACTTCTACGCACGGTCCGGTCTGGACGGGATCCTCGCGCTCGGAACGACCGGTGAAGGCATTCTGTTCTCCCTCGACGAGCGCCGGTTCGCAGCCGACGAGTATGTGACCTCGGCGCATCATCGGCTCGCGGTCGTTGTGCACTGCGGCGCGCAGACCACACACGACACCGTCGTCCTCGCCGAACACGCCGCGGCGCATGAGGCCGCAGGGGTCGCCGTGATCCCACCGCCGTACTTCGCGCTCGACGCGGAGGCGATCTGGCGTCATCTCGACGCGGCAGCGCATGCATGCGCGCCCCTGCCCTTCTACATCTATGAGTTTGCGGCGCGGAGCGGCTACGCGGTGCCGATCGAGGTGGTGGAACGCCTGCGTTCCAGCGCGCCAAACCTCGCCGGTCTCAAGGTCTCGGACTCGCCGTTCGACAAAGTTCTGCCCTATCTCCTCCCTGGGCTCGACATCTTTGTCGGCGCGGAGGGCTTGATCGCGCAGGGCATGGCATCGGGAGCGGCCGGCGCCGTCTCGGGACTCGCCGGAGCCCTTCCCGAACTGACCATCGATGCCGTGGCGTCGCGCAGCGCCGAGGCGAGCGCGCGAGCGGCGCGGGTGCGCTCGTTGATCGAACCGTTCCCGTTCCAGTCCGCGTTGAAGTTCATCCTGCAACGACGGGGGGTCGCCATCGAGGACGCGGTGCGGGCGCCGCTGCGCACCCTCGACGACACGCAGCGAGACGCGGTGCGGGCGCTGCTCGACGATCCCGCCGGAGAGATCGCCGGCCTGCTCGCGTCCTAGAGCACGGCGGTCTCGACTGCGCCGCCTGACTCGCCGAAGCGACTCAGTCGCAGCGGATGCAGATCGAAGGACGTGCACCGCCCCGAGGTGACGATTTCGGTCACCGCCTGCCCGGCTGCGATCGAATGCATGATGCCGTGTCCCCCGAAGCCGGCGCACTGGATGAACCAGGGCATGTCAGCGGCGGCGCCGACGATCGCGTGATGATCGGGTGTCTCCGGGTAGAGCCCGGCCCAGCACTTGCGCGGGTTGATCGGCACATCCTCGAGGAACGGGAATCGGTTGCCGATGCGTGCGGCGATCGCGTCGAGGAAGGCGGGATCGAACGCGCTGTCCGTGCTCGGCGGATCACCGGCATCGGAGAACCCGATCAGGAATCCAGCGCCCTCTCTGCGAATCAGCACCCCGGTGTCGGCGTCGACACACATCGGGATGACAGCAGGAAAACCGGGAACCGATTCGGTGCAGGCAAGGTTGCGTTTGCGGGGTGTGACCGGAAGGTCGACGCCGGCCTTGGCGGCGAGATTGCGAGCGTACGGACCGGCCGCGTTCACCACGAAGTCCGCGTGCATGTCGCCGGCGGTGGTGCGCACCGTCGCGCCGTCGCCATCGTCGGCGAGGTCGATCACCTCGGTGTCGAAGAGGAAGCGGGCGTCGAGCCCCCGAGCCTCCTTCCACAACGCGCTGACAACACCATGCGGATCGATGATGCCGTCTCCCGCGGAGAACGTCGCCGCGGCGAGACCGTCGACGTTGACACATGGTGCCAGCGCGATGACCTCGGCCGCGGACAGCCATTGCACGTCGACGCCGAGCGAGCGCTGGAGCTCCCAGGCGCGCCGCAGCGCGATCTCACCCGAATCGGTGCCGGTGAGAAAGAGGTAGCCGACACCACGAAAACCCACCTGACCGCCGGTGTGCTCGTGCAACGCACGCAGCTGCTCGATGGTGAACTGCGAGAAGGCGATGTTCACCGGCGTCGTGAATTGCGCTCTGACACCGCCGTTGGCTCTGCTCGTCGACCCCATCCCTGCTGAGGCATTGCGGTCGATGACCACGACGCCGCCGACGCCGGCCCGGCGCAGCTGCAGCGCGACGGCAAGTCCGATCGCGCCTGCGCCCACCACCACCACCCGGGCGTAACTCCCAAGCGCGGGAGTCGACATCGATTCAGTAGCGGGCGGGCTGCTCATGCACTACGAGGTGGGCGCGCCGGCGCGCAGCTGCGCTACCGGCAATCCTCGGATCGAGGCGTCGAGCAATTCCACCGGGTGGAAGGCAGGGAGCGGATGTCCGGAGCGCCGCAGCGCCGCGCCGATCTGGAGCAGGCAGCCGCCGTTGCCGGCGGTCACAAGGTCGGCTCCGCTGGCGGCGATGTTGCCTGCCTTGCGGGCGCCCAGGTCGTCCGCCGTCTCCGGGGCGACGAGGTTGTAGATACCCGCGCTGCCGCAGCACACATCGGGCTCTCTGAGATCCACGAGCGCAAGCCCCGGGATCCGGCTGAGGACGGCGCGAGGCTGTGCGCGCACTCCCTGGGCGTGAGCGAGATGGCAGGCATCGTGGTATGCCACTCGCGCCGGCATCGGGTGCAGGCGCGCGGGACGCTGGACCTCGAGGTCTGCGAGGACCTCCATCACGTCGCGGACCATTGCCGAAAAGCGCGCGGCGCGACCAGCCCAGAACGGATCGTCGGCGAGCAGCGCGCCGTACTCCTTCATCGCCGAACCACATCCCGCGCTGTTGACCACGACATGGTCGATCTCGAGGTTCTCCATCTGGGCGATGAGCTTGCGCACCCGCTGCAGGGCCGGTTGCTCGCGGCCGGAATGGATCTCGAGCGCTCCGCAGCAGCTCTGCAGCGGCGGGACCAGCACTTCGCATCCATGGGCTGCGAGGACCCGGGCCGTGGCTCGATTGACGTGCGAGAAAAACGCGTCCTGCACGCACCCGGTGAGCAGGGCGACCCGCAGCACCCGCTGTCCCCTGGGGCGGAGGTGGCGCGGCGTCCGCGCCGCCAGGTCGGCTCGGCGGAGCGATGGTGCCATGTCGTCGAGACGGCGCAGGGTTTGCGGCACCAGGCGTCGCACCGGGTGCGATTGCAACGCCCTGCGGAGTCCCAATGCCTGGGTGAGCGCAACCGCCGTCGCGACGGTGCGCATCCGCCTCGGGTGAGGCAGCAGGGCGAAGAGTGCTGCGCGGGAAGCCCGGACGCGCAAGCCGCGGGCAAAGCGCCGTTCGATCTGCGGGCGAACCTGCTCGACCAGACGGTTGTACTGCACGCCGGAGGGACACGCATCAACGCATGCCATGCAGCCGAGGCATGCATCCCAGTGGCGCACCACCTCCTCGTCCATGCCGACCTCTCCGCGCGCCGCGAGGTCCATGAGCAGGATGCGCCCGCGAGGAGAATCCATCTCCTCGCCCCAGAGCAGATAGGTCGGACACGCGGGAAGGCAGAAACCGCAATGCACGCAGTCGGCGATCAGAGCCGGATCGGGCGGGTGGTGATCGTCGAACGCGAAGGTCGCCGACC
>JBAQGL010000063.1:0-2602 GCA_049287785.1 Candidatus Dormiibacterota bacterium | reverse complement strand
GTCTCAACGGCACGGGTGCCCGCCTCCGCATAGACCATCCCCAGTCTCAACGAGACCTGGCGCTACTCCGTGAGCAACTCCGACAGGAGCGAGGCGTCGATGTTCCCGCCGCTGAGGATTGCCACGGCACGCGACGTTGGTTGCGCGTTGAGCATCGCGGCGTAGGCGAGGGCGCCGGCTCCTTCGGCGACGACCTTCACGTCGGTGGCGAGACGCGCAACCGTTTTTCTCAGCGTCGCCTCGGGGACGAGAACCCATTCGGTGACGAGTGACTTCAGGCGGTCGAACATCACGGGGTCGAAGGGCGCGGAAGTTCCGTCGGCGATTGTGCGCGGCGTGAGGCCGGGTGGGCCGTTGAGGGCGAATGCCTGCTGCCACAACGGATATCCGTCGGACTGCACGCCGATGACGTGGACTTCGGGCTTCAGCGCCGCGAAACCCAGCGCGATGCCGGAGATCAAGCCGCCACCGCCAACCGGTACGAAGACGCGGTCAACATCGGGGAGGTCGGCGAGGATCTCGGGAACGATCGACGAGTGGCCGGTGATCACGATGTCGTTTGCGAATGGATGGATGAACACCTCGGGTTCCTGTTCCCACGCGCGCGCCGCCATCCATTCGAGCAGACGCTCGCGCGGCAGTTGCACCGGTGTCGCGCCGAGGGCGCGCACGCCATCGAGCTTCAGAGCCGGCGCGGTGTCGTACATCATCACGCGACACGGCACCCCGAGTGATCTGGCGACGTACGCGCAGGCAAGCGCGGCGTTGCCGGCGCTGACGGTGAGGAGCCCGCGAGCGACGCGCTCGCGCTCCAAGAGGTGGGCGGCTGCGAAGAAGCCGCGAACCTTGAAGCTCCCGGTCGGCTGCTGCGACTCGAGCTTCACGTACCCCCCCGACGGAGTGGGGATCAACGGGGTGTGGCGGATGTGGGGCGCAAGGAGCCGTGCAACCTCGTGCACCGCCGCCGCGTCGACGCCTGCGATGGCCGTCACAGTTCGACCTTGGTGCCAACCCCGGCGGCCAGGGCGGCCTCGTAGACGATCTGCGCCACCACCGCGTCCTCGAACCCGCTGCCGGTGGACTTGTAGACGGTGATCTCGTCGGGACTCTCCCGCCCGGGCTTCAATCCTGCGATCACCTCGCCGACCTCGGTGATGGCGGCCGGGTCGATCCCCTGGAGTTCGTGGGCCCCAGCGGGCGGTGGGTTCTGCGCAGCGCCCGTCCATTCGACGAACACCCGCGCGCGTCGAATCGTCTCGGCGTCGAGCTCGGGGCCGAACGTTCCGCCGACCGAGGTGACGTGGGTACCGGGGTTGAACCATTCGTACCGTGTGATCGGGTCGCCGGTGTCGGTGCAGCAGCAGACGACGTCGGCGCCGTGGATCGCCTCCTCGAAGCTCGGGATCACCACGCAGCGCGGGTCGGTCGCTGCGAGCGCCGCCGCGTGGTCGCGGTCGCGCGAGGAGATGCGAATCGCTGTGAACTCCCGGGTGAGCGGCACGGTGGCGAGGTGCGAGTGGCCCTGGACGCCGGCGCCGAGGATGGTCAGCGTCTTCGCGTCGGGACGGGCGAGGACGCGGGTCGACACCGCGGCGCCGCCGCCGGTCCGCATCGCGGTGATGTGCTCGCCGTCCATGACGCTCAGCAGCGAGCCATCCTGCTCGTCGAAGAGCGTGATCACGCCCTGGTGGGTCGGCAGACCCCGGTCACCGTTGCCGGGGAAGACGCTGACCGCCTTGAGTGCGAAGCCCCGACCCGCAACCCAGCCGGGCATCGCACCGAGCAGACCTGCGGGAGCTCGGGCCGCAGTCCGGGGCGGCACCGACGCGTGCCCTGTGGAGTACGCGCGGAAGCCGGCCTCCAGCGCTTCGAGCATGGCCGACGCTGAGAGCAGGCTCTCGACGTCGCGCTTGCTCAGAACCAGCATGACCGGGGATGTTGGCACGGTTAGGCACAATGGAGGAGATGCACAAGGAGCGGGCGACCACTGAGACGGCGTCCACCAGTCGCGAATTCGATGCGGTGATCTTCGATCTCGGCGGGGTCATGACCGAGCCCCTCTTTCACCACCGTACCGACGTCCCGCCTGAGTGGTTCGCCGTCATCGCGTTCTTCCTCGGGGAGTTCCGCGACCACTACCACCTCACAACCGGCGTCCACGATCTGCACCTGCTGGAGATGGGCAAGATCTCCGACGACGAGTTCTTCGACCGGATGATCGCCCGCTACGTCGCGGCCGGCAATGATCCTGTGGACCCGCGCGAAGCGCAGCGGGTGATCTTCGGCAGGGGAATGGTCGCCTGCGGCGCCATGATCGACGCCGTCCGCCAGGTCCGTGACGCCGGGTACCGGACGGCCCTGCTCACCAACATCTCGAGCGAGGGCGAGGCGATCTTCACCAAGCTCTTTCCCGTCGAGGAGCTGTTCGATGTGGTGGTCGACTCGTCGAAGGTGGGCATGCGCAAGCCGGACCCGGCCATCTACCAGCTGACCTGCAGCCGGCTGGGTGTCGCCCCCGACCGCTGCCTGTTCATCGACGACCTCCTCTGCAACGTCGAAGCGGCGGACGCCCTCGGCATGCAGACCATCCAGTGCCTGGATC
>JBAQGL010000062.1:0-12009 GCA_049287785.1 Candidatus Dormiibacterota bacterium | reverse complement strand
GCCGCGGCCGGCTTCGCGCCGTGGTGGTGAAGCGCGGACCGCTCGGCGCCGCGTGCGTCACCGCACTGAGCGCGGTGGAGCTCCCGGCCGCACCGGTCGGCAGGGTCGTGGACCCGACGGGTGCGGGAGATGCGCTTGCCGGTGGATTCCTCGGATACCTGGCGCACCTCGAGCGCGCGGACGAGCCGGCCTTCGGCATCGCGCTCGCCGAGGGCGTCAAGTGTGCTGCCGACGCCATCGTCGAGTTCGGGACCGATGGGCTTCGCCGGACGCGCGCCGTATGATCGCGGGCTAATGGCTCAGCGGCCGCGCGACCTCGGAACCCCGATCGACCGCAACCTTGCACTCGAGCTGGTCCGGGTCACCGAGGGGGCGGCGATGGCCGCGGCGCGGCACATGGGGCGCAACCAGAAGGAGACGGCCGACCAGGCCGCTGTCGACTCGATGCGCCGGAGCCTCGGATTCGTCGATATGGACGGGGTCGTCGTCATCGGCGAGGGCGAGAAGGACGAGGCGCCGATGCTCTACATCGGCGAGCAGGTCGGCAACGGCAACCCTCCGGCGGTCGACGTCGCCGTCGACCCGATCGACGGCACCCGGCTGGTGGCCCGAGGCATCCCCGGGGGCATCGCGACGGTCGCGCTCGCCGAACGCGGTTCGATGTTCCACACCCATCTCCACTACATGGAGAAGCTGATCGTCGGGCCCGCCGCCGCCAAGGTCATCGATATCACCGCGCCGGTGGCGCACAACCTCAAACGGATCGCAAGGGCAGAGGATCGGCGGGTCGAGGACCTGACCGTGGTGGTGCTCGATCGTGAACGCCACGAGACCCTGCTGGAGGAAATCCGCTCGGCGGGTGCGAGGGTGAAGCTGATCATGGACGGTGACGTCGCGGCCGGCCTGATGGCCGCCATGGAGCACCGGACCGGCATCGACGTGCTCATGGGCATCGGTGGCGCTCCCGAGGCGGTGCTCGCCGCGTGCGGGATCAAGTGCATCGGTGGCGGGATGCAGGCCCGGATCTGGGTCGGCGATACCGAGCGCGGGGTGCAGGAGCGAGAGGGCAAGCACGCGGGCGACGTGCTCGAGCTCGACGACCTGGTCTCCGGCGACAACGTGTTCTTCGCCGCCACCGGGATCACCAGCGGCGAGCTCCTCGAGGGGGTTCGGTTCCTCGGGGAGGACCGCTGTCACACCCAGAGCCTGGTGATGCGGAGCTACTCGGGCACCGCTCGCTACATCGACGCCGAGCACAACCTCGCGAAGCTGCGCCGCCGCCGCGACCCGGTGGAGCTGGCGTCAAAGGGAGAGGTCCGCCCGAATCCAGGAAGCTGAAACGCGTTCCAACGAGGGCACGTTCAGGCTGAAGTGCCAGAATCGGAGCGCGGTATGAAGGTACGAATCCGCCCGAGCGCGAACATGATGCGCTGGTTCACGCCGGGGCTTCACGTCAAACGCTGGTTGCTCCTCCTGTTCGTGGCGATCGTGATGATCAGCCTCGCAGCGGGCTACATCCTGCGAGATCTCTACAGCGCGTCCATCGTCTTCCCCTCATGGGTTGGGGACCTCACCCTCCAGTTCCTGCCGCGTCTCGTCCGTGCGCTGCTCTTCGCTCTCGCAGGTGTCGGGCTCATCGCTCTGAGCTTCTACAAGCTCGGTCAGTCGATCCTCGGACCGTTCCTTCCAGGGCACGGCAGCACCGATCGCGGTCTCGCCGAACAGCTCTTCAAGTACCGCTCGCTGGCCAAGGGCCCCCGCCTGGTCGCCATCGGCGGTGGCACCGGGCTCTCGGCACTGCTGCGAGGCGTGAAAAAGTACACCGGCAATATCGTCGCGATCGTCACCGTCGCCGACGACGGCGGCTCGAGTGGCCGGCTTCGCGAGGAATACCGCGTGCTCCCTCCGGGAGATATCCGCCAGTGCCTGACTGCGCTCGCCGAGACCGAGCCGCTGATGACCGAGCTGTTCCAGTACCGGTTCGGTGGCGAGGGAGCGCTCGCCGGGCACTCATTCGGCAACCTCTTCATCACCGCCATGGCGGAGATCACCGGAGACTTCGAGCACGCCATCCGTGAGTCCGGCCGGGTCCTCGCAGTGCGTGGCCAGATCGTTCCGTCGACACTGCAGGACGTCGTCCTCTGCGCCACCGCGGGGAGCGAGGTGCGTGTCGGTGAATCGAAGGTGCCCTATGGGGTGGACCACATCGATCGCGTGTTCCTCGAGCCCCCCGATGCCCAGATCAACCCAGAAGCCGAGAACGCGATTCTGGCGGCCGAGCTGATCATCGTCGGGCCGGGGTCGCTGTACACGTCGATCCTGCCCAACCTGCTGATCGAGGGAATGGTCGAGGCGCTGCGCGCCAGCCCCGCGGTCAAGGTCTACATCTGCAACATCGCCGGTCAACCGGGCGAGACCATGGGGTTCTCGGTGAGCGAGCACCTCAAGACGATCGAGAACCACGTCGGTGTGACCCTCTTCGACTATGTGATCGTCAACACCAACACCGGGCTCCCGCTGCCACCGTCGGCGGTGGAGGCCGGTGTCACCCGAGTTGGGTTCGACCGCGACCAGGCAACCCTCCAGCCGGTCAACTACATCCTGGCCGACGTGGCCTCCTCGCAGATCCCCACGCACCACGACCCGGAGAAGCTCTCGAAGGTGATCATGAAGAGGATCTGGCGCTAGTACAGCAGGTCGTGGCGGACGCGAAAGGCCCACTGATGCGCGGCGCGCTCCGCCGCAGCGTTCCACACCGCAAGACGGCGCCGGCGTATGGGGAGATCCCAGGTGCCGACGTATTCGGTGATCCGCTCGCTGAACCCCGACTTGAATCGATAGAGACCGTAGAGCGGGTGGTCAGGGGTGAGCGCCGATGCGGGCGGCACCGCCACCAGGTCATACGCCTCGACCCCTCGTGCCCTGAGCCAGCGCATCACCTCCCATTGCAGGAGATGCGGCGCCATCACCGCGGCGTGCTCCTTCGTCGAGCCCCCGTCCTTGTACCAGGCCTTCTTGCCGATATAGGTCGCAAAGACACCGGCCAGCACCTCGCCGTCGAGTGACGCGAAGAACAGCTGCCCCTGGCCGGCCGCGGCGTGGAGGCGCCAGTACTGCGAGAAGTACGCCTTGCTGCGCAGCGTGAAACCCGCGCGGTCGCGGGTCGCGGCCATGAGCGCGTACATGGTGTCGATGCTCGCGTCATCGAGGGGCACGGGTGCGACGGTCACACCCCGGCGCTCCGCCAGACGCACGTTGTATCGGGCCTTGGGCTTGAAGGAGGCGAGCATCGCGTCCTCCTCCGGCCGGAGGTCGACGATGATCGTCGCCCTGCTGATCTGCACGTCGTGACGTGATTTCTCGAGCCCCATGCGCCGCAGCGACGAGACGGCGGCGGCACTCTGCTCGATCTCGGGTTCCACCTTGATCGCGAAGGCGGACCCGGCGGTGGCACGCAGTCCCTCGAGGACAGCGGGCATCTGCCCGACATCGGCAACGCCCGGTCCCTTGGGCACGTACCCGAGGACGCCAAGTCCGGGCGCGGTATGGCAAAGCTCGAGCACCGCGATCTGCGGGACCTGGTCTGACAGCAGGTAGCGCGGCGCCCATCGATGCGCGCGCTTGAACTCGCCCCACGCTCGCGTCTGGAGGATCTGCCCGCCATCCGGATTCCGGACCACGAAATCGTCCCATCGGCCGATTTCCTGCGGAGTGGCCGGTCTCATCGTCCCAGACGCCTGGCAGTGCGATACAGGCTGTAGCGCAACGATCGGACGCCCAGGTCCCAGGTGCCGGCGCGTTCGATTGCAACCCCACCGAAGGACCGTTTGAACTGCGAAAACCCATCCCACGGGTGCGGAGGTGCTCCCGGTGCCGGCTCGCCACCAGGCGTCACGCCCCAGAAATCGAAGCGGCTCGCGCCAGTCTCGCGTGCGTCGAGGATCATCTGCCACACCAGCGGGGCGGCCGCCTGGAGCTTGCGACCATTTTGTGGGTCGGACACCGCGTGTGCGTAATACCTGGTGCCGGCGAAGTCGAAGCACAACGCGGCGGCCACCGGTGCTCCCGCCGCCTCGGCGATGTAGAGCGCGGCCGCGCCTTCCGGCATCAGCGTGTGAGCCACTGCGCGGTGATATGCCTGCGCCTGGCCACGAAATCGCCCCGCAGCCGCGGTGCGCTCCTGGAGGCCGAGGAAGATCTCGATGTCGTTGGGATCAGCCGTTTTCCTGAAGCTGAGCCCGCGTCGCGGAGCGGCGTTGATCGCACCTCGATGCCCGGCGCTCAAGCCGGCCCGAAGCGTCGCATCGTCGGGCGTGATGTCGAGTACCCATGTCCAGTGCGGCTGAATCGCTCTGCTCGGATGGGCGCCGGCGGCGATCAGGAGGGGCAGGGCCACCTCGCCGGCGGGCTCGGCGCGGACGAAGTCGAGAGCCCGTTCACGAGCGGCTCCGACCGCCTGCGCGAGCGCGGTGGTCATCGCAGCGGCCGAAATCGCAGTCGGGCCGTGCGGCAGGTACACATAGCGAGGAAAGCGACCCGCGCGAATCGCGCCTGCCCACATCCATTCCTCGTCGCGAGCCCAGATGACGTCGTGACCGAGTGCCAACTGGACACGCTGCCACAGGGTGCTCTGCAGGAAGTGGCCGCCCATGCGCTGCAGCGCGAAGTCCCACTCCGCTGCTGCGACGCCGGCGTGCGCCGACGACACGTTGTGCGACGCTAGCACAGCGACCGATACGATCGATGTTGAGAAAGCACCACGCTTTTCCTTACAATCGCGCCCGCTTCACCGTCAGACTCTTGGAGAGAACGAATGGCCACAGTCGTCACACGCGATGTGCTCGCAAAGCAACTCGCAGATCGTGCAGAGATCACCGTCACCGCCGCACGCGATGAGGTGCGCTGGTTCTTCGACACGATCGCGCAGTCGTTGGAAAAGGGCGACGAGGTTCGCATCCACGGCTTCGGCAACTTCAAAACGGCACAGCGCGCCGCGCGGCTCGGTCGCAACCCGCGCACCGGCGAGGCGGTCAAGGTGCCGGCCCGTCGAGTGGTCCGATTCTCGGCCAGCACCTCGCTCTCGAGCGCGGTCAAGGGCGCACGGGGTTCACGCCGGGCCAAGGCCTGATCGTTCAGGTCTCCTGACCCAACGCCGTCGCGGACGCGGCGTGGCCGTTGATATGCACGCAGGCATGCTACGGGTCGACGCGCGTATACAGGCCTGATGGCAGGGTCGCGGCGGACGTCGTGGGTGTGGATCGTGTTCGTCGCGGTGATCGCGGCGCTCGTGGTCACAGCGGCGACCTTCGTCGCCGTGAAGCTCACGGCAGCGCCACCTGCTGCGACCGTGAGCATCCAGGCGCCCGCCACCGTGCTGCTCGACGGCGCCGCGCCACCCCCGATCCCGACGCCCGCCAGCGGTAGTTTCGCCCTCGCGACCAGCCTCAACGGGATGATCGCGACCCGAGATGCCACAGCCGTACGTCCGATCGGTTCGGTCGCCAAGGCGATGACCGCGCTTCTCGTGCTGACCGTGCATCCGCTCAACCCCGCCGCAAGCGGGCCGTCGATCACCATGACCAACGCGGACGTGGCCCGATACCAGCAGGCGCTGGCCGCCGGTGGGTCGAATCTTCGTGTGCGCGCCGGCGAGGTCCTCACCGAGCGCGACCTGCTGCTCGCGCTGCTGCTGCCATCGGCCGACAACATTGCCGAAACACTGGCCGTCTGGGTGTCCGGCAACCGTGCTGCGTTCATCGCACGTCTCAACGCAACGGCTGCGGCGATGGGCATGCATCACACCCATTTCGCCGACCCGAGTGGTCTCAGCCCCAGAACGGTTTCAACAGCTCTGGATCTCATGATGCTCGCAAAAGCGGTTATCGCGAACCCCGCTCTCGCCCAGCTGGTCGGAACGACTCAGGCTGTGCTGCCCGGCGGCGCCGTGCTCAAGAACCTCGATATCGTGCTCAACCGGCAGGCCGGATGGCTGGGCATCAAGACCGGGTGGACCGGGGCGGCAGGCGGTTGCTTCCTCTTCGCCGACGCGACGCACTACGCCACCGGGAACACCGTCGTGGTGTGGGGCGCAGTCCTCGGCCAGCCTCCGGACAGCGCGGGCGATGGCGCACATCCCGAGCTCGGTCAGGCATTTCTCTCGGCGCAGCACGCGGTGAGCGCCGCGGTCGCCGCCTACAGCGCCGTCGATCTCTCGGCGGTCGCACCCCAGGTGTCCGGATCGATCACGACGCGCTGGGGACCCGGCGCTTCTGTGGTGCTTTCCCCGTTCGTGGCTTCCCGACTGGTCTTCATCCGCGCGGGAGCAGTGATGCGCATCAAGGTCAGCGTCGTGGCGCCGCGCGCTCCGATTCCCTCCGGCGCGACCGTCGCGGAGATCACCGGCGTCGTGGACGCGAAGACCTCGATCACCTGGAAGGTGGTCAGCACCGGCCCGATCGCCGCTCCCACGCTGGATTGGAAGCTGTTCTCGTCCTGAACTTCAGCAGTTCACCAGGCGGTGTCGGTTCGCTCCGCGGCGCCGCGCAGGGCCGCCAGCACCTCCGCGTCGTGCCCGGCGAGGTCGGGTGCAATACGCAGGCTCTCGACGCGATCCTTTGCAGTAACCATCTCCAGCTCGTGAAGGCCCAGGTTCGTCTTCGTGGTGAGATGACCGCCGTACGCGGCCAGCGGCGCCCGCCATCGCTGCCGGAGCGCGTGGGGCGACAGTTCCCCGGCCTTGACCGAGTAACCACCGGTTCGCGCTGGGAAGAGCCGGAAGCGAAACGCATTGCGTCCCGCCTTGGCGCATTGCTCACAGCGGCCGTAACGCTCTTCGGGGATCTCCGGTCGCTTCATGCAGACACGGCACATTCCGCGAGGATAGCGTGAGCGTCATGGCCGGCGAAGCGGATTTGACTCCGTTTCATGCAGCGCCTACCATGACCGCTCGTTCGTTCAACCGCGCAAAGGAGCGCTTGTTGTCGTGATCGCAACGCACTGCACCGGAGCCGGGCTCACACCCACCGAGGGAAGAGTCCGCATGTCGGGGGTCGCTCCTTGAGTCTCTGAGCGTCGAAGAGCTCTGCTCACAGGATCGTGCGGCCCGGCCGGCACGGTCCTTTTGTTTGTCCAGAAGAGAAACAGCAACGTGAGCAGGAGAAATCGGTGTCCAGGGTAGGTGACGGCGGAATCGCCGTCGAAGTGACCAGGCTGGTGAAGTCGTTCCGGCGCGAGC
Source organism: Candidatus Dormiibacterota bacterium (assembly GCA_049287785.1). Taxonomy (GTDB): domain Bacteria; phylum Chloroflexota; class Dormibacteria; order Aeolococcales; family Aeolococcaceae; genus Palsa-851. Next base: position 4,775 of record JBAQGL010000062.1, on the reverse strand, counting down.
GCCGCGGAAGGCCGTGGCGACGCCGTCCAGCGTCACAGCAGTACAAACGCGCGGTTGATTCGGTCGATCTGTGCGTCCGCGACGGCGAGATGGTCGCCATCGTCGGCCTCAACGGAAGCGGCAAATCGACGCTCCTTCGCGTCCTCGCGACGCTCACGATTCCCGACCAGGGGAGCGCCAGCGTCTTCGGTCACGACGTCGTGGCGGACAGCCGCGAGGTGCGCCGCCACGTCAATCGGGTCTCCGTCGAGGCGAGCTTCTTCAAGGAGATGAGCCCCTGGGAGAACCTGTCGTACGCGACCCGTCTCTACGGTCGCGGCGGGCGCGGGACCCGCGAGGCAGCCGTCGCGGCGCTCGTGCGGCTTGGATTGCCGCGTGACACCGTCGATCGGCCGATGAAGCAGCTGTCGCGCGGGCAGCAGCAGAAGGTCGCCATCGCGCGAAGCCTGCTCACCAGCCCGTCGCTGCTCCTGATGGACGAGCCGACGACCGGTCTCGACCCGCGTTCGAAGCGAGAGGTGCAGGGATTCGTGCGCGACATCCGCGCGCAATCCGGCGTGACCGTGCTGCTCAGCACTCACGACCTGGAGGAGGCTGAGCGGCTCTGCGACCGTGTGGTGATCCTCGACCGCGGCAGGATCCTGGCCGAGGGCACGCCTGCGCAGCTGCGTGCGAGACACGGCGTTTCGGGCGATGGATCTTCGCTGGAGGACGTGTTCCTCCGGCTCACCGGCAAGAGTTTCGACGACGACAGCGAAGCCGAAGACGACGAACAGGAGGAATCGTGATGAGTGCCGGCATCTCAGACGTCGACCTGCGATCGCGGGGGATGCGCCTCGAGGCCAACGCGTTCCTGGGATTCTTCGAGCGCCAGCGGAATCTGTATCGCCGCTACTGGGTCTGGGAGCTGGTGTGGCTTGTGTACAGCATCGTCAGCACGCTCAGCATCGGCTACCTCGCGTCCGGGCTCGGAGCGCTCGGCGGATCGAGCGCGCACGTCAACATCGCGCAGGCCCAGTTGTACCTGCTGGTCGGGTCGTTGCTCTGGAGCTATCTCTCGATGGTGTTCTTCGACGTTTCCTTCGCCATCGCGTGGGAGCGGTGGGAAGGAACGATCGAGTACACGTTCATGGCGCCGGTCCGGCGGGTCACCCACCTGCTGGGGATCTGCTCGTTCGCGATCGTGTACTCGATGCTGCGCAGCGTCGTCATCCTGGTGGCGATCGGGCTCGCATTTCACCTGGACCTTTCCCATGCCGACGTCGGTTCGGCGCTGCTGGTGCTGGGCGCGGCGAGCTTTCCGGTGCTGGGTCTCGGTATCTTCACATCGGTGCTGCCGCTGCTGTCACCGGAGAAGGGCGAGCAGATGGCAGTTGCGGTGCAGGGCGTCCTACTGCTGGTATCGGGTGTGTACTACCCGATCTCGGTGCTCCCGGCGGTGTTCCGAGTGATGGGCGACGCGTCACCGCTGACCTACACCCTCACCGGGATCCGGTCGGCGCTGCTCGATCACGCGGGTGCCGGAGCGCTCCTCGGCACCATCCTGCTGCTGGTCGCCATGGGCGCGGTGCTCATCCCCTGCGGGATCCTGGTCTTCGCCAGGGCGGAACGGCGCGCCAAGCGACTGGGGCTGCTCAAGCGCAACGGTTAGCGGTCGAGGGAGGGCGAAAGATCGAGGTGATGCCCGTACGCGGGAAACACCGAAACGCTCCCACCGGTCATCCCTCCCTCGACCTCGCCGTCGCGGATGAATCCGAGCCGCTCGGCCACGGCGAGGCTGCGGCGATTCTCCATCCCTGCGCGGAGCAGGATGCGTTTTGCACCGAGCGTCTGTCGCGCCCACCCGAGCACCGCCTGCGCGGCTTCGGTGATGTACCCGTATCCGGTTCGGTCGGTGGCGAGCCAGTAGTGGATCTCGTACTCGGTGGCGCTTTCGCGAATGAGGCCGATGACGCCGATGGCCACACCATGCTCGACGATCGCAAACGCCGGCGACCCCGATTCCCATTCCGGGAGGGCTCGCTCGGCATAGGCGGATTGGGTGTCGAGGGACAGGTCGACCGCCCAAGGCATCCAGGGAAGGAGTTCGGCTCGCGATTCCAGCGATGCCCGGAAGAGATCCGCGTCGTGCGCGTGCGACACCGGCTCCAGGACGAGGCGGGCGGTGCGAACAGGCACTCGCGGAGCACCGGTCACAGTCGACGGGTCAGCGCCGGGCCATCGGCCGCGATCACGGCCATAACGGGCAGAGACTAGCAGCGCCGCGCCGGCCTCTTCCGGCGCCGGTCGCGCTGCCCGCACACCACCGGCGAGCCGCGTTGCGTTGACGAACACACTCACAGGTGGGTATATTTGTCCGTGTGAATGTCGAGGTGAGGGCCGTCGGTTTGCGGGCGATGCGTGACAAGCATCATCTGACCCAGCGCGAGCTTGCCCGCCGGCTTGGGGTCACCCAGAACTACATCCCGGCGCTCGAGGCCGGGACGCGCAACCCCGGTCCAAAGCTGCGTCAGTCGTTGATGCAGCTCTTTGCCTGTGATTTCGAGGATCTCTTCCAGGTCGTGATGGTCAACCCGGTCGACCATCACGAGCAGGTGCTCCGGCCCGAGGGCGGCGTTCGCGGCGTCTGAGGCGCGGCGCGCCGCGCCGGCCGAAGGGCGACCCGCCGTTGCGGGCACGGTGCCTTCGTACAATCGCGCCGTGTCAGGTACGACCGATCTCCTCGTCCTTGAAGGCATGTCGTTCTACGGCTATCACGGCGAGACGCAGGCCGAACGCACGCTCGGCAATCGCTTCTACGTCGATGTCGAGTTGCGCATGGACCTCGCAACAGCGGGACGGACCGACGACATCAACGACACGCTCGACTACTCGCGAGCCTTTGCCCTGATCCGCACGATCCTTGAAGATCAGCACTACAACCTGATCGAGGCGATCGCGGCGCGGGTCGCCGATACCCTGCTCGCAGAGCCGCGCATCGACAGCGTCAAGGTCCGGGTCGGCAAGCAGCCGCCGATTGCCGGCGCCATCGAGCGCAGCTCGGTGATCATCGAGCGATCCTCGACCCAGCCTGGAGCGCAGCGATGACCGCAACCATCGTCGACGGCAAGGCGGTCGCCGCGGAGCTGCGCGCCGAGCTCGCCACTCAGGTCACCGAGATGACCAGCGCCGGGAGCCCACCGCCATCGCTCGCTGTTGTGCTCTGCGGCGATGACCCCGCGTCGGCGATCTACGTGCGCAACAAGGGGCGGGCGGCCGAGCGCGCAGGCGTGCGGTTCACCCTCCACCGGCCGCCTGCGGAGAGCACCACCGAGGAACTGGTCGCGCTCGTCGGGTCGCTCGACAGCGACGAGACCGTCGACGGGATCCTCGTCCAGCTGCCCCTCCCGTCGCAGATCGACCCCGACACTGTGATCGCGTGCATCTCCCCTGAGAAGGACGCCGACGGCTTTCATCCGTACAACTTCGGCCGCCTCGCCGAGGGACATCCGGGAGTCGTCGCCCCGGGGACGCCGCTCGGGTGCATGGAACTGCTCCGGCGCAGTGGCGTGACCCTGCGCGGGAGCCGCGCGGTGGTCGTCGGGCGCAGCGCGATCGTCGGCCGTCCCCTGGCGCTCATGCTCACCAATGCGGATGCCACCGTGACCATCTGCCACTCGAGAACCCGGGACCTGGCGGCCGTCTGCCACGAGGCCGACATCCTGGTTGCGGCCATCGGTCGACCGCGGATGATCGACGCCTCGTATGTCAAACCAGGCGCCTTCGTGATCGACGTCGGGACGACGCCGCAGGACGGCGTGGTGGTCGGAGACGTCGACCGCGATTCCGTGGAACCGATCGCCGGCTGGCTCACCCCGGTCCCGGGTTGCGTCGGCCCCATGACCATCGCGATGCTGTTGCGCAACACGCTCGCGCTGGCGCGGGCTCGGCGCGGGCTCGCAGAGGTCTGACGCGATGCCATCGCTGCGGATTCGCTGGAGCGAGCAGGAAGCGCGCAAGCCATACGCGCGCCCGTTCATGGTCACGTTCACGGGCGACGACGACACCGACGTCGGCAGCGTCGCCCTGAACGGTGCTGATCTCCTCTACTACACGCAGTTCCAGGCCGCCGTCCTGTCGCTGGCGGGCGAGCTCTTCGTTGAGCCGGCGGTCGAGTCCTCATCCGACCCCCAGCGGGCGTGGCTGGACCGAATCGCCGGGCTGATGCCGGCGGTCACCCTGCTCGGGATCACGCCGCGGTCGACCTTCGACGACACCCAGGGACGCGTGTTCCGGATGGTCATCAAGGCCGATGGCGGGCAGGCGGCAATCGTCGATGCGTCCGGGCTCCTCGAGTACCAGGAGCTGCAGGCGGTCCTCGCTCATCAAACCGGCGGCCTCTACCGCGACCTCGGGGTCGAGGCGGTTGAGGACCCCGGGGACCGCCGGCGTGCCTGGATCGGCGCGCTGCGCCTGCTCATGAGCCGGCCGGACCCCGGTGAGGCGATGAACGAGGCCTGGCACTGGGCGTGACCGCGACCGCTTACGCCCAGGCGGTGGCGGCCCTCGACTCGGTCGCATGGCGGGGCATCATGCCCGGGCTCGAACGGACCCGCGCGCTGCTAGCGGCCCTCGGCAATCCCCACATCGGCCTACGAGGAGCGCTGGTTGCCGGCACCAATGGCAAGGGATCGGTGTGCGCCACAGTCGATTCCGTCTGCCGCGCCGCCGGGTATCGGTCGGTGCTGCTCACCAGCCCGCACCTCGTCTCGTACTCCGAGCGGATCGTGCGTAAC
>JBAQGL010000061.1:0-4827 GCA_049287785.1 Candidatus Dormiibacterota bacterium | reverse complement strand
CAATCCAAATTGAAGCAGTCAGACGTTCGAGTAAGTCAGTTGCCTATGCACACAAACCTAATCGTGTCGCTAACCGAGCCATTAGTTGGGGTAAACGATGTTGCAGATGTGTATGTGAAGAAGACTGGCGTCGCTGACGTCGTGTCAGACCCGTAGCAGACATACGATGTGGCGAGCGAGAAGACGGCACCGTTCGTGAGCAACACCGGCGTCCCTTGTGTGGTCACTCCGCTCACCTCGTGGACGCCGACTGTCGCTGTCCCGTTGACGGTACTGCTCGCAATGGCGCCGGTAGCGCCGGCCGGACCAGTAGCGCCCGTTGCACCGCTAGCACCTGAGGCTCCCGAAGTACCGGTCACGCCAATAGGTCCGGTCGGCCCCGTTGGACCGCTACCACCCGTTGGACCAGTAGCACCCGTTGCGCCTGCTGTGCCTGTCGCGCCTGCGGCACCGGTTGCACCAGCCGGCCCTGTCACACCGATAGGTCCAGTCGCGCCCGTCGGTCCGACACTACCTGTGGCACCAGCAGCACCCGTAGCGCCCGTTGCTCCGGCAGCTCCCGTAGCGCCCGTGGCGCCTTGGGGTCCGGTCGCTCCTGTCGGGCCAACCGGGCCACCACTCGGGCCAGTCGGACCGGTTGCTCCGGTGGCACCCGTCGGACCCGTTGGTCCACCCGGGATCACCGCGGCGTAATACCCGAAGTAGTCGAGGATGATGTCCGCACTGCCGGCTACGTTGGCGATGTCGATGACACCGGCACTGCTCAAGCCAACCACGACCGTCGTCGATATCGTGTGTCCCGCGAGCGCGTCGAGGTTCGAAGTACCCGGCTCAGACACGCCATCGGGCCAGAGCGTGAAGAAGGTCGTCGCATTGATGTTGGCAACCGTGAGGTTGAGCACGATCGCCGTGGCCCCGCTCGGGATGGCTCCTCCGGTCACCTGCCACGTCTCGGACTCGTGACCTGGAGAAAAATGCATCGACGGGGTGTTTCGGCTGTCCAGCGCACGGAACGGCGTGATGGGCGTGAACGCACTTTGTACGGGCGCGGTCGCATGCGCGATCCACGACTGGGACACCGCTAACGCCAGCGGAACGGATAATGCAAGACCGACGGCCCAACGCCGCCGATGACGTGCCACCACGTCTTGATTCCGGCTCTCGCCCATTGATCGCCTCCACGCGTACCGCCTATCCCTCGACGCGGACAGTGCGCGGTTCCAGAGCGAAAGTCAAATCCGATCTCACTGCGACACGAAAACATTTTCGCGCGTAGACTACGCGCCGATCATGATGCTGCTAAACGTGTTTCCCTATGTGCGCCAGCGTACGGTGATGCAGTGCTTCGCATATGTGCGCTCGCGTACCGTGACCGTTTTCATCTGTGTCGGAATGCTCGCGATGGTCGCGTGCAATTCAAATCCGGTGAGTAGCGCCACACCTGGGCTCGTCACAATCCAGACCGCTGTTACGTGTCCAGCACCATCTGCACACACGGCTGTTACAAATCCCCCGCGCCATTTCACCGCCGCACCACGCCTGACGCTCCAACGCGACGTCGGCTACTGCGCGTATATCGACACGAGCGCGGGAATCCTCAGCGTGCGGCTGCGTCCGGAGTACGCGCCACGGGCGGTCACCGAGTTCGTTGATCTCGCACAGCACGGGTTCTACGATGGGCTCACGTTCTACCAGGTCTGTCCCGCGACCAGCGGACCGGTCTGCGGGGTGTCAGCACCAGTAGCGCTCGCGGGCGACCCCACCGCCACCGGCGCAGGAGGTCCCGGCTACAGCGTTGCGTCCGACCGCGTCGTCGGCGACTACCTGTTCGGCGCGGTGGCCATGTACGGGACGAACCCGGCGAGGATCGGGAGCCAGTTCTTCATCAGTCGAGGCGACAGCAGCAGCGTCGCGCGAAAGTACGACATCTTCGGTCAGGTGACGGCCGGGTTTCCGGCACTGACCGCCCTCCAGAAGGGCACGCGCATCATCTGGATCGCCATCACGGTCACCGCCCCCGAGCCCTGAGCTCAGCTCCGCAAGCGGAGCGAGACGATTCCCATCATGCCGAGCGACGCTGTGGCGCACACCGCCACGCCGACCGGTAGCGCGACCGCGCCGGCGAGCCCGATCACCCCTCCGAGCACCGCGGGAATCAGCGCACTCCCGATCACGGCACCGAGGATCGCGTAAGTCACCAGCGTCGTTGCGTTGGGGATCACCCGGGTCATCCACGACACCACGACCGGGAAGACCGGGGCTGCACAGAGTCCGACGAGGGCGAACAGCAGCGGTGGGGCGATGCCGGCGCGAATCCCGAGCAGCAGCACCACGCTGACGACGAACGCGGGAACCAGAATGCGCTGTGGTGACCATTGCACCGCGAGCGGCGCGGTGAGCACGCGTCCGAGGGTGAACGCCCCCCAGAACACCGACGTCGCTCCGGCTGCGAACTGGGCCGACCACCCGAGGGTGATCAGGTCGGTGGCCTCCCAGGTCCCCACACCGGCCTCAAGGCCCTCGTAGACCAGGAGCATCAGCGCGAAGGTGGCGACGAGCCCCAGCGTGCGCGCGCTGAGCTCTGGTGGCGTCACCGCCGGAGCCGTCTCCTCGTCGACAGCGCGTCGCAGGAACACGACGCAGACGAGCACGCCGGCGCCGACGACGGCGAAGACGATGGAATAGCCGCCGGTCAGGCCCACCAGCGCCGGGCCGAGGAAGGTGCCAACCCCATATGCCGTGTTGACGAGTCCGAGCATCGCGGGGCTCCGGCGTCCATACCTGGTTGCGTAGAAGAGATTGACCAGGACCACGAGGCCACCGGCGCCGACACCGAGCACAAATACGGCGAGCAGGACCAGCGGCCACGTCGGCGCCGCCGATGCGGCGAGCAGACCGACCCCGAAGACGAGCGTTCCGGCCGTGAGTCGCCGGCCGATCGACCAGCGCGCGTGGGTCAGCCCGAGCGCCATCAGGCCGATCACCTCACCGAGAAAGTTCGCACTGACGATGAGACCCGCGATGCTCACCGTCACGTGGAATCGCTGCGTGATGTGCGGGATCGACGGGCCATACGACGCGATCACGACGCCGAGCAGCAGGAAGACGGCGAATCCCGCGCTGGTCACCGCGCTCGCCGGACCCTTTTGCTCAGTCATCCGGCTGCACGATACGGGCGTATGCCTCTAGGAGGGACTGGGCGTCGCCGCGCCGGTCGGTCGTGGCGGTTCCGGATTCAGCAGCGCCTGCTCGTCGGCCAGCGCGATGGCGATCTCTCCCGCGGCGTTGGGGTGCAGCGGCGCGCCATCGTTGAGACCCTGCACGAACGACTGCTGCGTGCACAGTTCGTGACCCGCGAAGCTGGGGGCGACGGCGTCGAACCCAAAGCTCGCGGCACCGTCCGAAAGCACCGTGTTGAACGTGGTCAGGCGGCTGGTGAGCACGGCCGATTTGGCGGCGGTGATCGCCGGCTGGCCGGGGCACACCGGCTGCGATGGGAGTGGATCGTAATACTCGTTGATGATGATCCGGGGCAATCCGGGGAGCGCTGCCAATCGCTGCAGGAGGTCGTAGTAGTCGATGGTGAAGCTGTCAAGTGCCTGCGAGAACCATGCAGCCGAGGCCGTGTCGTCACATTGCGGTGCGACCAGGCACAGTTCCATGAGCTGCGTCCAGTGCATCTCGTTCGCGCCGATGCTCACGATGACCGTCTTGACCCCACGCATGGTCTCGAGTCTCGCGAGTTGCGACGCCACCACCGTGCCGTTGATCGCCTCCGGTCCGAACAACCCCTGCTCGATCGACGCATTGGTACAGGCGAGGTTGAGCACCGTGCTGTTGTTCACACCTGCGATGTCGGCGGCGTAGCTGTCGCGGCTGCGCCGGCACGCGGTGTCCTCGCGGCTGGCGTGCACGACCGCCGGATTGCCCGCTCCCGCGGCGGTCGAGTCGCCGATGACAACGGTGCTGATGGTTGGGCTGGGCGCCCTGCGGCCGGTCGGATCCACGGCCAGCGGCGCTCGACCCACGAGCTGGTCAAGGGTGTGCACCTGCGAGAGCTGCTGCAGTCCCTGGGCGGCGCTGCTGATCGCGAGCGCGTCGACTCCACCCGCCACGACCGCGGACAGTGCGAGCCCAGCGACGATCAGCTGCCATCGCCGGCGTAAGAGGGCGAGGCCGAGTGCAGCGAGAACCGCCGCGATGAGCACTGTGATGAGCAGCTCGCGAATGAAGTACGCGCTCCAACCGTTGCGAAGGTCCTGCCCGAGATGCTGTGGCTCGCGCAGCGCGAGCAGCAACTCGTCGTAGTGCGTGACCTCCGCCCAGAGCAGCCGCGGCCTGATGGGGCCGGAGAACTGCTGTGTGGTGGGAATCGACTGACCGAAGAGCTCGAGGGTCCCCGGCCCAGACGTCGATGCCGCAGGTCCTGCACTCAGCGCAAGTGACTGCCCCGCAGCCTCGACGTTTTGCGCGGGCGCAATCAGCAGGGAGGTCTCGATGCTCACCAGCGGAATGACGGCCGCCAGGCACACCGTGATGGCCACGATTGCGGCGATTCGCGAGGTCGAGGGGCTGCGGGGCACGGATCCAGGCTACCCGGCGGTCCCAAATGCCGCGTCTCCGATGCGGCATCGTCACCCCAGGACGCCGTGGTACCGCGCCGGATTCGACGGCGTGTGAGCGAGACGGAACGTCACGCGGCTGCGTGCAGCTGCGTCTCCCCCGCCTCCACCGTGCTGACAAAGTCACGTTCGCGGATGAGCGCCAGCGAGGTCACGGCCGCGACGGTCGCTACCACCGCACCGATCAACAGGATCAAGTTGAGCC